>CAKZMG010000099.1 GCA_937128235.1 uncultured Verrucomicrobiales bacterium
GAGCCATCTTCCACAGCTCTTCTTGGGCTCGGAGGACTTGCTCTCATCCTGCGACGCAGGAAGTAAACATACTTAGGATCAACACTTTTCATCACTCGCTGGCTTCATATCCGGTGAGTGATTTTTTTTGCCCATCAGACAGCATCTTGTTCACTTTTCCTAGTATAATGCTTAGGTTGAAATAAAAATACAGAAATTACTTGCTAATGAGATTCATTCTCAATAAAACCGTCTCGCCTTCCAAAAACTGAATTTTACAACCAATAAATAGCAAACATGAAACCAATAACGAACAACCTAATAAGCCTACTAGCCATCTTCGCGGCAGCGGGTTCAGCCATCGCGCAGGAAAACATTGAGAGCATCGAAGAATTAGATGCTTCCTCTGTGGTAGGAAATACTGAGCGACTCTTCAGACTTGCCGGCTCAGCCGCCTATCTGGATAAGCAAGCACTCACTCGCCAGCACTCAACGAACTTGAACCAGATCGTAGCTCGCGTGCCTGGCGTTTTCTCAAGAGATGAGACAGGAACCGGGTTTTTCCCAAATCTCTCCATCCGTGGAGCTGATGGCGTGCGCATGGATAGAACGACCGTAATGGAAGACGGTATCCTCATGGCACCTGCCCCCTACTCTGCTCCAAGCGCGTATTATTCCCCTAAAGTAGGACGCATGAGAGGACTAGAAATTCTCAAAGGCTCTAGCCAGGTAAAGTATGGCCCACAGACTACTGGAGGGGTGGTAAATTTCCTCTCAACCGAGATTCCTGAAGAAGAAACATTTTATACGAAGTTTCTCTACGGCACGGACAACGCAATAAAAGCTCACTCCTATTACGGCAATACAATCGATACGAGTAACGGAAAATTCGGTTATCTGTTAGAGATGTTTTATGATGGATCTGATGGCTTCAGAAATGTGCAGTCCACTCCAGAAAATAGTAACCCGCGCGATACTGGGCACTCACTCATCGAGCCAATGCTCAAGCTATCATGGGAGCCAGATACTGCCATGAAGCAGAAATTTGAGTTTCGCTACGGCTACTCAGACCTAGATGCGAACGAGTCTTACCTCGGTCTAACAGATGCTGACTTTAAGCGTAACCCAGACATGCGCTATGCTGGATCAAGATTTGACAACATCACCTCTCAGCATCACCGCACACACTTGAAGTATTCATTTGCACCATCTGAAAACCTCAGCTTTGATACCACCGCTTACTATAATAAATTCTCAAGAAACTGGTACAAGCTCAACAAAGTGGGAGCTGGTAGAACAAGCGCACACACCGTGCTAGGAAACACTGCTGCTAATGCCACTCAGTTCGGAATACTCAATGGCAACACCGCCGGCGCACTCGATGTAAAAGCGAATAACCGCGACTACGAGTCATACGGTCTCCAGTTTGCTGGACGCTATAATTTCGAAGCCTTTAATGCTGCCAATACGATGGACTTCGGAGTGAGACTTCACAAAGACAACATCAGGAGATTCCAGCACGCAGACCGCTATAACATGAATGCAAATGGCGGTGTGGATTCTGTAGATCGCAGATACCGTGGACCAGATAAGGAAGGAAACAGACTCCAAGAATCAAAAGCCATCGCACTCTGGGTAGAGAATGAAATGGACTTTGGCAAACTAACAATCAAGCCAGGTGTTAGATACGAGTATGTGGATCAATTTCATGCGGACTACGCAAAAGACAAGACCTACGAAGGCAGCACAAACTACCTCGCACCTGGGATAGGCTTCACCTATGAAATCAATGATGCTAACCTCGTTTACGGTGGAATCTACAAAGGAGTATCCATCGCGGGACCTCGCTCAGCCCAGAAGAGCGGAGTAGATCCAGAAGAGAGCATCGGATACGAGATAGGTCTCAGACATCGCACAGATCGCGTGAATGCTGAGCTGGCACTCTTCTACTCAGACTACTCTAACATCATCTCATCTGATGCAGGACTAGGCGACACCAGCTCCACCAATGCGGGTGCAGCAACTGTCTATGGTCTAGAAGCAAGTGTGAGCTACGATTTACTCAATGGAAATAGAGGCTATCAAATACCTGTCTATGCCACCGCCACACTCACCTCTGCTAAGATAGACAATGCTCTCGACAGCGGTGGACCAGGAAACAACATCTACGCTGGCGGTGCGGATGATGCACGTATCCCATACATCCCCGAGTTCCAGGCATCATTCGGTATCGGATTCGAGGCTGAAAAATGGGGAGCCAACTTGGATGCTACCTACATTGGTGAGTCATTTGGAACATCATTGGAAGATACAGCTGCCGCGGGATCATCAGCCAGAAATGGTGCGGTAGGCGATGGCTTCACAGTAGATCTTAGCGGCTACTACCAGATGAACGAGCGCGTGAAACTCATTGGTGGACTATCCAATATGTTCGATGAGCGCTACATCTCATCACGCCTACCTGATGGCGCGAGAGCTAACCCAGGACGCACCGTTTATGCTGGATTCGAGATCAAGTTTTAATCTCTAACCATTTTAGCAATTACTACCTCTCCATGGTAACCATGGCAGTCACTTCGCGGTGGCTGCCATTTTTTATTTTAGATTATGTTAGTGGCTTCAGCTTTAATTCATGCGCCAGACTCTTATCAAGTTTTGTGCACTTCAGCGTAAATTCTTTTTCATCAGCCTCACCCGTAATAACCGTAGCACTATCCATTTTAGGTCCACCACCTACGAGCTGCGCGTAGGGGAAATCATCCGTAGGATCGATCAATGCGGTGCGGTGCATATGACCAGACACCACGACTTGAGCCTTCCACTTCACTAAGCTATCATGCCAGAGATCTCGGCTGCGTTTGCTGTGTGAATCATAGCTCCTTTTTTCCGTCTCATTCGTCCACCGCAGCGGAATGTGGCAGAACAACACACGATAAGGTGCGTTTTTCATTTCCGGCTGCTCGATGACCTTCGCAAGCCACTCAGCCTGCTCTTTCCGCATCGGCTCACACGCCACTCTGCCAAATAAATACGGATGATCATCTGGCTTATCTTCCCCCGTATCCATGCAGATAAATGCTACTGGCCCCTGGCGAAAGGCATACCATGGCTTGTCTTCTGGCATGGCACAGTATTCCTCCATCTTCCCCGCGTAGGCACCACGGATGTCATGGTTTCCTCTCACGAAAAACAGCGGATGCTTAGCAGACATTTCTATCCCTCCATTTTCTAACAGAGTCTCAGGAATATCTTCCTCAGTATGCCAGTCATTGCAGATGTCACCATTAAGAAATAGAAAGTCCCCCGCAGTCGTCATTTCCTCCAGCTTCTTTACCGTATCGTAGTGCTTATGCGTATCATTCCAGACAGAAAATTTACATTTTCCAGCGGCTGGATCTAGCGTGGTAAATGTCCTCACTCCAGACTTCTTCACCTCTGGCTTCTTGGTATCATAACTCTCTGTTACAGTACGATAACAATACTTAGTCCCTGGCTTCAGTCCCTCCAAGCGTACTTTGATAACCTTATCTCCAGAAGGTCTCAGCCCCCAGCCATCGTTCTTCATCGTCTCCCCCAGCTTCTCAGTCTCACCGTATTCGATATATCCCTTCACAGGCTTACCACCCGCATTAACAGCCCAGATGATCTCACAGCCATCATGACGCGGAGCCATGGTAACAGGAAACCCCATTTCATCGACAGTTGACCCACCATCCTTTGCTTGTTCAGCAGCTTTTGAAATACTAGCCGCCCCCATTGCAGCCAAGCTACTCTTCAGGAAAAAATTTCGTCTATTCATC
>CAKZMG010000100.1 GCA_937128235.1 uncultured Verrucomicrobiales bacterium
TTTATATTATTTGTTTTCATTTTATTATTTATGGTTACTTCTATGATGCCTGAGATAAATAAATCCCAAGCGTTTATGTATAACGGATAAAAAAATTACTTTATCCACTTAACAACCTACTCCAAATCTCTCCGAAGACAAGGTAAAAGTCGATATTCAGATGAGAAAGTTCATCCCTTTAGGTCACTTTATTACTAAGGGTCATTACCAACACAGGCTATCGGGTAGGAGCCGCCTCAGGAACGGGTTTGATTCCTAATGGAGTGCGATCACAGTGACAGCCAGAAAGCTTAGCAACATGGTGTATAATATTTTCATTCTTTACGGTTCTCTCGGTAAATCAGATGCTTCGAGATTTTTGAATAAGTTCTTCTTCGGGTCAAACTCTAGATTTCTATCATTTGGTGTTGGATTGAAATAGTACTGAACATCGGGAAAATCACCATAGATCTTCACATAATTGGCACTAACTAGATTACCGTTCTCATCCACTTTACTCCGAACCCTCATCCAATGTCCCCTGTTTACATCTGTATTTTTGATCGTAGGACTATCTTTATTTTTCCGGAAGGCCGTTTGTATCCATTCTGGTTTATAGCCACTTTGGGGAGCTTTATGTGGTCCTTTTAGTTTGCTATATAAATTATTTTCAAACTGAGCTATTCCATCTTCGGGATTTGGAAATTTCACAACTAAATGAAAGTCAAAAGTCCAATAATCCTTCTTCTTATATCTCAAATTAAATATTACATCCTTGTGAACACCTCTACCATTAGGTCCTACCCAATCACCTATTTCCAAGTCATAACCTATATCTTTCTCTTTAATAGTAGGGAATGCCTTAAGGCGTTTTGCATAAAGAGCGATGGGTTTTATTTTCTTATACAAAACAAACTTCAAATCATGATCTTTTTTACGATTCAAGCCTCTAATTTCTGATTGATAATAACCTTCTTTTTCAATTCTCACTAGGGTGCTTAGTTGTGCGTATTCAGTTGCCGAATATGCACCTTTGGCATTAGTATTTCCTATCAATTCTTTGGTTTTAGATGGAAGCGATGCAATGAAACCAATGCTAACTTTAGCATTCTCGATTGGAGAACCATCTTCTTCTGTCACTACGAGATTAACAGTATGCGTCTCTTTACAAGAAGCTAGTGAGGCTAGGAATATACTTAAAATAAGCTTAGTGAGGATATGTAATTTTCTATTCTTCATTTAATTTTGCTAGGGTTAATATTTTTCTATACATAGGATAAACAAACTGAATCGAAATATCTTTGAAATCACTATGCCCCCAATCTAGTTGATGCTGAGCATCTAATGCTGGCCAAGTTACAATATTTGATCCCTTTAACTCGGCTTGCATGTTATAATTTCTCTCTACACCATCGTTGTTAAGTGCATTTAGAGGATCTATTGGGTTCACTGCAATCGCATAAGACATGGCGGGGACACCTGTGGCTAGGATTTGGAATCTATTATCCGCCGCGGTGGCTGAACCTTTTTCAGAGTCATACAGATCAGAATAGAAAAATGACTTGTGGTAAGGTTTAGTCCTCAGATCCTGTTTAGTAATATTATCTACTGTCCAATGAGGAAATGTGTAAAAAAGAGGGCTATCAGAGAGGTAAAGATTTGAAAATCCCCAGCCACCATTCAAATCTTTCAAACCAATACCAGCCAATGAATTTTGTCCTCCTTTAGCAATTTCTTGTTGCACCCATGCATGCCGCCCTGACGCTGACCATGCTAAGTTGTCCCAGTCACCAAACTCCTCTGTTTCATTTGCATTTTCTACTACTTCATCACCTTGAGAGTAGAAATTATACGCCTTGGTTAGCAGGGCTGGTTTAGCAAATAGATTTCTCCAAGTGAGCTTATTTCGATTATCCTTTTCAGGAAAAAGATCATACCATTTAGAGGCAAATAGTCTTTTTTCTGATCCCTTATCATCACCCTCTCCGTAATCATAAAATGGTTTCCAATCGTCTTCTGTCATGTTCCTTGCCATCGTATCATCAGGCTGTTCCTCATCATAGGCCTCAATAGGGACTGCTCCATTAATCATGAAGTAATTAGTCACATTGAGTCCCATATTGGCTATAGCATGACTTGCTGGTACATTCCCTAAACTGTGAGCCATGATGGTAATGTCAGCACCTTCTTCAATGAGTTCGTTAAATTTATCAACTAACTCGGAGCCTGTGATAAATCCATTTTGAACTGCCTGATGATAGTCTGGTGGAATAGCACTAATTGCTGTAGTTGGAGGATTAGGCGTTCCATTCCAGTAAACTCCAATAAATCTGGCTTTGCTCCCTAGTTGGTGCATACGTTTGAATATATTAGACTGTGAACCGCGAGCACTCACGCCAGAGACATTATAGCCATGGATATATGCTAGATATTTGCCATTAGTTAACTCATCTGGATACTCATACTGTCTTCCCATATTGGTAGGCAATCCTCCACTACCTTGTGTGACGCTCCTTAAGTTAAGTCTCCTGAACATAGTTTCCACAAGCCCTAAGTTGATATTAAGCACTAAATCCATTGCTACTTCACCGTCTTGCCTGTTTACTATTTCTAAAACTATAGGCTTTAGTGCCAACTTATTCCCCTCTAAAACAATAGTTCCATTCCCATTCGAAAAAGCATTCATAATGGCTTCTGGCAGCTCGACACCTGATGCTGTGATATGTAGGAGGTCTTTATCTTTATGCTGATGAGCCGCCAGCTCGCTGATAATGTAATTGTTGATGGCATTATGAGGTAAAGTAGCTTCTAACTTTGTGAACTTGTCTTCATAGAAATGGAATGCAGATTCTTCATGTTTGAGTATGTATTTGAATCTAGAGTTAGGGAAAATTTCAGTAGCTGCTTTTAAATCTAAGTGTAGAGGGAAAAAATCTAGTAAGTCTCGCATTCCGTCCACTTTCTTATCATTACAATCTTGTTTCGAAGTGTCAGTCATTGATATATCTCTAAGATTATTACCACGGTCTTCATCAAGGCGATCATCATCATCATTGATCCACCACCTCCAAGGATTTTCTTCTGTTACACGTCCACGGTCTGCTAAGTCTATCTTACCATCACGGTTGTAGTCTGGAACTATTTCTATAGGGCGGAGGTAAGCTTTTTTTCCTTGGATGATGTTCATGTCATCGCCATGCTTTTCTTTAGTTAGCACAGCTTTTCGGTTATCCACTATCCAGTAGTCGCCCACGATGAATGCTTCTGTCTCAGAGACAGAGTCTCCAGGGCCAACAATGTTTGCCACTCCATGAGGCAAACTGTCTATAGTAGCTTCCCAATCATAGTCTGGATCTTCATCGGGCTTTGTTCCTTGGTGAAGAACAGTTATCTCGTAGCTTTTTCCAACACGCAGCTTAAACGATCTAGGATCACTCATGACACCAAAATCCCTGCCTTTTACTTTTAATCTTCTTGTATCTGGATCATCACCAACACCTCTGATACAGAGTAACCAATTTTCAGAGTGGCTGTCACTGGGATCTCCTACTCTAAAAGTTAACTCTTTTAAAACTTCTTCAGGAATCTTTCCTTCATCTGCTGAACTATTTGGGTCACTACCTTGATCAATCTCAATATCATCATCAACTCCATCGCCATCTGAATCTTTAGTTTGAGGATCAGTGCCATTTAAGTATTCATCAAAATTAGATATTCCGTCTCCATCAGGATCCCCGTCTTGCCCATCTGCACCATCTGCTTCAGTCGGATCCAATCCATGATCTAATTCCCAGTTGTCTGGCATTTGATCTCCATCAGTATCTGGACTTAGAGGGTTCGTATTATGGATGTTTAGCTCTTCTGCATTCGCGAGCGTGTCACCATCGGGATCCTCAAGCGCATCGTTTATTCCGTTGCCATCACTATCTGGATTTCTAGGATGCGTCCCGGTGGCTATTTCATTAACATT
Organism: uncultured Verrucomicrobiales bacterium; assembly: GCA_937128235.1. Taxonomy (GTDB): domain Bacteria; phylum Verrucomicrobiota; class Verrucomicrobiia; order Verrucomicrobiales; family Akkermansiaceae; genus Rubritalea. The sequence continues at coordinate 3,950 of CAKZMG010000100.1, forward strand.
ACTAATTCCATCACCGTCCGCATCGAGCGTGGCATCAGCTGGATTATTAGGATCAAAGTCATGAGTAAATTCGTGGCTATCACTCATACCATCACCATCTGTATCAGCTTTCGTAGGATCTGTGCCTAGTAATCTTTCTTCCCAAACTACTAACCCATCACCATCTGTATCTCTATCCGAGAAACGATCTCCTTTCAAACGAAAGAACATTTTTTCTGGTACTTTGTCCAGAGAGACAGTAGGCTGAGGTAAGGCATCCGCTGACAGAGGATGATTTAGAGTAATACTACCACTCGCTCCGTTATATCCTGCCACTTTAATGGAATAGTACTGGCTCAGATCCGCAGTAAATGTCACAGAACTTTGCTTGCTTAATCCTCTATCGTCATTGGCTGCTACAAGTATCAATGTCGTCAGCACATCTCCCTTATAAACAGCCAGAGTTGTATCAAAATCACTACCAAACGTGCTTATTGTGACTTCGCCTTCTACATTAGCTTTCCATGTCCACCATACTGAATTCTGCCCTGCTGAAACAGGGTGGTCAGGCTCATCTGTTTGAGCGGTTGCTTACTTATTATGTCCTAAAGTCTGTCCAACTAGAGTAGATGTTGCCAATCTACTTTCAAAATTATCATTACCTGGGATTGTCGGAATATTTAACGATACTGAACTCTGGTCACCAACTATTCCTCGCATTTGGTGAAGATTATTCCAGCTCACAAGGTCTCTAGATTCCTGCACATTATATGACCTATCTTCTAGACTTCTCCAAGTAAGGTCAACTGTTCCTACATCAGGTTTAATCTGATAATGGATCGTTCTGAAATAATCATTTTTATCATTCGGATTAGTACCCACGCGAGCCTCTTCCAGATTTGTCCTGCCATCTTTATCAGGATCAGAAATCGTATCGAATGAAGCGATGTTATATACCTTCTGCCAGACATCACTCATCCCATCATTATCTTCATCAAGAGCAGTTGAAACGCTATGCAATAACAATGATAGGGTGGTCGTCGAACACAGTAAGAACTTGGAAGGTCTATGTAACATTTTTACAACTTACTTGTTAGACGCTTAAGATTCAAGAGAAAAAGTCTTTTCATATATTCAACACAAAAATCTAACTCCTTACTCGGATGTCTTAGACGGCGGAAGACATATTTCGCCTAATACCTGCGGATGACTAGGCTTATGGATAAATGGATTGCTCTTATCTTTTTGCGATGTGTCCGCATCTTCATTCGGGTTATACCATTTAGCAAAACAAATCAGACTTACGTCATTTGTTTATAGCGTTTAATTCAGTGCGAAGGTAGCTGCTTGTAAAGAACGATGAGAAGCCTTCAGATTTCTCCCATAATATTCTCAACGTTGTAGTCATCTGTTCTTCCAATTGCTCGAGTGATTCCCAATTTACCGAACATATAGTGTCTTTTACAACATCCCATAGTTTCTCTATTGGGTTTAACTCAGGACTATACGGTGGCAGTGTTAAAATTCTAACATTTGATGGTAACAAGGCTTCATTGTCCTGACCTTGTTTATGATGGAAGCCTGCACCGTCTCCGATAATTACATGTATTTTATCAGGATCATTTGAGGATATTTGCTCTATAAAAGCAGCATCAAAATCTTTACTTAAGCCATCGGTGTAAAGGAACTCGCTTCCAGATCCTTCAACCTCAATTGCTCCAAATAAATATCCCCATTTGAAGCGACGATTTACAGGAGCCACCACACGGGTGCCAATAAGTGACCACATTTTGCGTAAAAGGGGATGCAGTCCATAACGCATCTCATCATAAACCCATAGACTTATTTCTTTACACTTAGGTAGATCCAGAGCTTTTAACTCTTCAGCTAGTGTAGTACGAAAAAGCTCTTCACGCTCTGGGTCTTTTTTCTGATGGCATGGGCGAGGCACTTTCAAGCGCCCTCCGAGCTTTCCCAGCACATAATATATACTACCCTTTCCATACTCGAGTTGATGTTCTTGTTTAAGCCAATGTGATATTTGACCAGCGGTTCTGAATGTCCCAGATCGAAGTTTTTCAGTAAGCTCCTCTTGAATGTGTTTCTCCATGAGAGGTTTACGTCCTCCTCCGTTACCTCTCACGAGTAAAGCATCTAAACCGTCTTTTCGGAATAATTTAGTCCAGTCCTTCACTACGCTTGGAACCTTACCCACAATAGATGAAACTTCTACAAAAGACATTTCGGTTTCTAACAATAGCTTGATTGCTTGAAGGCGTTCTTTCCTCCATTGTATTTTCTCTGTCTTGAAGAGCTTCGCTACTTCTGAGGCTTCATTTTTAAAGTCTATTTGACCACGTTTTCTTCCCATGAATAGAATGTATCATAAAAACTAGTTTTGTCCGATTTGTTTTGCTATGTGGTATAACTACAGGATTGACCGATTACGAAATAAACAATAAAACCTACGAAGCAGGACATGATCTAGACAACAGAATGACCAAAGTAGAATGTGCCGGGGGCTTCCAGCCTCCATCATCAGGCAATAAAGTAGAATACCGCTATGATGCCTTGGGAAGGAGAGTTATCTGCAAACAAGGTAGCACAACAGATAGCACATAACTGACTAGTTAAGCAGAAGCCAGCGCCTCGTCCACTACCTCCCCAAGCGTGCAATTGCGCCGCTGCATCACGATATCAACTTTATAAATATGGTTAATCTTTATCATTGGAGGCAGACTCAGCAATTAACCATCCCCAATAATTTTAAAAACCATCCCATCCAGCTCTGGCTCTAACATAATCTGGCACGCCAGCCTACTCTCAGGAACTGTCTCTAATTTCCCCAGCGTCTTCACCTCCTCACCGAACATCTCATCATCACACACACCTTGTAAAATAGCCCCATGACAAGTCCCACACCACGCCTTCCCCTTACAGGCCCCGATGTCTTCATAGAGCTCATGAAGAATGAACTCCATTAAATTTCGATAAGAATAAGGGACGAAATTTAAAGTCCGACTCTCTCCCTTTTGGTTAATGATAGTGATCGAATGATTTTCCATGATTTTATATGCCCAAATCTTAAGGTAAAGTTACCTGTCTGCAATAAAGAACAAGGTCTGTTATATTTAGGCATTTAACACTAGAGGTATAAAATAGAAAATTACTTTCCCCCTGCTAAAAAAACTCAATCTCATTCGCTGTGAGGCACCAGTGAAAATTCTTTGTAACCCAGAGTCACCATCCCAGAGTTCATCCACTTACGAAAATGCCTCGCAGCCTTCTCAGCAGGAAATTCTAGCTGAACCGGACTAGGGAGTAGCCATTCTAAATCCGCTGAATAAGCGAGGCATACGACTTTAAGTTGATTAGGAATTTGAATATTTTTCATCCTACAAAAACTATAGAGTGACAAGACCTCGTGTGCTGAGTTCAAAATCACAACACTAGGTTTCACTTCCTGAAATGAACGTTCCCAATAGTCCTGCCAGACAGCAGGTACATTCTCTTGAAATATCGGGTTACTCTGAGAGATCATTTCCTCAGAAAGAATGCCCTCAAATACTTCCTCATACGCCATGATTCGATTCTCCCTGAGCTGCATTCTCCCCATACTATCAGGAAGGAGGATTCTAGTATGTCCCTCAGCCTTCAAATCACTAAGTAGATCTATCAGCATAGGCATGATTGCATAGCCAGACCCTGTGACAAGATCCATCACCTTCCAAAGCTCACCACCTAAGCAGTAAATAGGAATATCCTCTTCCAGAAACCCATGTATCCACGCTTTAGAACCCACATAGATCAATAACGCATCAGGTCGATGCTTCTTGATTATTTCCTTTATCATCGCCTTCGGCTTATTGACTCTGGACATTCCTACCTGCACTTGCTCTACCACCCCACCAGCTGCCACCCACTCCTCTATCATCAGCAAACATGTGTTATTTCCCAGCGCCCCGATCCCAATATGCTTCCCAGACAACACAATCAATCGCTTCTTCTTCAATTTGACCTGCTTAGCCTCTGACAGAATCCTCCGAGGCCTCCCACGCTCATGAGCAGACACCAATCCTCTACACTCTAGCAACTGAATCGCCTTGGCAGCAGAATCCCCGCTCACAGCATATTTCTCAGCCAGCACTCGATACCCCGGTAACTTATCGTTCCACACCCCATCGTGGATTCCATCAGCTATCTTATCTGCCAAAAGTTCTACTACCGACTTATGTTCAATCCGATTTCTCATCATTTATGAAGCACGCTAAGTGAACTGCAAAACAGGTCACATGGTCAATACAAATTTTTGTTGTGATAGTGTCTCTTATGACTAATAATAGACACCAACATGTACAAATTAGCCACCTATCTCATCACTCTACAGCTGTTCCTATTTATAGCTGGAAGTAACGCCAGAGCCCAAGACTCAGAAGCGTGGAATGATGATCGAGTGGGTCTATTCGTGCACTGGGGCCTTTATAGTGGCACAGAAGGAGCCTGGAATGGCAGTACTGTAGGAGGTGCATCGGAATGGATTCAGCACGGTGCTAATATCCACACCAGTGCTTACAACACTCAACTACGACCATTGTTCGCACCCAGCACCACATGGGCTACAGATCTCGCGCTGAGCGCTAAAAATGCTGGTATGGAATACGTAGTCGTCACTGCCAAGCACCACGATGGCTTCACCCTCTTCAACAGCAATGAATACTGGTCAACTGGAGCAACCAACCAGCCAGGAAAAACAGCCAATCCTTACGGTGGATCTAACATTTCCCCCGCTGGACGCGACCTGATGCAGGAGCTCGTGACCGCCGTCCGTGCGCAAGGACTAAAAGTGGGTTTCTACTACTCCACCATCGATTGGCAACACCCCAATGCCTACCGGGGAAATAATAATCTCCCGAAACCTGCGGTGATGGCCAACGGCAGAGTAGATGAAAACACCGCAGAGCCTGACCCCAATGCCGGCTCCTATAAATCCTACATCTACAATCATGTCGAAGACCTGCTCACCAACTACGGAAAAATCGATGAGCTATGGTTTGATTACAGCTCAGATACGGTCCAAGACACTGACTGGAATGCCGCAGCCATGATGACAATGATCCGTGCCAAACAACCCGGCATCATGGTCAATAACCGACTCTTCAGCGGGCTAGAAAACCCTAACGGAGATTTCGGAACACCAGAGCGCACCATCCCCGCATCCGGTTTACCCTTCGACTGGGAAACCGCTCAAGCATGGGACAACACCTCATGGGGCTTTAAGTCAAACGCCAACGGAGCGAACTATAAATCCACCCGAGAAGCTGTGCAGCTCTACGCTGAAGCATCTAGCAAAGGCGGAAACATGTTGCTCAATATCGGTCCTGACCGCTTCGGTGTCATCCCTCCAGAGCAAGTAACACGGATGGCTCAGCTGGGAAACTGGATGTCAGTCAATGGCGAATCCATCAAGACAACCCGTGCCAGCGGTATTGACGCCAGCGGCACCTGGGGCCGCATGACCATGAATAAATCTGGCGATCGCTACTACGCCATCGTCTTTGACCGCCCCGCTAACGGCATCATTGATATCACCTCCGTCACACAAGGCAAAATCATCAACTCCGTCACCGCATCACGCCTAACAGCCACAGGTCCAGTCACCGTCCCAGTCACTAATAACAACGGAACCTACACAGTCGCACTCAGCTCTGCGGATCTAGATGCCATCCAGTCAGCCACCTTCCGTATCGATGTTGACGGCATTTCCATCAACACCCTGCCCAATTTAGCCTCTGGAAAAATGACCACCAGCAGCTCCGTCTATCAAGACAGTGGGCTAAATCTCCATGCTGGCCTCGCCGTAGATGGAGACAAAACAGCCAACACTGACGGTAGCAGTCTAAACCTATTTCACTCCGCCAGCAATGACGTAAACCCATGGTTTAAAGTAGATCTCGGCACCACCTACCGCATCCGCGAAATCACTCTATTCAATCGCAGAAACTTCGAGTCACGGCTAAGAGACATCACCATCCAGATCCTAGATGCCTCAGAAAATGTCATCGCCAGCTACACTGATCTCAACGATAACGACGCTCTAGGCGGTCCCTCCACTCTCAAAGTCACCCTCAGCGATGCACAAGTAGTCGCGGGTCATAAAATTCTAATCACACGGGAGTCCGACGCTGGTGGAGGAGATGATAACAACGTTCTCGCTCTGAGCGAAATCGAGATACGTGGCGGAGTGATGGCAGATGTCACGCTCGATGGTGCCGTAGATCAGGCTGATTTAGATCTACTTGCCGCCAACTGGGGCACTGGCAGCACCTGGCAAAAGGGCGACATGAACGGTGACGGTCAGGTGGATCAAGCAGATCTCACCCTAGCGCTTGAAGCCTGGACAGATGCCCAGAAACCTAACCTAGCCTCAGTCCCAGCACCATTTCTAGACACTGATGCGGATAAGCTAGATGACAACTGGGAAATGATCCACTTCGGCGATCTCACCACACAAGACCACACCTCAAACAACGATGGAGACGACTACAACAACCTCTGGGAGCTAGCCTTCGGAGGTGATCCCACAGTCGCGGAAGCTTCCGTGGGAGTAACTAAGCTAACCAATGTTGGAACAAGCTCAGCGGAGTTTCGTTACCAAAGACCCAAAAATTACCCCAGCACCGGCATCACCTATCAGATTGAAACCTCAACTAATTTAGAGACCTGGACAGAATCCAATGCCTCCATTGGCACCCCTCCAGCCTCTAATATTGATACGCGTAAGGAATGGGCTATTTTCAATGTCCCAGTTTCTGGTGACCAGAAATTTTTCCGTGTTAAAATCACCTCGCAAACTCAATAATAAATTTAACTTTCAGCGACCCAACCTTGTGTGATACTCAGTTTAAGACATCATAAAATATGGCTAAATCACTCAAACATCTCTCTGATGACGACTTATTAGTCGCCGCATTCACCGCTGCCCAGACAAATCAGCACCAGCTTGCTATCAAGCATTTCAAGGAAGCCATCAGGAGAGACCCTGCCGATCCCTTTGCCTACCTCGAAATGGCGAAATGCTATTTCACCACTGACCGACCCGAGCAAGCAGGCAAGTGCCTAGATAAAGTAGCCAATTTTGCAAACAGCGACGCGGAGCTTTTGCTACCACTCGCAGCAGCATACCAGACGGCGAGAAACTATCAGGGAGCGATAAACGCCATGCAACAAGCGGAAAAAATCCCGCGTTTAAAGATAACAGCACTGACTCGTCAGGCAGAAATTTTTGAATTATCAAATCGCTTAGACGAAGCCTGGGAGACTATTAAAAAAACCGAGCAGGAAAATTCCCCACCCACAGCAGCCATACTAGCTATCAAGGCAAAGCGCCACCGCCGCCAAGGCGAATACCCTGAAGCTAAATTGATCTTAGAAAATCTCTTAGCTCAGTCCGAAAACTTGAACCCA
>CAKZMG010000101.1 GCA_937128235.1 uncultured Verrucomicrobiales bacterium
AACGAACTACACGCACCAGTATGGGCAAGAGAGGATGCATTTCCTCCTAAGCCAGTATCTGGTGCTTCTGGTATCTATGGGTTTGTAGATACCAAAGGCGATGAAGTTTCAGCAGATAGTATTGATGATCTGGTTGAGAAAATCAATAAGACGAAGAGGAGTATCGACCTCATCTGGACTCCGGATCATGACTCACTGCGCGCCCCAGAGGAAGTGCCCGAGCTGAGAAACGCGCTCTGGAAAAGACGTAGCCATTGGGCAGAAGGAGACATTGATGACGGCAAGCGAATGTGTCTGATATTCGGTGCAGTGATGCTCTGGTATCTCTATGCGGGCTTCCGTAATAGCGGCGGAAATTACACCCAAGCACTGCTCTCGCCATCGTTAGGCATTAGTGGGATTTTGCTACTGATTTTCGGATTAGTCCCACTCTATGAAGGCTGGAAAACACTGCGCAAGGGAAAGCCTGCGAGTGATGAAGAGTGGCAAGCGGAGGCGGATGAATCAAGATTTGATAGCTGGCTCTCTAGGCAAAAAGTGCCAGCCACGTTTTTTTTGATAGGAATAATGATAGCGTCTGGACTCGTGCAACTCTACGTGGAACGAGGTCTAGACTGGTCAGCACATAGTGTCGTGCGAGCGGGTCTCCTGAAGCATGAAAATGTGGAATGGTGGAGGTTTCTAACAGCTCCATTTCTGCATGGGAATTTACTCCACTGGGTGATGAACGCAGCGGCACTTCTTTATCTGGGACGCAGAGTAGAACTACTCGCTAGATGGCCGCACGTGATCATTGTTATGTTTGGCTCAGCGTGGATGGGAGGATTAGCGACTAGTCATTTTCTCACCAAGCCGAGTGTCGGTGCTAGTGGTGGGATCATGGGCTTGTTAGGCTTTCTGTTAGTGTTTGAAACCCTGCACAAACGCTTAGTGCCTAAGTCATCGCGTAGGAGATTGCTTGCCGGTGTCATCATGACAGTGCTGATGGGTGTGTTAGGTTTCCAGTTCATAGATAACGCGGCACACGCTGGCGGGCTGATAGCTGGGATGGGCTATGCTCTGATCGGTTTTCCCGTATCTAAATCACCTAACAGACCATCCATCCTCAAGCAAGACCGCTGGATCGCATTCGTGATAGGAGGGATTATTGTGGGAGGGTTAGTGAT
>CAKZMG010000102.1 GCA_937128235.1 uncultured Verrucomicrobiales bacterium
TACATCGGAGGGCTGGAAGCATAAACATGAGTAAAGCAATCAACATAGCGAATGAAATGGAGGTCTATCTGGACGCTCTGATCAATGCAGATCTGAATAATGCAATCGCAGATGTGGTGGCAGGAAATGGCACGGCTGAAGAAAAGGATGTAGCAGTGGCTGAACTGGAAGAAAAGAAGATCGACGTGATCGTGGATAAGCAGAAAGACATCGAGACGGAGATACTGAAAAGTGTGGAGAAAGCCAAAGGAGCGGCTGTGGTGATTCTCTATGTGGGGGGTAAGAATCTAGAGAATGAAGGTGGATCTGGATACTTCAGGAAGAAAGTGAGCTACTCGGTAAGTGTGCATACCTTGGCTGTGCTGAGGGATGGTGGCGAGTCTGCGGATGAGCTGGTGGAGATGATCGAGAAAGCAATGGATGGGTGGACTCCTAATGAAGCCGTGCACGTGTGCTATGAGCAGATGCACGTCATTGGAGACGAGATGGTGCCAGATCCGAGTTTTCTGATCTACGATATTCAGATGGCTCTAGAGGTGAGGATTTAATTATGAGCTGATGTGAAAATATAGATCTGGCGAGTCTCGCTGGCGTAAAAAATCAAACCAAAACAAATAATACAATGAGTGAAACAACAACTAAAGGAGCTGCTAAGACAGCGAAAAAGACGGCTGCGACTAAGGTCGCGGAGAGCGTGCAGATGAAATGCACAGTGCTAGCAGCTGGAGCTGGGAGACCTATTGGTGGGCTGATCTGTGGGGCTGGGAAAGTGCTGAAACTATCTGAAGCGAAGGCTCAGGCTGCTGAGAAGCAAGGCTGGGTGGAGATCAACGGGATCGCCTAGAGAATAGATCGGTCTGATCTGATGGATCGGAAGGATCTTGTGAACTACAAAACAAACTAAAATCAAAATTATGAAACTAGAAAAAATTATTATCGGTGCGTTTGGCTTCTTAGCTGAAGATGGCGCAACTATCGACGAGAACACGGTGAGCATTGATGCTTATCCAGATGTTGATCCTGTGGAGAACTGGGAAAGCATCGGGTGTATCACTGAGGTGACCTTCGAGACTGAGAAGGAAACTGACACTGACTACTGCCCAGATCCTAATGGTGGCTATGCTAAGGTGGATACTGAGCGTGTGGTGCGTGACATCATTAAGTTTAAGACTAAGCAAGCTGGAGAGCCGTTCTGGAGAATGCAGTTCGGTCTGAAAGATAAGATCGTCAATGCGACTGCTCAGACTCCATTTGCGAGTAAAGACCGCTCGATCAAGTTTTGGTTTAAGTGCCAAGGCAGAGCTGAAGACGGAGCTGACCGTGTGGTGATGAATGTCTTTGGTGAGCTGAGCATCGATGAGACTCCGAAGTGGAGTAAAGATCCGACTAAGCCAGGATATAAGTTCGAGGTGATCAACTCATCTATCGCGACTGTGGAGCCAGACGGCATCGTTTAGAGGTAAGTTTTCCTTAGCTCTGGTGACCGAATATAATCTAACAATTCACAATAAAAATGAAAACCAACAAATTGAAATACAAAATGAAAACCAACAAATTGAAATACAAAATGAAAATAACACTGCTAGGGGTGCTTGCTCTTGGTGGTGCTGTGCTAGCGCAAGATCCGATAGTGCCACCTAAAGACCCGAATGCAGTGGTGAATCCTCCTGGAGTGATTACGCCAAATGATCCTAAACCGATAGGCACGGCTCAGCAGACGACACTCGACGCACACATTGCGAGGGTGGATAACCCGCATGCTGTGACTGCTTCTCAGGTGGGGGCTGCTAGTTTAGCTGATTTAAACAATGCTAAGAAGCTTTTTAGTGTAGTTCGTTATGGAGCTGTCGGGGGTGATGCGCTGGATGATAGAGTAGCTATCAATAGTGCGATAGTGGCAGCTAATGCTGCTGGCGGGGGGACGGTGTTTTTTCCCGACGGAGTGTATTACGTGAGCAAAGATCCAGCCTCTGCTAAACAGGCTATATCGCTGCTGTCTAATGTAGCGATAAGGGGTGAGTCAAGAGAGGGAGTGATCATTAAGCTGCTCGATGATGTGCTCCATGACACCCCTGTGATGTCTGCTGATGTGGGAGGTGTGGCTGAAAACATTAGCATTACTAATCTGACTATTGATGGTAATAAATCTAGGCCGGCCACTGCTGGTGGCGGGACAGGATCTGAGGATGAGGGTATTAATATCAAAGATGGTAAAAACATTTTAATACACAATGTGCGAGTCCGGGATTGTGCTATGGACGGCATCGATCTTGATGCCGGAACGAAAATAACTCTTTCTAATCTATATATCGACAATAATGATGGCACGGGACTCCATGCTGCTGGGTCTGGTGTTATCTATATGTTGCTGACCAATTCTCAGTTTTATGATAATGGGAACGCTCGGATTAATATTTCGGATCCGGCTGTATCTAATAGTGCGGCGAATATAGACTTAAAGGTAGCGAGCTACATTAATGTATCCAACGTTATCTCGAAAGGAGGGCCACGTCCGTTAAGTGTGATTGGAGGGACTCGTGTGCAGATTAGTAATTCTATCTTTTTAGGCGATCCCGGCTATCCTGCCGTTGATCTGAGAGGCTTGCCTCTGTCTCTTACGGGCGAGGTTGTTTTTTCTAATTGTAGGATCGTGGGCGGGACTGATTCTGCGGCTCAGGGTGTGGAGATTAATGATGGGTTCGATGTGGCTGAATTTAGTGGATGTTTCATCCGAGGTTACATAGGACTAGACGTGGTCGATGGTGGAGATTTAAAGATTAGAGGCTGCAAGATGGATGCTGTAAACCATCACATTCGACTCTTGGAAGCTAATGATGGTGAAGTCTATGTCGGTGGTCACACTGTTTTCACGGCTTCTACGTTCGGGAATGACATCCGCGTGGAAGATGACTGCAAAGGGGTGGTTGATGGGGTGCGGATGCTTAAGGTGGGCGGCACTGGAATCTTTCTAAGACCAGAGAGCGATGATCAGTGGATTATTAGAAATGTTACTTGCAGCACTTCACGCGAGGTGGTGCGGATAGATTCAGGCTCAACTGGTGAGCACATAATGCAATACATACATGCGCCGAATGGGTCTATTGCGATCGTGGGATCTGGAAATAATGTCTTGAAAAATAGCAATATCTCTACACTGAAATTTAACTTTTCAGGCGCGACTCTGAATAACGAGATTTGCGGCAACAAGATAGATATAGTCACTCCTGGAAGCTCGATAATGAGTAGTCAAAAGTGGGGTGATAATGACTCCCTCCCTGTTGGATATAGGACAAGTGGGACGGCGACTTTGGTGGCAGGCACGGTCACTGTTTCTAGTGACATCATCCCAGCTGGTGCGAAGATAGCGTTAACCAGGCTGTCTGCTGGTGGGACAACTGGACACCTTTCAGTCGGAGCGATAGTCGCAGGAACGTCATTCGCGATAGACTCATCAGAGGTAGGAGATGCTTCTAGTGTCTTTTGGAAGATCGAAAACTAAAAATAGCTAAATTAAAAAATGCCTGAATCAACATGCAGCGTTTGGAAGATAACCCACGGAGCTACGGTTCTTCTGGACCATGGTGATCGCCTTCTTTCTGAACCTGACTTTGGGTTTGGTAAGGAGGTGGAGGTGGCACAGCTCTTGCGGGGTGAGCATGTGGCTATTTTTGACCGTGGGAATGTGTCTCGGGACTGGAGCTGGAGCCGGATAGTGAGACGTGCGGATCTGGCAGCATCGAGAGAATGGCGCATGAGTCATGATGTCGAAGTGGCTGCTCTAGGTAAGGCGGACATCACTGTGGAGGTTCTGAATGGTGCGAGCTACCTCCTGAAAGATGCTGTGGTGCAGACGATGCGGACGGCTAGTGGACGTGATGTGAGCGGACATAATGCAGATGTGCAGGCTGACTATAATGTGGTGGGTGGGAAACTGGAACTAGTAGCAAACTAAACATGTCTGATTTTAAATACACATTCAATCTCGATACGACAGCAACTGGGGACGGAGCTGAGAAGACCAAGGCTGGAATAGATGCAGTAACTCAGTCCACGAACCAAGCTGCTGAAGCTCAGGTCAAGGCTAGCGGTGAGGTAACAGATGCGTTCAAAGAAGAGTTCGCCGCACTCGATGAGCTGAAGGCGAAGGCTGCGGAACGGTCTGATGAGACTAAGAATACAGTAGCAGAAACAGATGCTCATATTGAAACGCTTGAGGCATTGGTAGAAGCAGTGAATCGCTACAACGAGGCTCTGGCCGCTGGTGATCAGGAGGCGACCATTGAGGCTCTCGATGAAATCAAGCAAGGGATGGATGCCGTGGCTGAAAGCTCTGATGAGATCCCTCCAGAGCTGGAAGAAATCAATGCTGAACTTGATGAGCTGGACAAGAAAGTCCGAGGCAAAAAGAGCTTTGAGAAACTCAGTGATCAGGCGAATGGGACAAGCAAGTCTCTCAAGC
>CAKZMG010000103.1 GCA_937128235.1 uncultured Verrucomicrobiales bacterium
GCGGTGAAGCTATAGTAGTCGTCCATGGTCCAGCGGTCGAACGGATGATTATGGCACTGCGCACACTGGATGCGCGTGCCCATGAGCGTCTGCGCGATGTTCTCGGTGAGCTTCTTGGTATCGCGCTCTACTTGGTAAAAGTTAGTGGCTGGCTGCTTGAAGGTGCCGCCTTTAGAAGTCAGGACATCGCTGATGATTTCGTTGAACGGCTTGCCCGCATGGAATTGCTCTCTAAGCCACTGATGATAGAGCAGCACCGCCTTGTAGCTGACGACGTTATTGAAAGTGCGGATCTGTAGCAGCTCAGACCATTTCATCACCCAGATGTCTATGAATTCTGGTCTGGCGATAAGCTCATCCACTAGCTTGGCGCGCTTGTCTGGTGAACCGTCATTTAGAAATTTATTCCGCTCATCAGCACTAGGCAGATGCCCCACGAGATCTATGTAAACCCTGCGGAGAAACACCTCATCCGTGCAGAGCTCTGAGGGATTGATTCGGAGCTTGTGCAGCTTGTTAGAAATGTGTGTATCGATGTAGTTATTCGCCGGGTAGTCTGCTCGCTGGTAATCATTTTTCTCAGGAATGACGATGGTCTGCATCCCTTCCACGAAGGTGTGAAATCTCGCCAAAATGAACGCCTCACCGCGAACCGCAGAGGTAAGTTTTCCCGTCTTCTGCTTCACTCTCACGCTGGACTCGTTACTAGTAGAAAATGATGAGAGCGAGGTGACATCTCGGTCAGTCCCGTCAGCGTATTTTGCAATCACGGTAAGCTGAGATCTCTGTCCTGAGCCCTGGATCACGAGCTGTTTAGGGAAGACCTCTATCGAGATGGGAAGCGTCTTTTCATCATGATCATACTTTGCTCCAGCTTGGATCCATTTGAGTAGATTCTGATAGGTTTTCTTCTTCGGAGTAGTGAGCTTTCCGCCTGTGTGCGGGACTTTCCCAGTCGCCTTAGTGAGAAGCAAACTGTTCTCAGGAATGGCGGTATTTATCCGTCTTCCCGGTAGCTCTTGAGTGATGCGATGGTGATCTCCCTTGGGATCGAAACCAAAGATAGATAGATTAAAGCCATCCTGCCCGCGCGCTGATCCGTGGCATGAGCCGGTGTTGCATCCCAGTGCTGTTAGAGTGGGCATGACATCTAGTGTGAAACTGATAGGCTGTTCAGTCTTTGCATTTTTCACCACTACCTGAAGTGGCGTTTTCTTCTCTCCTATCACTGCCGTCACCACCGTGCTACCATCTTTCAGCGGAGTCATGACATTTCCCACCATCTTGATGATGCTTGGGTCCTGGATTTCCCACTTGGTGACATCGGTTAGGTCCTGGGTGGTGGCATTTTCATAGTAGCCGTAGAGGACTGGTGAGTGAGAATCTAGCTTCGAGTCCAGCTGGATATTGCTCGGATAGGCAGAAATTTTAGTCAAGCCCGCCAGCTGCTTAGCACTAGGGGTAAGTTTTGTAGTAGAGGTAAGTTTTACTCCCTCAGGAAAGGGTGCCTTCGCGAGAATCCACTGTTTGAGGAGATCTTTCTCAGCGTCAGAAAGTGGGGTGGTTTTATCCAGTGGCGGCATGGCTTCATCTTCTTCTTCTGGGAGATTGATGACGTGCAGGAGGTGACTTTTCGGCAAATTCTCAAGATCGATCACATCCTCATTTTCCCCGCCAGCAAGAAATCCCTCAAGCGTATCCAGCCGCAATCCACCCTTAGTCTTCTTCTCACCATGGCACTGGATACAGCTTCGTTCTAAGATAGGACGGACTTTCTCAAAGGCTGGCTGAGCAGTGCAGACCTGACTGAGGAAAATCAAACTAAGGAATAATAGGGAACTTCTAAACATGGTATCAACTTATGAATACGGAGAAGATAGTGAATAAGTTACAGAATATTTTATGTCAATTCAGCTTTCATATTCTTTAGTCGCAAGATAGCTATTGCCATCCCACCAGCATCATTCCTCCGAGCTTGATCTTGCTAAAACTGGAAGCTCAGGCATACTTCTTTTCTCATGTCACACCATCACAAGCAATTCAAACGCCCGCCCAGAAAATACGAGCCTAAGGGACTCACTATTCTGTTCGAGGATCGCGATATCATCCTCGTGGATAAAGTCAGCGGACTACTCACCATGGGCAATGAACGTGAGAGTGAGCGCACCGCCTACAACAACATCACCGACTACGTCAGCAAGGGAAACTACAAGTCACCTCACCGCGTCTTCATCGTCCATCGTCTCGACCGCGAGACCTCAGGCGTGCTAGTGTTTGCCAAGACCGAGGAAGTGAAAACCTACCTCCAGTCCGAGTGGTCAAATTTCAACAAAACCTACTACGCAGTAGTCCACGGTCACATGCCAGCGCAAGAAGGCATCATCAGTTCCTATCTGGTGGAACACGGAGTCTTCAAGATGTATTCTGCCACTAATCCTGAGCAAAAGAAGAAAGGAAAACTCTCAAAAACCGAGTACAAAGTCCTGCAACAGAGCGACACCCACAGCCTCGTAGAGCTCAACATCCTCACCGGTAGAAAACATCAAATCCGCGTCCACCTAGCCGATAAAGGCTGCCCCGTAGTAGGCGATAAAAAATACGGCAACGATGGCAAAGGCGAGAAAGGGCAAAAACGTCTAGCCCTCCACGCAGCCAAACTAAGCATCAAACACCCGTTCACCAAACGCGACTTGGTTATTGAAGCTCCGATCCCGCCATTCTTCGCTACGTTGTTGAAATAGGTTTAGCGAAATGAAAACGATGATGAACATGTCCTCAATTTCATTCGGAGGTCAGGAACTCATACTGCTACTCATATTCATCGGACTCTTAATAATAGGACAATGGATATGGTCAACTAGCCAAGCCAAAAAGAAATAAGCCATTTTCATATTCTATGGCTAAGCCCGTTAGCTAGCTTTCATTCGCCACAAGCAAGCGCAAGCGCTCGGTTGTTTCAACGCGGTCTAATTTAGAAGCCGCCACATCTAGAACGAGTGCTTCCCAGGCTTCACTATCTTCTCGTGGCTCAAGAGCATTTAGTCTCATAAAGACCAGACATGTAGCGAGAGCTACCCGTTTATTGCCATCAAGAAATGGGTGATTTCTACAGAGATAGAATAGATATGCCGCAGCTACTTCTACTGGATCAGTGAGGATAGGCTCTCCGCCAAAGGTGGCTTGAGGGGCTGCTATGGCACTCTCAAATAAACTCATTTCTCTTACACCAGATAGACCGCCATCCTTTTCCAGGACTCTCTTATGTACACGCAAAATCTGCTCTATACTTGGATGTATTAAATCTTTCACCAGTTCTTAGCTGAGTTTCTTTAACGTATCAGAATAGTCCTCTAAAACTCCTTCTAGAACCTTATCAAAAGTCTCATCGTCCACTTTAGGCGAATCTGGCACCAACGTAATCGTCCCTCCACCATGCACAGTCACATTCACCTTATCCCCCTCTTTGAGGTTCGCTAATTCCAACAATGCCGCATCCAGAATAATCCCCTTTGAATTGCCAATTTTACTAATCGTCTTAATCATGTTATAACAATGTATTACTCCTCGCCATTTGTCAACCTGCTAAATCTGCCTACTTAGAGCAACTAGGGATTGACCTTGGCTGAAATAGCGTTATGTAGCTACCCGCTCATCGCACAGATAGGCTCACTTACTCGTACCATAAACTAGTAAACTATTAAATTTTATGACAACACTCGCTACACTTCTCGCAGCCACTAATGCTGAATCTGGAACCACCGTTCTCATGATCGGCGTCACCGTGCTCATCCTGCTCTTCTGGTATCTCGCTACTGAGAAACTCAAGCGCAAGCGCAACATCGGCACCATCATCGTAGCCGCCATCACCATCTGCTCATTCTTCGCCATCATCAGCCCCGGAAATCTCGGTAAGGTACTTAGTGGTGAAATGACATTCAGTGAAGCAAACAACCTCAATGGAGGAATCGAAATAGTAGGTGGATTCTCTGTCATCCTAGAAGTGAAGCCAAATATTGACCCAGAAACCAATAAGCCTATCCCCATCACTGCACAGGCGATGGACTCCGCTAAGACGATCCTCGAGAAACGTATCAACTCATCTGGTGCGCTTGATGCTCCGGTAAACATCGTTGGAAACCGCATCGAGATCCAGATCCCTAAGCTCTCTCCGGAAGAGGCTGACAAGCTCATCGCCCTTCTCACCACCTCTGCTAAGCTCACTATCCACAGTGTTCACAGAGATTCTAGAAGACTTGCTGACGGTGTGAAAGCTGGCGAGATCATCCCTGGTTACATCGTTTTGCCTCACACGGAAAAAGATGAGAGGACGAATGAAGAGACAGTCACCAATGTTCTTATCAAACGCAGAGAAGCTCTCTCTGGAAAATACGTCAAAGCAGCTTTTATAGATCCGCGTGACTACTCCATCGTCAACATTGAACTCACTGGTGAAGGTGGTGATAAGATGAAAGAATTTACTGGCACGCTCACCAGAAATGTTGACATGATCGCCACTGTGCTGGACGGTAAAGTAGTAAACTACGCCACACTTAATGCTGAGACTCTCGGCAAGCGATTCGTCATCACTGGGCTAGACTCAAAGGAAGAAGCAGAGAACCTCACCAAGGCACTCCAGAACCCGCTCGAAAACAACATCGAGGTCATGGAGCAGCGCTCTATCTCAGCTTCACTCGGTGAAGCCACCGTCAAGCAAGGTATTAATGCCGGCATCGCGGGACTCGGAATCACCGTCCTATTCATTCTCCTCTACTACCGTTTCTCAGGCATCATCGCCCTCATCGGACTCATCGTAAACATCATCATTCTCTTCGGTGCAATGGCAGCCTTTGGTGCATCATTCACTCTACCTGGAATCGCGGGTATTATCCTCACCATCGGTGTGGCAGTGGATGCGAACGTGCTCATCTACGAGCGCATGAGAGAAGAGCTAGCACTCGGGAAATCTGTCAAGGCAGCCATCGCCGCTGCGTATGAGAAAGCCTTCGTAGCCATCTTTGATGCGAACGTCACCACACTCATCACTGCCGTGATTCTCTTCTGGCAAGCATCCGGATCTGTTAAGGGATTTGCCGTCACACTCACCATCGGTATTCTCGGCACCCTGCTCGCATCTCTCCTCTGCACCCGCGTGCTGTTCTGGTGGAGTGCGGATCTTGGCATCCTCAAGAACATCAAGTTTATGAGCCTCTTTCCTAAGCGTGCTATCGACTTCCTCAGCAAGCGCAAAGCAGCCTTCATCCTATCTGCCCTACTGATCATTGGTGGACTTTCATTCGTAGGCATCAAAGGCAATGACAACCTCGGTATCGACTTCACAGGAGGTAACATCACCCGCTTCGCTCTTCCTAAGGGGCAAGACGTGGATCAGGCTAAGCTCAATAAAGCCATCTCTAGTATCCAGCTCAACAAGGGCTACACACTTCAGCTAGAAGAGCCGCCCGAGTCCGGTAAATTTATCGCCATCAAGAGTGATAAAGAAGACACCAAAAACATCATCGATGTGGTCAGAGCATCTATACCGCATTTCAATGAAAAAGTGGAATACCAAGATAGCAATGGTGACACACAGACCAAATTCAAAATCCAAGCCAGCTCCGAAAAAGTGAGCGCGACCATGGGTGGTGAGTTCCTCAAAAACGCCATCTACGCGCTAGTCTTCGGACTCTTCGCAGTCATGATTTACATCACAGTTAGATTCGAGTTCTCCTTCGCAGTCGGTGCATTCTTCGCACTACTTCACGATGTCCTCATCTGTCTCGGCATACTCTTCATGTTAGGCGAGGAGCTATCCCTCATCCACATTGGTGCTTTCCTCACCATTGCCGGATATTCTATCAATGACACCATCGTTGTCTTTGACCGAATCCGTGAGAGCCTACAGAACCAACGAGGTGAAGTAAAAGACATCATGAACGCGGCGATCAGCGCCACGCTCTCCAGAACCATCCTCACCTCACTTACCACCTTCATGGCAGTGCTAGTGCTATACATCTTCGGTGGTGCTGCGCTCAAAGACTTCTCACTCACTATCATGATCGGAGTCATCGTAGGAACCTACTCATCCATCTTCATCGCGTCACCTATCGTTTACCTCTTCAGTAAGCACAGAGGCATCAACCTCCGCCGCGAGCTGCTAGACGCAAACCTAGAAGCAGAAGTAAATCCAGCTGCTGGCAAGTAGGGCAGCAAGGAATACAGTTTAAACAAAAGCCCAGCCCCGTTATCGAGGCTGGGCTTTTTTGTGGCTAAAATTTAAATGATTTGTGGCACTAGTTAATTCCGTCTTGCTCTTCCACATCACTGGCTCTAGATTTACCACACACTGGCTGCAACAGCTGCTTTACAATCCAGTTTGAAACACGAGGATCTGAAAAAATCATGGAACTAGATGAACTCAAACGCGAACTTTCTCTCTGCACGGAGCAGGAGCAAGACACCTTAGCCGCTTACCTGCTCTATCTCAGGCTCAAGCGTTCACCAAAAGACATCGAGGCTCTTCATCATAAGATAAGCGACCCCTCGCTAGCTTCTTGGAGTAAAGAATTGTTTAAAGAGTCAATTTAAGTGTTCTAACATCCTGCAAGTCAAAAGAGACTAATAGATGTTCAGATTTGAATATAAAATCTTGTCATATCCTAATACAAGGCTTAAGCTGTTTTTGCATATGAGAGTGTGTATTCATTTATTATAACCTCATTCCTTCCACTAAAAACCAACTTAACAGTCATGGCTGAAAAACTATCTGTACCAGAACCAAAGGCTATCAACGCAGCAACCCCTATCACATCATTACCGGATGATCAGGAGAAGCTCCACGCCACGCTAGAAGAGAGAATCTACACCATTGTAGGTAAAGAACTTCTTGGCAAAGATTACCGCCCCACTGCCTATGCAGAAGCGGTTCTCATGGCTGCCGGTGATGAGAACCACATTATCTACAACTACGCTAAAATCAGGTACAAAGAACTCTACTCCACAGCCTCACGCCGCCTCAAACACAGCAGTGAACTTAGAGGATAGTAATTCGTATTTTTTAGTGAAAACTCACCAAAGCACCCAACACTAAATAGTAGGGTGCTTTTTTATTTAGTCAAATGGTTCGGGAAGTCTTCTATCTTCTCACACGCGACCTGTTCCATAACTTGTTGGATCTGCTTCTTAAGCATTTCAAAGGTGTGATGACCACCGTATTTACCCAGTGCTCCTATGCCATACATGGGCGTGCGTCCCAGAAAGGTAAAGTCCGCTCCGCTTGCTAGGGTGGAGGCTATGTCTGCTCCAGACTCAATTCCACTGTCCATCAGGATCTTTATTTTTCCTTTAAATTCTGGCACCAATTCTTGCAGCGGCTTGATGGTGGATTGCCCTCTATCAAGCTGACGACCTCCGTGATTTGAGACGATCATTCCATTCAGTCCTAGCCTGATAGCCACTTCCGCATCTTCAGGATTCACGATGCCCTTGATCACGAGATTCCCTTTCCATTTATCACGAATAGCGGAGATTTTTGCCTCATTGAGTCTGCCAGAAAATGTCTTATTCATGAACTGCGCGAGATGCTTCATATTGAGGCCTTTAGGGATGTATTCCTTCATGGTCTTAAACTCTGGCGCGCCTGCGAAGAGCTGGCTGAATGACCAAGTGGGATGAGTGCACATTTGGAAAATATTTCTGAGTGTCATCCGTGGCGGAATCGATAGTCCATTGCGGATTTCCTTAGGCCGATAAGCAAAGGTAGGAGTGTCTGCTAATATCACTAAAGTGCGGCACCCTGCATCCCAAGCACGCTCTAGCAGCTTATCTCGGAGCTCATCTTCTGCTGGATGATAGAGCTGGAACCAAAACTCGCCATTGGTTATTTCACTAATGGTTTCAATGCTCGCAGTGCCCACGGTGGATAGACAAAACGGCACATTGTGATCCGCAGATGCCTGGGCTAAATATTCGCAAGACTTAGGCCACATCAAGCCCTGCAAGCCCACAGGTGCCATCCCGAATGGAGCGTCATAAGTCTTCCCAAACAACTCGGTTTTCTGCGAGGCTCCTGGGAAATCCTTCAGATACCATGGCTTTAGCTGAACCTCTCTGATGTCCGCATTATTGCGCTTGAGGTTCACTTCTGAGAAGCAACCTCCAGCAAGATAATCAAAAGCAAAACCTGGCATGCGTCTCTTAGCCTTAGCAATGAGATGCTCTACGGAGGGATACTCTGAGTCGAAGTGTTCTTTCATGGTCGATAATTTAAGCAAGGAAACCTGATCCTCTCAAGCC
Organism: uncultured Verrucomicrobiales bacterium; assembly: GCA_937128235.1. GTDB lineage: Bacteria > Verrucomicrobiota > Verrucomicrobiia > Verrucomicrobiales > Akkermansiaceae > Rubritalea. The sequence goes on from CAKZMG010000103.1 coordinate 8,293, forward strand.
TGAAGGAAGTCAGCGAACACGACCTAACCTTCTGGTAATTCTGGCAGTGCCTTTAATAGTTTTTGATACCTCGCTAGATCAAAATCACGTTTATCGATAAACATCCTGTTAGACTCATCCGCCAGACAGAGAGCGATCATCATTTTAGCCTCCTCCTCCACTTCGCCCGCCTTCACTAGCCTATTGAAAACATGCTTCACAAATGGAGTCTGCTCAGATTCTAACTGCTGCTCCACTGCTGGCACGAGATTTTTCACAATGTTGTCTTCCTCAAACATGCTGACAATATGCTGTGACTTCTTTGAAAAATCCAGTAAATAGAGCATCTTAGAGTCCCTAGAGGTACGTTTTTTATTTATCTTAGATCCTTCCTTGCCATATCATGAGAACAGATCATAAACTAGGTTCAGAAAAATAGTCCTTACTGGCACAGCATCTGCTAAATTATTTAATACATCAACCAACAACACATCATTCATCATGAAAAAAATAGAAGCAATCATCAAGCCATTTAAACTAGAAGAAGTCAAAGAGGCCCTCGCTGATGTAGGAGTCCAGGGCATGACTGTTACTGAGGTAAAAGGCTTCGGAAGACAGAAAGGACACACTGAAATCTACCGTGGTTCAGAATACACTGTGGACTTCCTCCCTAAAGTTAAAATCGAGATCGTGGTAGATGATGCTCAGGCTAGCACGGTGGCAGAAGCCATCGTCAGTAGTGCCAATACTGGCAAAATAGGTGACGGAAAAGTCTTTATCTCCTCAATGGAAGAAGCCATCCGCATCCGTACCGGCGAGACTGGTGGAGATGCTGTAGCGGTGAATTAACCCTACTCTCTACAAAATGAGCATTTCTAAGAAATTTGTCTGGCGGCTGGGGCTCTGGTCGCTACTGATGCTCTACATTCTGTTAGATCTACTCATCTTTAAAGGTCCAGTAGATAAAATAGCGCGCAAGTTGCGCAGTGATCAGCCGAAGTTCGAGGATGATGCTCAGCGCGGTATAGCCGCACGCGTCTTTAACCGCCCCATCTACCTCAGCCAGATCGATTTCGCAGTGGATCAGAAACTCTGGTCAACCGGGAAAACCCGAGAAGGCATCCTGGACAAACAACGCCTCTTTCTCCGTGCAGAGGCTCTCCGAGACATCGTGGATCAGTACATCTTACGCGAAAAAGTGCGGCTGAATGCTGAGGAATATCCCGTGAGCGATGAGGAGATAGATGCTGCCGTCCTGCGCTTCTCTGCTCGGTTTAAAAACAAAGTAGAAATGACTGAAGCTCTTAAGTCCTATGGATTCCAGGGCGAGAAAGAACTCAGATTTCGCCTCGCTGCCAAGCTCCAGCAAGAAATATATATCCTCACTAAAATCCAACCCGGCATCGCAGTCTCCGATGAAGAAGCCAAGAAATGGTATGAGGATTTTAAAGACAAAGCCGCCACACCCGAGCGTGTGAACGTGCAGCATATCTTTATTTCTAAACTCCCAGCACCTGGGCAGACCGCTGAGCAGAAGAGACTCTATGCGATGGATACCTTCGTCTCTGTGAATCACCATCTCAGCACTGGAACCAGCTTTGAAAAACTAGCTACAGCAAGTGAAGACGAGCGCACCAAAAACAACGGTGGTCACCTCGGATGGATTCACCGTGGACGCATTGCCAAGGATTTCACTGATGCCTGCTTCGCTGCCGAGCTAAATTCCCCCACCCTCATCGAGACCAAGCTCGGCTGGCACCTCATCAATGTCCTCGAAAAACAACCTGCCAGAACTCGCAGCTACGAGGAGATGAAGCCAGA
>CAKZMG010000104.1 GCA_937128235.1 uncultured Verrucomicrobiales bacterium
GCGAGAAGGAATAATAGAGTCCCCGCGACGACAACTCCAGCAGATTCTTTGCCATTGAACCAATAGCTGATATGCACACCTAAAATGGAAGAAATGAGAGCATGAACACCCGAAAGGATGAGCATTAATTTTAAACGATGCGTGCAGAGATACGCAGTAGCTCCTGGAAGAATGAGCAGCGCGATAACAAGGATGGCACCAACTGCCTCGAAGGCAGAAACTACCACGACTGAAAGCACCGCCATGAGGGCATAATGCACCATTGCGGGCTTGTAGCCAAATGATGCGGCTAGCCCAGAATCAAACGAACTCAGAGTGAGAACACGATAGAACACAACGAGAATAATAATCGTAATTACGGCAACAATCGCTGCTGGAAAAATGGGATCTGGGACATCGAAACCGAGGAAGTTCACTGTCTTAGCGTAGGCTACGTGAGAGACATTTCCTTCAAGCACGCTGTCTTGATGAAGATGCACTTTATCGCCCAACAGAAATCTAATGAGAACCAGCCCAAGGGCGAAGAGTGACGTGAATGCTATTCCGATAGCTGAGTCCTGCTTGATCCGTGTGCGTCTATGAATCTGCTCAATGAGGAACGTCACAAGCAATCCCGCTATCGCCGCACCTACGAGCAACCAAGGAGATGAGAGGTCTCCCACAAAGGCAAACGCCACAACAATCCCAGGCAACGCACTGTGCGAAATAGCATCGCCCACGAGTGACATTCTACGCAAGATGAGAAACGCACCTAACAGAGCACAAGGCAGCGCTACAAAGAAACACATCATCATCATCCAGCCCCAAGGGTCAAAGCTAAGTAGATTAAAGCTAGCGATCATATTAGTATCCAGTGCCCTCCTGTTTTCCGATGGTTTTTTCCATTTGTAGAGTTGTTTCTAAGCTTGGGATAGGTTTGCCGTGCGGATCAAATTCTGGGAAATCGAGATCGCGCTCTAGCTTGCGAACGGTGTCAGCACCAAGGATGTGTTCTATTTTCTCAGCGTCTTCGTGCACGTGGTCAGCCGCGTAGTCTGCCTGATCTGTTAGATAAAGTTCCCAGAGGCGGTGATTTCTCACTATTTCTGCAGCACGTCGCCAGCCTGCTGATGTGAGGAAAAGCGCGGTCTGCCCTTCTTCCCATGTTGCTTCATCATTTTTCACAAGATCCCTGCCGTCTTTGTTTACTTGCTCAAGCGATAATTTCCTTACCTCTGCTAGCTCTTCCACACCTACGCCAGCCGTTTTGAAGCCGTTACTCTCGATGATTCGGTAAATTGATTTAAGAGTATTCTCTCTATGGACTCGAGATTTCCTGCCTGAGTGACGTAGAAATTTAGCCAACACACCATGCCGAGGTGCAAAGAAATAGGTGATACCAAAGATGAATGCAGCTAGAAGAGTGATCATGGGACCGGACTGAAATCTCACATCTAAGTTCGCTATCCACCATCCACCAAGTGCGGCAATGACTCCTAATAGAACCGAAAGCCCCATCATTTTTTGAATCCTGTCCGTGAGTAAGTAGGCAGTAGCTGCTGGTGTAATGAGCATGGCGGAAACGAGAATCACTCCCACTGCTTGCATCGCCACGACTACCGCAAAAGTGATGAGACCGAAAAATAATGCATTGAGAAATCTAACCGGATAGCCCAGCCCAATGGCGAACCCTTCATCGAAACTAAGCACGCGGAATGGTCTCAGGAAAAAGAAGATCAAGATGCTGACTATGAAAGTAGAACTCACCATCAGCAACAAGTCATCATCAGAAATAGTAGTGAGATCACCGAACAGGAAGCTATCCACTCCTGCAAGCTGCTGAGTAGAATTCCAAAAAACTCCGATAGCAAAAAATGAGGCTAATACAATGCCGAG
>CAKZMG010000105.1 GCA_937128235.1 uncultured Verrucomicrobiales bacterium
TGGTTCATCGACCAAGTAGAAGACATCGTGAGTCACGTCGCGGCTGAAGCTAAGCCGGGTGACGTAGTAGCAGTGCTCAGCAATGGCGGTTTCGGTGGGATTCATCAGAAGCTGTTAGAGGCACTAAACAAGTAGACAAATGTTGCCTGAGCTTATCACCCAGATACCTGGGCCTAAATCACTCAAGCTCGCGGATGAACTGCGTAAATACGAGAGTCATAACGTCACTTATACAGCCTCTAACTGGCCAGTGTTCTGGGAGCGAGCGAGTGGGACCAATGTCTGGGATGCTGATGGGAATAGATACATTGATCTAACAAGTGCCTTTGGTGTAGCGGGGCTGGGTCACACTCGCGCGCCGCTTGTGGATGCTATGCGCGCACAGTCAGAGAAGCTTATTCACGCGATGGGAGACGTGCATCCCACCGAGCTGAAGGTAGAAGTCTGTAAGCTTTTATCTGAGCTAACCTATGAGCGATGGGGGCAGGGGATAGGAAAAACAGTTCTCTCTAACTCAGGCTCTGAGGCGGTGGAAACAGCACTTAAGACTGCCTACATCGCCACAGGAAAAGCAGGAGTCATCTGTTTCGAGAACGGCTACCACGGATTAGGCTACGGAGCACTTCTGGGTAGCGGTTTTGAGAAATTTCGCAAACCTTTTGAGCCGCAGCTTGCGGACCTAAGGCTAGAGGTAAGTTTTCCTTCTTCTGAAGAAATGTTAGATTCTGTTAGAGCGAAGTTAAACTCTACTGATGCCACAAACTTTGGAGCACTTCTAGTAGAGCCTATCCAAGGTCGAGGTGGTAAGGTAACTCCTCCAGCTGGTTTCTTAGAGATGCTCAGGATGTGGTGTGACGAGAATAATGTAATCCTCATTTTTGATGAAATTTACACTGGCTTTAACCGCACAGGAAAGCACTTTGCATGTGAATGGGAAGGGGTTTATCCAGACCTGATCTGCCTGGGAAAAGCGCTCAGTGGGGGCTACCCTATCTCAGCTTGTGTCGGACGGGCAGAAGTGATGGACAAGTGGCCAGTGTCTCCGGGAGAAGCTCTGCATACGAGCACTTTTCTTGGGAATCCAGTAGGCTGTGCCATGGCGGTAGAGGCGCTGAATATCCATAAAAGTGATACTTTAGCGGCGGATGTACTGAAGCAAGGTGAGGAGATGATGTTGATGCTCGGAGAGATAGAATCTCCGTTTGTTCATGAGGTTCGTGGACGTGGAATGATGATAGGGATGGAGCTAAGACATGCGGATGGATCTCCAGCTGGTGACGTGGCAGGACAGTTACTGAGTGAGATGCTGAGTAAAGGCATCATCATGCTAGCGGATGGGGAAAAGGGAAACATACTGGCTTTTACCCCGCCTTTCAGCCTGAAGTTGGGCGAGGTAGTGTTTATAGTGGAGTCTCTGCGTGAGGTTTTGGCTGGATTTGAGTAAAAGTTCGTCCTCTAAGGTATTTTCCCCTTTTCATAGGGTGTGAATGTTCTATATTATAGTTGAACTCTAAAATAAACCTAAATTATGAAACTCAAAAATAAATCAATGCTTACTGCTCTCAGCGCACTATTAGTAAGTAGCTCAGCGATGGCACAGTCTGTAGATCTCACGATGAAGTGGAAAGCAGGACGACAGTATGACATCAAGCAATCTATCAAAATGGATACGAAGATGCCTAATCCTCAAGGAGGAGCTGATATCAATCAGAAAATGAACATAGGCATGGGTATGGGAGGTGCTTCTTCTGTTGATGAAAAAGGTATCGTAGTAGATATGAAAATCACTACTTTATCAATGAATGTAAGTATGTCGGGTGCTGTATTGATGAGTTATGATTCTACTAAGCCGGATCAAGATAATCCCATGGACAGTGTGATGGCTCCTTTGTTAGAACTCAAATTCAAGAGTCTGTATGGTAAAGATGGAAAATTTATCGAGTTAAAAAACTTTGATGAGGAAATGCTGACACCAGATATGGGGCTAACTAGAGAATCCCTAGAGAGTGTGATGAAGCAGCAAGCAGAAATGATCCCTAACCGCGAAGTCAAAGTGGGAGAAACTTGGAACTCGACGCTCATCACACCGATGCAAGGATTCGAAGGTGTATTCTCTTGTAACTATGATTTTAAACTCGTTTCTGTAAAGAAGGTGAATGGGAGACAGATAGCAAAAATCCAATACACAGCTGACATGAAGAATGTTAAAGTGAAGCAGAAGGGAATGGATATGATGTTGAGCGCGAAGAACATTGATGGATACTATTTATTTGATGTGAAAGATGGGCAATTCACTGAAAGCAAGTCATTTTTCGACATGGTCGCAGATGTTCAAGGAACTAAAATGATGTTGAAAATGAACATGAAAATTAACTTCAGAAATAGTCCTTTGAAAAAATAATAAAATCAACTTGCATCTTGTTACGTTGAGGCGTAACACATGCGCACCAAAGAGTAACAAAGCTCCTATAGCTCAGCTGGATAGAGCAACGGATTTCTAATCCGTAGGTCGCAGGTTCGAATCCTGCTGGGAGTACTCTTTTAAACCCTTGCGAAAGCGAGGGTTTTTGTGTTCAGGGGTGAAGCAATAATCAAGCTATCTCTCTCACTTCTTTTTTTAAGCTATCTTGCTTTTTGTGGTAAGCCTTCTGGTATTCGTAAACTGCTTGTAATCTCAGTAGCTGCGTGGCTGGGATTTTGAAGCAAATCTCGAACCTCATTGCTAAATCCACACTCACTGCTTGGTTGCGTTTGATGACATTATTGAGTAGTTGTGGAGAGACAGCTAAGGCTTCCGCAGCTTGTTTTTGGTTGACTTCGTGGCTTTCGAGAGTGTCATCGATGAGTGATCCCGCGGGGTTGATGCTGGGCTTGGGTATTTCATTAATATCTCGCTTGATCATATTCTAAAATAGTAAGTTGTGAGTTTGAGGTTGTTTCATTTAATGAGTGTCTTCAATGAGAACACACTCAACGTCTTTTTTGTCATCGTTTTCCCATGTGAATGTAATCCTCCATTTTGAGTTTCTGGCATTCGCATCGATACAATATTTTTTTGTTCCTGATAAATTGTGGTAATTTGCTCCATTGTTCAGCATGAGTTCCTTTTCTGTTGAGTCATCCAGAAGTGTTAACCTAGCTTGTGCTTTCTTTGTGTTTAGTGAGCCGATCTTCTTTCTCTCTTTTGATGTCAGTGTCTCACCGTTAAAAATCTTTTTAGTTTTCTCGTCTAAGAAGCTTTTTATCATTACTTGAAAATACATGGTTTTGTGTATGTGTCAAAAGCATAAATAAATTATTTTGTGTATTAAGAGTATATTTTTATGTCACATCCTGCATAAAGTTGTCTTGTGTGAATGTGGGTTAGCTGTTAGGTTCAATTCTCAATATTCAATATTCAATTTTTAAGATTCAAATGATCGGACCAATTTCACAGAAGCTGTTTGCTAAGGCAAAAGAAATCATACCTGGAGGGGTGAACTCTCCTGTTAGAGCGTTTAAGAACGTAGATGGAGATCCATTTTTCGTGAGAAAAGCACATGGCTGCAGGATCACCGATGTGGATGGCAAGACTTACATCGACTACATTGGAACTTGGGGGCCTGCGATTCTGGGGCACGCGCCAATCGTGATCACTCAAACCATTCATGAGGTGGCGAAGGATGGAGTCTCATTTGGCACTCCTAACCCATGGGAGGTAGAGATGGCTCAGACGATAGTGGACTGGGTGCCGAGTGTGGAGAAGGTGCGGATGACGAACTCTGGAACCGAGGCAACGATGTCTGCTATCCGACTCGCGCGTGGCTACACGGGACGCGATAAGGTGATTAAATTTGAAGGCTGTTATCACGGACATGTGGATCATCTGTTAGTTTCAGCTGGCTCTGGTGCGCTAACTCATGGTGAGCCAGATAGCGCGGGAGTTCCGGCAGATTTTGCGAAGCATACGATCACGGTTCCATTCAATAAACCTGAGGCTGTGGAAGCGGTCTTTAATGAAATTGGAGATCAGGTGGCAGCGATTATTTTAGAGCCTATTCCAGCGAATGCGGGACTCATCATGCCTCAGGAAGGTTTCCTGGCATTCCTCAGAGAAATCACTACGCGCTATGGTGCGGTGCTGATTTTCGATGAGGTGATGACTGGTTTCCGCGTAGCGCGTGGCGGTGTTCAGGAGCTAGTAGGCATCACTCCAGACCTTACCTGTATGGGGAAAGTGATTGGTGGTGGGCTTCCTGTTGGAGCCTTTGGTGGAAAAGCGGAGATCATGGATTTTCTCGCTCCAAACGGACCAGTTTACCAAGCGGGCACACTGAGTGGAAACCCGCTAGCCATGGCTGCGGGGCTGCGCCAGTTGAAGGAACTAGATAAAGCGAAGGGCTGGGATCATCTGGAAATCCTAGGGGCTAGACTTGAAGAGGGGCTACGTGCATTATTGAAAGAAAATAGTTTAAATTACCAACTCAACCGCGTAGGCTCCATGTTCTGTTTGTTTTTCACGGATAAGAAAATAGTGAATATGGATGATGTCCAAGGTGCAGACATGGAAGCATTTAAGAGGTTTTTCTGGGCACTGTTAGACGAGGGAGTTTACTTCGCCCCGAGCCCGTATGAGACAGGCTTCATCAGTATGGCGCATAGCTTTGGCGATATTGATGACACGCTTGACGCTGTAAGTAAGGCGATGAAGTTCATTTAAAAACCAACCCAAAAATAAATTATGAGAGCTAAAGATTTAATTATCGCAGTAGAGACAGTTACTAAACCAATTTTCACCAATGAAACTGAGCGTTGCCTTTATCTAGCCGGTATCGGAAAATGGGATGAGGCACACGCATTTGTAGAAAAACTTCCGGAACCCGGCGCGTCATGGATTCACGCTATGTTGCACCGCGAGGAGGGTGATAAGGAAAATGCCAGATATTGGTATCTAAAAGCAGATAAAAGAATTCCGAAAAGCACTGTGAGCTTTATGGATGAGTGGAAAAGTATCGTAAAAGATCTGCTGACTTAGGTGGTGAAAGATGTGATGTGCTCTCACAGATAGAGTACTCATCTGGATACACATATGGAGATCTTCATTTTCCTAAGAAAAAACTTCGCATCCTGAGGGATAAGTGTGTAGTCTCTTAGCAATAATGAAGTGCCAATTTTGTGAACAAGAAGCGAGTGTGACTTATACCAAAATAGTAGGTGATAAGTCCCAGAAAACCCATCTCTGTGCTGAGTGTGCTGATGAGCAGGGGATTACTAATTTAGAAAATTTCAACCTATCAGACATACTCATGAGCGATGAAAAATTTAGCCCCCCTGAAGAGAATGTGACGATGAATCTGAGTGAATGCTCTGAGTGCGGTTTCACGCTCGAAGACCTACGCAAGATCGGGAGGCTAGGTTGTAGTTCTTGTTATGAGAAATTTGGCAGTGAGGTGGCGAAGATGATTGGTACTATGCATAAAGGAACCAAGCATAAGGGGAAAGTTCCTGAAGGAATGCTCAAGGTGATTGAGGCGAAATCCAAGTTAGCCACGCTCAAGAGTAAGCTCGATAAAGCCATCGCTGATGAGGAATATGAGAAGGCTGGTAAGCTAAAGAATGAGCTGGCAGAATTTAAGAAAACTCTCACTGTCGATAAGAAATAGGATCACATTATGATGAGATTTACTACATTAGTGAAGCATCCAGCAGACTGGATGACGGGTAAGAGTAAGGACAATGCAGTGGTGATCACTAGCCGAATCCGCCTTGCGCGTAACCTCCGTGATGTGCCATTTCCTGGATGGGCAATGAAGGAAGAAAGGAAAGAAATTTTAGAAACCATCCTACCAGAAATCACTGGGTTGACAAAGATGAAGAATGGCTTTTCTCAGGAGTTGTCTCAGCTGGACTCGCTCCAGAAGCAGGTCTTAGTGGAGCGTCATCTGATCAGCCGTGAGCAAGCGGCACGAAGCGAGGGGTGTGCTGCAGTTGTGAATAGGAAGCAATCACTCTCACTGATGGTGAATGAGGAGGATCACCTGAGGATGCAGTCAATTTATGCAGGGATGCATCTGCGAGAGGCGTATGATCTGTTAGATTCTATTGATAGGCAACTAGAGACTAAACTCAGCTATGCCTATGATGGGCAGCTGGGTTATCTAACAGCGTGCCCTACTAATTTAGGAACTGGGATGCGAGCATCTGCGATGTTGCATTTACCTGCGCTCGTGCTGACAGATCAGATCGGTCAGGTGTTGCAAGCAGTGAGTAAGATTGGGCTGGCTGTGCGAGGTATCTTTGGTGAGGGGACAGAGTCTCTTGGAGATTTATTTCAGATTTCAAATCAGTCCACACTTGGTGAGTCTGAAGCAGCCATTATTGATAGACTAGAGCGTGTGATCAAGCAGGTCGCTAATCACGAGCGAAATGCTAGACTCAAGATGATGCAGGAAGAGCCAGACCAGCTGACTAATAAAATTGGTAGAGCGTATGGACTACTCAGATACGCATATTTATTTGATTCCAAAGAAGCGTTCACTCACATTTCTCTGCTCAGACTCGGTGCGGATCTAGGCTATTTCCCAGAGGGCACCATGCAGCTGTGTGATGAGTTAATGATGGAAATTCAGCCCGCACACCTACAATTATATGCAGGAAAAGAGCTAGAACCGGAAAAAAGAGACCTAATTCGTGCAGAAATCATCCGTGATCAGTTGCAAAACCTAGATCCGCCTGCTATTAGTAAATTAACAAATGAAGTAAACAACACCGATGCAGGTGATGAGCTTCCTATCGATTAAGAAAAAGCCACCCATAGATTAAAAAAGAATGAATAATTTCACTCCAAGAGCACAACAAGTATTAGCCCTCGCCCGCAAGGAAGCAGAGAGGTTTAACCACAACTATGTAGGAACCGAGCACGTGCTGTTAGGTCTTATTAAGTTAGGGCAGGGTGTCGCTGTCAATGTCCTAGAAAAAATGGGACTGCAACTAGACACCGTGCGCGTAGAAGTAGAAAAGCAAGTGGGAACCGGTCCAGACCAAACCATTTCTGGTCAGATCCCCTACACTCCGAGAGTGAAGAAAGTCCTCAGTCTCGCAGATAAGGAAGCCAAGCAACTCAATCATTCCTACGTTGGAACGGAGCATCTGCTGTTAGGTTTACTGCACGAGGGTGAAGGCGTAGCAGCGAGAGTTCTCAATAGCCTTGAGGTAGATATCCAGAGTGCGCGTCAAGAAGTGCTCGCGGAAATTGATCCGAACTTTGATCCTGAAGATGGGGATGACGATATCTTTGAAGCATTTGACGATGATAGCGATAGCTCAGACGATGACTCATCAGACGATAGTGAAAGCGAAGGTAAAACCAAGACGCCAGCACTCAAGGCATTTGGTAGAGATCTCACTAAGTTAGCTCATGCAGGGAAATTAGACCCAGTAATAGGCAGACAGTCAGAGACTGAGCGCGTGATCCAGATCCTCTGCCGCCGCACCAAGAACAACCCAGTTCTCGTAGGTGAAGCCGGTGTGGGTAAGACTGCGATTGTTGAAGGTCTCGCGCAAGAGATCGTTTCAGGAAATGTTCCTGAGCTACTGCGTGACAAAAAAGTGATCACTCTTGATCTAGCACTCATGGTGGCTGGCACGAAGTATCGTGGGCAGTTCGAGGAACGCATCAAGGCAGTGATGGACGAAATCAAAAAAGTGGGTGATGTCATACTCTTCATTGACGAGCTCCACACCATCGTTGGTGCTGGATCAGCTGAAGGAGCCATGGATGCATCTAACATTATCAAGCCAGCCTTAAGTAGAGCTGAGCTTCAGTGCGTGGGTGCCACGACTCTGAATGAATACCGAAAATTTATTGAGAAAGATTCTGCACTAGAGAGACGCTTTCAACAGGTGAGAGTGGAAGAGCCATCGCAGGAAGATACAGTGAAAATCCTCCAAGGACTCAGAGAAAAATATGAGACCCACCACAAAGCGAGATACACCGAAGAAGCGCTCGAAGCATCTGTGAAACTTTCATCTAGATATCTAACAGGTAGATTTCTCCCTGATAAGGCGATTGATGTGCTGGATGAGGCTGGCTCACGCGCACGCATCAGCCAGATGACTCGCCCGCCTGAGCTAAAGGAACTCGAAGCTGAGATCCAGCAGATCAATAAAGCGAAGGTTGGTGCCATCGATGACCAAGATTTTGAAAAGGCTGCATCCTGTCGTGATGAAGAAAAGAAGGCGAAGCAAAAGCTGGAAGATATTCTCAACGACTGGAAGGCTGAGAGTGATGAAAACATCATCGAGGTAACTGAGGATGACATCATGACCGTGGTTTCAAAATGGACCGGCATCCCTCTCCAGCGTATGGAAGAAAAGGAAGCAGAGAAGCTCCTCAAGATGGAAGAAGATCTCAAGAGCCGCGTCATTGGACAAGACGAAGCTGTGGTTGCTATCAGTAAAGCACTCCGCCGCTCACGTGCTGATCTCAAGGATCCCCGCCGCCCGATCGGCTCATTCCTATTCCTGGGGCCTACTGGTGTGGGTAAAACTTACCTTGCGAGAAATCTCGCCGACTTCATGTTCGGTGATGCTGACTCACTCATCCAGATCGATATGTCGGAATACATGGAGAAGTTCTCCACATCCAGGCTCATCGGATCACCTCCGGGATATGTGGGTTACGAAGAAGGTGGTCAGCTTTCAGAGGCTGTGAGACGCAAGCCATATTCCGTCATCCTGTTTGATGAAATTGAAAAAGCGCATCCAGATGTGATGAACCTCTTACTTCAGATCCTAGAAGAAGGCATGGTGACTGATAGCTTCGGGCGCAAGATAGATTTCCGAAACACAGTGATCATCCTCACCTCAAATGTGGGTGCCGCATCTGTGAAACGCCAGACTTCTCTAGGCTTCGGTGCCATGAACGAAGACGAGGCAGACTATGCAGGGATGAAGTCCAAGACACTTGAAGAATCTAGTAAGTTCTTTAAGCCAGAATTCCTCAACCGTCTTGATGAGCTCGTGGTCTTCCACTCACTTGAGAAGAAGGATCTTGATGTCATCGTGGATCTTGAGTGCAAGAAGCTATTCGCGAGACTCGAAGAAAAAGAGATCACGCTCAAACTTGACAAGTCAGCACGCGACCTACTCATCGAAAAAGGTTACGATCCAAAATACGGAGCTAGACCGATGCGCCGTGCAGTGGAACGGTTCATGGAAGATCCACTCGCCGAAGCTCTCCTCAGAGGAGATGTCAAGGAAGGCGATAACGTGAAAGTCTCCTGCAAGAAAGGCGCAGAAGAACTCACCTTCAAGCCACTCAAACGGAAGCCAAAGACAGACAAGAAAGCTTCTACGAAGTAGCTCTAACAAATTAAAATGAAAAGCCACTCAGGAGACTGGGTGGCTTTTTTAGGCTATGGCATAATGTCACGTAGCTAGGGAGCATTTTGCTACGCAAAGGAGCGAGAAGCAGCCTGCGGCTTGGGGAGCAACGATATTCTTACCATTTAAGGCAGAATAACGCTTGGCGGCTTCCCGCTTCTTGCTTCCAAGGGCAAAGCCCAGCTCCTAAAGAATAGCGAAAACACTTCTAACTACGTGCCATTAGGCTATGGCATTTATTTAACAATAACGGTGAAATTTATAGAAGCCTGGGTGGATACTCTAATGTCGCCGTTCGTCTGTACCGGATTAAAAGTCACCGTTCGTCAACATTTGGATAAATGTAGTCGTTCATCAACAAAATAGTTCTTGTCGGCGTTCGTCAACAATGCTATATTCTGTTCATGAAGATTATTAGCGCTCGTGATATTGCGGCTCTTGTGAAGCAGGAGCGGAAGAAATGTGGCTGGACACAAGCAGAGCTAGCGATGCGGTCTGGCGTGAGCCGTGACTGGATCATCGCTCTTGAGAAAGGGAAGCCTACGCTGGAGTTGGGGCTGGTGCTTCGTGCTGTCAAAGCTCTAAAAATCAGGCTGGATGCGACTTGTCCTTCAGATAAAAATAGCAGGGTAGATAGCCTCATCACCACGGACAGATTAGGAACATCTGATACTTCAAGAACCATAAATCTAGGGGATGGTTCTCATCCTATGAACTCACTTAATGAAGATGAAGCAGAGTATTCTTAGCGTTATAGCGAATCAGCGGAAGCTTGGCTCGGTCATCTATGTGGATGACACACTGAGCTTTCGCTATGCGCAGAGTTGGTTAGATTGGGAAAAGGCGTTTGATCTCTCGGTTTCGATGCCTTTAGCAAGCAAGACTTATGATCACAGCATCGTAGAACCTTACCTCTGGGGCTTACTTCCTGACAATAGCGATATTCTGAAGCAGTATGGAACGCAGTTTCATGTGTCTCCGAGAAATGTATTCAGATTACTGGAGCATGTGGGGCAAGATTGTCCTGGAGCGATTCAGTTTATCACAGAAGAGGAGGAAGACGATTTACTCAATGTGAGCTACAAGGAGGACGTGGACTGGATCACTAAAAAGCAGTTAGATGAACTGATCTTATCAATCAAAGAGAACAAGGGCCTACAGAGGTTGAGTAGCAGCCAAGGTCAGTTCAGCTTAGCTGGTGCGCAGCCTAAAACGGCACTCTATCAAGACAGAAAATCTGGTCGGTGGGGGATACCGAATGGTCTCACGCCCACGAGCCACATTTTGAAGCCAGCCGTGGGAGAGTTTGCTGGCTTTGCTGAAAATGAGCATTTTTGTCTGAGGTTGGCAGAGGCGGTAGGGATGGATGTGGCTAAATCATCAGTGATCATGTGTGCGGATATACCAGTGATTGTAGTAGAGCGATACGACCGTATTTTTGAAAATGATATTCTGATCCGGGTGCACCAAGAAGATATGTGCCAAGCGAGAAGTGTCTATCCCGAGCGGAAGTATGAGAATGAGGGCGGTCCTAGGGTAGCGCATATTTCAGAGACGATCTGGGACTTCTCCGATGATGCGTATGCTGATATTACAAAATTCGCGGATGCTCTCATTCTGAATTATTTGATCATCGGCACTGATGCCCATGCGAAAAATTATTCGTTACTCCACCTAGCGTCACAACGAATCAGACTGACTCCGCTCTATGATGTGGTAAGCGCGCTCCCATATCCCAATATTTACAACCCGATGAAAGTGAAATTTGCGATGAAGATAGGGAGCGAATATTTACTCAGAAAGATAGATAAGAGTCATTGGGAGGCATGTGCGAAACAACTGAAACTCAAGCCTAGTTACGTGATGGAGCGGTTGAAAATTCTCGCAGAAAATGTGATGCAGAAAACAGATTCCGTAGTTCAGAAGCTCAATGATGAAGGGCTACAACATGAAATCATCGAGACGCTGAGCGGCATGATCAATGAAAGGTGTGAGAGCGTTCTGACTCAGTATTTAAATGAATGATCCCAGCCCTTTCACCAACGGTGAAACTCATATCAGCCCAGTGAAAGGCTTCCAACGAAGCCGCATCCCTGGGTTAAAGAAAAATAATCACCGTTCTCTGAAGGAGAACCTTATGGCGCAACAGGTCGAGCCAGCATAAAGTTGACCGTCAGCCAACGATCCTATTGTCTATTGTAACGAAAAAACGATAATCCTGCTTAAATTATGTCGGGATGCTCTGTAATTTGAACATCAATAGGAATGAGTGCTCCGTTTGGACCTTTTAGTAGGTTTCCTGTATGCGCATCACCTATTTCAATTTTGTCTACAGGATGCCACCATAGATACATTCCTCTACTTTTGAACCCACTCTGCCTAAACCAATGCTCAATTTCTATCTCTGTCGGCTTAACTCCTTCCACATATGATTGAGAAATGACAATCGAGACCACGTCATCAACCTCGATGACGCCTTCAAATGTGATATCATCCTCAAAAAGTTGGTTCGCTAAAATTTGATTTTTTGCGTATCGAGGGATATATTTCTGAATGCCAAAGTGAGGAGGAATGGTGTATTTGAAGACTCTGTTATCTTTAACCGAGTGAAAGACATTATGCTCCCTTCCTCCCTCAAGGTTTTTCCAAGCCTCTAATCTAGAAGACCATTCTTCCGGGTCAATTAAGTAGCCGCTTTCTCTTGCCCACGATACCAAGGATTTGGTCTGGGCGTTGAGCCATTCTTTCTCATTTGAGAAATCACCTCCGCGTGAGTCATATTCCGCCCACGTTGCCAAGCTTTCAAACGGGCTTGCGCCAAGTTCTTGTTCTTGAACGGGTTTATTGTCACTATGAGTTTCTCCTTCATTCACTACTCTTATAAACTACTGTCCTTCAGAGAGCAAGTCCAAAGGATTTTTCTCTTTCTTGTAGCAGGGCTAACTCACTTTAGATAGTATGATATTTTCAACAGTTTAGGCTTGTACACCATATCTAGTGCCCTACAATTACTAGATGTCTAACAAAACACGATCTGAACAATTTGCTGGTGGCTTCCCTGAAAGTATCGAGGCCTTTAATGAATTAAATGACCCTCGTAATGGTCGCCATAAACGCCACTACTTCGGAGAAATTATCTTCATCGCTCTTGCTGCTATTATTTGTCAGTGCGAAGGATTCGATGACATGGAGCGTTTCGCCAAACTCAAGCAGGATTGGTTACGAAAATTTCTCAAACTCCCACATGACACTCCAAGCAAAGACACCTTTCGCAGGGTGTTTACCTCCATCGAACCTAAGCAATTTAACCGCTGTTTCATGACTTTTATCCAAGCTAAACATGGGAATTTGACTAAGCAACTCATCGCCATTGATGGTAAGGCTGTGCGCCACAGCTTTGATCGCACAGCAGAAACTAAACACCTTCATATACTTAGTGCGTGGGCTTGTGAAGAAGGTATCACACTCGGTCAGCTTGAGGTGGATACTAAAACCAACGAGATCAAAGTAATTCCTGAACTCCTTGATTTACTCGACCTAGAGGGGCACACCGTGAGTCTTGATGCCATGGGCTGTCAGAAAGAAATAGCCCGAAACATCCATCTTGCAGGTGCACATTATCTGTTAGCTCTGAAGGGTAATCAAGGAACTCTGCACAAGCGTGTTGAAGAGTTCTTCAGTCACCCTAGCCAAGTAAAGGCGGCCAAGCAGAGAGGAAAAGCAATCACCGTATGTGATTATCAAAATCAAGGACATGGTCGCCATGAGAGACGCATAGTAATGGCTACTAACACTCTTGAGGGGATCGATAAACTTGAGCGTGAGCAGTGGTTAGGATTACAAAGTATCGTCTGTGTAGAAGCTCACCGAGAAGAACTCAGCACTGAAAAAACTAGCGTAGAAAAACGCTATTACATCACCAGTCATAAGCCCGATGCGAACCTACTTCAGAAATACATTAGACAACACTGGAGTATTGAAAATCAATGTCACTGGGTTTTGGATGTGACTTGGAAAGAAGACGCCTCTAGAATCCGCAAAGACCATGCAGCGCAAAATGTAGCCCTGTTGAGAAAATTAGCACTTAATCTTCTCAAATCAGACCCAACAATCAAAGACACGGTAAGAGGTAAACGCCTACAAGCCACCTTCTCGGAAACGATCCTTTCGCAATTCCTCCGAATCGAACCCTCAAAGTGAGTTAGCCCTGTTTCTTGTAGCTTTTGTCTTTGATCATTCAAGTGATAAAGAAGGATGGCTCATCGAAACTTCTAATGAGAAAGAGGGTGATTTGACCAGGTTAGAGTTTAAATCGAGTCACATGTCTAAATGGGTGAGAGAGGTGACTAGCTCCTCATATTTTTAATCTATGATTTATTATTTTGCTTTTTATAAATGAGAGCATTATAGTGTTGAGAGTTATTTTGTTGATGGAATACTATTTCTACAAATAGATATGGATTATGATTTTATAGAATTAGGGAGAACTTTCGATGAGACCACTCACGAGCAAGCATCTAAAGAGCCTCGTTATGACTTTGGAGAGTCTAATGAGTTTGGTTTGTGGAGAGATGAAAGCCTGTTGCATTGGTCAGAAGTCCTTACAATGCAAAGGGTCGTTTTGTTGTCTTCTGCTGGTTCTGGAAAAACAGAAGAGCTGAAATATGCTGCGATGAAGTTAAGGCAGAAAGGTGACATGGCTTTTTTCTTAAGGATTGAGGATCTACCAGATGGTGTGAAAGGTGCTTTCGAAGAGACAGAAGAGCTAGGAACATATAAAGAATTTAAAAGTTGGCTAGAAGCAGAAAATACAAAAGCCTGGATTATGTTAGATTCTGTAGATGAGTCTCGGTTACAAGATCCTAAAGATTTTGAGAAAGCACTTAAGCAACTTGGAAAAAAAATTAAGCATAAATTATTAGATGTAAACATAGTCATCTCAAGTCGACCTCCTGCTTGGAGGGGTGAATCAGATTTAAAGCTTTGTAAGCGGTATTTGGGCATTTCACCTAGTCTGTCTGAAGAATCTTCTCAAAAAGAAAAGTCGCTTGGAGGCTATCAATTTATACGTCTAAAAGACTTAAATAAAGACCAAATAAAGCGATATCTTGAAAAGAGAGAAGTAGAAGAAATACAAGATTTCTTAGAGGAAGTGGAGAGGAATGATGCATTTAAGTTGATTTCTAGACCTCAAGATTTAGAAGAGTTTTCTGCATACTGGAAAGAATATGGAAGGTTAGGTAATCGTCATGATCTAGTAGAATACAGAGTGGAACAGAGATGTAGCGAGAGGAACGCTAATGTATCTGAGCAGAATGGGATTACATTTAATCAGGTCGAGTCCGTCATGCGGGATCTTGCCATGCTCTGTTCATTAGGAAGGAATGCTAGTATTCAGTTGCCTAATAGTGAGCTCGCAGGAGATGCTATGGACGTAGATCGGCTATTTGCTGAATATGATGATAGGCAAAAAAAGTATATTTTAGGGCTACCGGTTTTTAGTGCTGGGAGGTATGGCACGGTTAGATTCCATCATCGATCTACTAGAGAGTTTCTTGCTGCGGAGTGGATCAATCGACGTCTTGTAGAAGGTGTTTCACGCAAAAAAATAGAAGCATTGTTCTTTCAGGAAAGGTATGGAATCGAGCTTATTGTTCCTTCAATGAAGCCTATCTTGAGTTGGGTGATGCTGAAAGATGATAGGATACGCCGAAAGGCTGAAGCATTAGATCCAGAAATTATAATTAACTGCCCTGCTCCAGAGTTGCTGCCCTTAGAGGAAAGAGCAAGAGTAGTAAGAGAAGTCTGTGAGCGTATTAGGGGAAATAAATTATCGAGGGGTTTATATGATAATAGATGCCTAGAACGCTTTTCTGAGCCAGCTTTGCATGATGACCTTAGAGAATTATTGAGCCAAAATAAAGGTTATCATGAAGTAGAGGAGTTTCTTTTATCCCTGATACTGCATGGAAAAATAGTACAAATGATGTCAGAGGTGATGATTTTTGCATTGGACTCTGAAATGACCACCGAATGCAGAGGAGAGGCTATTAAAATCACGAAAAAACTTGGAACAGCTATAGACTTTTCAAATATTAAAAAGCAACTGGCTTCTGAAGAGACTCTTGAAAGGGGAGTAGTGAGAGATTTGGTCTCTTGCTTGGAAGGTGAGGATGTAAGTTTACTGTTTAATTTGATGGGGAGAATGAGAAGTAACAGCACTCCAAATCAAATGGATTTTTTCAGCTATGGTATTCGTGATTATGCACAGTCTCTTGATGACTCAGCAAAATGGGTGTTTATTACTCAGGGTGTAGTATATTTATCAACAGAGCCTCAGATCAATAAAGAAGGATCTCATAAAATATGGTTACTAGAAATATGTTTAGAGCTTTTAATAGACTTTATTAGAAGTAAAGATAGCAGATCTCTAGAACCTTCAGCCCTTTATCTTTTAAGATGTGTTGAGGTTTGTTCAATTCATTTCTCATATAAAGCAGAAAATACTATGGCAGAATTAAAGCCTAGTGTTATTCAATTTCCTGAATTACGGAATGCCTTATTCTGGTATGATGTAATGCAAAAAAGGAACAGTTTAGAGCTAGAAAGACAAGGGCGGTTAGTAGTTTATTATAATGTTATAAGTTATGGAGAGCTGTGGGAATTCACCGAAGAGGATATTGATTACCTCATTGATCAGCTAGAAACTCAGGAGGAGCTGGATAATCAATTCATTGCGCTTTCTCTCTTATTTAGCTTTATCAGCAAAGATGATCAGAGGGTAAGTAAGATGCAGAAGATATTGGAAGGTAGAGATTCTGAGTTATCAGACAAACTGAAAATTTTCCTGAATCCTCCGGCTCCCATAGAACGAGACAAAAGCTTTGAGATAAAGGAATCTGAATGGAAAGCTAAACGGGCAATAAAGAAAAAAGAAGAAGAAAAAAATCATGCAGAGTGGTTAGCATATATAGCACAAAACATCTTTGCGCTTAAAGATGAGAAAATTATCAAGAACTGTTTTAGAAAAGGATCTGTATTGGAAATGCAATTATACATAGTGAATGAAACTTTCGATAACTCTATTTCTAAATGGTCTGAGGTTGGGTTCTCAAGAGTAGAAGAAAAATTTGGGAAAGAAGCGGCTCAAGCATTGGAAGAAGGATTTATTTTAAGCTGGCGATTTTACAAGGCAGAGCTGGCGTCAGAGAGTAAATCAACAACTATACCTTATGCTCAAACATTTGGGCTGATAGGTCTTTCTAGGGAGATAAAAAGAGACCCTTCTACTATAGAAAAATTCTCTCCAACAGAAGCCGATCTAGCTTTCCGTTATTGCTTAAATGAGCTAAATGGATTGCCTTCCTATTTTTTGAAACTATTTGAGTTTCATCGGGATGTCTGCTTGCTGGTTCTAGAACAAGAGTTTAAATGGGCGCTAATTAAGAACGAAAAAACACATTCAGTAATAGGAAAGTTTGTTTATTGTGATCGAAATATTTGGGAACAAATAAGTGCACTTTTGCTAAAGGTGTTAACAGAAATTGATGCGGAAATTTCGGAATATAATTCTTTGTTACAAATCATACATCATGATGAAAATATTTCCAATGAAGCTATTGCTGGTCTGAGCTCTAAAAAATGTTTTTCAGTCAATATAAAGAATAAAGCCTGCTGGTATGCTAGCTGGGTAGGTGTAGATCCTAGTAGAGCAGTTCCAGCATTAGAGAGTTATCTAGTATCGGTGGATAGTAGAAAAGCTGAAAGTGAAACGATTGCTTTTCTTACATGTCTATTTGGAGAAAGAGGCGATCAGCATTATCTTAGAGAAGGATTCATAAGTCCTGAAACTCTAAAGCGTCTCATAGTCATTGCGTTTAAATATGTAAAACCAGAAGATGATATAGATCGTTCAGGCGGCGGGATATATAGCCCTCAGCTAAGAGACGATGCTCAATATGCGAGGAGTAAACTGCTAGATAAGCTAAAAGATATTCCTGGCCGAGCAACGTATGAATCTCTGATGGAATTAGAAAATACTGAATTGAAAGTGACACATGGTGCTTGGGTTTCTAAAATGGCAATAGAACGTGCTCATCTGGATTCTGAAAGTACTGCGTGGACAGCTGATCAATATGTAAAATTTAAAGAACATTATGAGTTCACTCCTCCTTCAAACGCGACTCTATTCTATCACGTTATTGATAAAATAGAGGATCTTAGATCGGATTTAGAAGAGGGAGATGAAAGCATAGCTGATCTTCTCATCGATAAAGATGAGGAAATAACACGAAACACTATAGGAGGTCTACTTCGGAGTCGATCTCGTAATTGCTATCATATACCTCAAGAAGAGGAATTAGCGGATGAGAAACGAATTGATTTAAGAGTGCATGGAGTAGGGTTCGATAGCCCTATACCTATCGAAATGAAAATAGCAGATAACTGGAGATGGTCTAAATTGGTAGAGCGTTTAGAGAATCAATTAATTGGTGATTATCTGAGAGACTCTAGATCTAACAGAGGTATTTATTTATTGTTTTATAAAGGCGGTAAGAGGTGGAGAGATCCAAGTGTTAGAGGTATCTTGACATTTTCAGATTTGATCGAACGTCTACAAGAACATTTCCGTAGCAATGCAGCACGTTTTACAAATGTAGAAGAAATAAAAGTAATGGGAATAGACCTCACTAAGAGAAGTGGATAGAAAGCAAAAGTCCTGTAAATTTGAATAGATTTTGTTCTGAGTTTTCAGCACAGGCTTCTCGTTGGGCGGTTTTTGATTCGTATTTTGCCATCTTGCAGTAGTTGGCATTGCTGAGCCCTCCTTTGAAGCCATCGCCTAGTTCGTAGTTGATGAGCCTATTGTTGGCTTTGTCTTGTCTTGGTTTGAGTGTGGCTTGGTTGATGTTTTTTTTAACCACGAATAAGACGAATAACCACGAATATCTTAGTAAAATGAAGCCAAGTACCTGTGCAGTCTATTCGTGAAAATTTGTGAAGATTAGTGGTAGAGCACCGCAGGTCAGAACCACTGGTATAGATCTTTAGCTAACGATTATGTTGAAACAAAAAGCCCAGGGAGGAGGTGGTTACCTTTCCCCGGGCTTTTATAAAATTGGCTGTTAGTCAATGCTTGATTCTACGCTAATCTTACTTCAGATCGAAACGGTCTAGGTTCATTACTTTGTTCCATGCTGCTACGAAGTCTTGGACGAATTTTTGTTTGCTGTCTGCTGTGGCGTAGACTTCTGCGATGGCGCGGAGCTCGGAGTTGGAGCCGAAGATGAGGTCAGCGCGGGTTGCGGTGTATTTCGCTTCACCTGTTGCTCTGTCTGTACCTTGGAACTCTTGCTCGGATGGTGAGGTCTCTTTCCAGGTGGTGCTCATGTCTAACAGATTCACGAAGAAGTCATTGGTGAGTGCTTCTTTTTTGTCAGTGAAGACACCGTGAGCTGATCCATCGTAGTTTGCTCCTAGCACACGGAGACCACCGAGTAGCACTGTCATTTCTGGTGCTGTTAGAGTGAGGAGCTGTGCTTTATCAATGAGGAGTTTCTCCGCTGGGACTGAGTATTCAGCCTTGAGGTAATTTCTAAAGCCGTCTGCCTGTGGCTCTAACATGCCTACTGACTCTATATCAGTTTGCTCCGCAGTGGCATCTGCTCTGCCTGGTGTGAATGGAACGGTCATGGAAATACCAGCATTTGCTAATGCTTTTTCCACACCTACACATCCAGCGAGGACGATGAGGTCAGCGAGTGAGACTTTTTTATCGAATTCAGCTTGAACAGATTCTAATGCACTGAGCACAGTAGAGAGCTGGCTGGGGTTATTGACTTCCCAGAATTTCATCGGTGCGAGACGGATGCGAGCGCCGTTGGCTCCGCCACGTTTATCAGATCCACGGAACGTAGATGCGGATGCCCAAGCTGTGGAAACTAGCTCAGAAACTGTTAGACCAGTGGCTGAAATTTTTTCTTTCAGTGTGGCGATGTCTGCATCGTCTATGAGTGGGTGATCAACTGCTGGGATAGGGTCTTGCCAGATGAGTTCTTCGTCTGGGACATCATTTCCTAGGTAGCAAGCTCTCGGTCCGAGGTCACGGTGAATGAGTTTAAACCAAGCACGCGCAAATGCGTCTGCAAACTGATCTGGGTTCTCATGGAAGCGCTTAGAGATTTTAGCGTAAATAGGATCTTCTCTCAGTGCGAGATCAGAAGTGAGCATGAACGGGTGAGTCTTCTTAGATGAATCATGGGCTACTGGAACAGTTCCGTCTCCAGCACCATTTTTTGGTCTCCATTGTTGAGCGCCAGCTGGGCTCTTGAAGAGTTCCCACTCGTATCCGAAGAGGTGATCGAAAAACTCATT
>CAKZMG010000106.1 GCA_937128235.1 uncultured Verrucomicrobiales bacterium
TATGGCTACGATGGCAGCATCTACATCACAGATTTCATCGGAGGCTGGCACGCACACGAGAAAGGTAGAATTTATAAGATAACCGCCAATAATCCCGTCAACGATGACAAGATAGAAGAGGTAAAAACTCTCATCAGCGCGGGCATAGAAAACTTACCCCTAGAAAAGCTCTCCACTCTTTTGGGGCATCCAGACATGCGCGTGAGACTGCGCGCTCAGTTCGCCATCGCAGAGAAAGACAATGCTATCTCCATTTTTGTCCAGGCTCTCAAGCAACAAGACAACCAGCTAAAAAGACTCCATGGAGTCTGGGGGCTGGGAATGCTAGCACGCAAGAACCAAGACAAAGAAGCCACCGCAGAACTCATCAAATGGTCATCAGACTCAGACGAAGAAGTCCGCACTCAAGTGATGAAAGTACTTAGCGAAGCTCCTAAAACTGATGCCCTGCTCACCACCCTGAAAGCAGGTCTCACTGACCAAAGCCAACGAGTCAGCTTCCATGCCGCACTCAGCATCGGCAGACATAAGGGCATTAAACTCCAGCAAGAAGTCATCGACTACATCGTAAACTCACCCGTAAATGCACACACCCGCCATGCAGGTGTGCAGGCTCTCATCGCGACTACGCCAGATCTAACCACTCTCCAAAAGCACGAAAACGAAAAGGTCAGACTCGCGGTTGTGCTAGGTCTTAGAAAAATCAAAAGCCCTGCTCTGGTAAATTCACTGAACGATACTGATTCTCCTAAAGTTTCCCAAGCAGCCATACGCGCGATCCATGATCAACAACTTATCGCGCTTCAGCCAGAAGTAGCTAAACTGTTAGATAACACATCACTAAAACTTACCCCCATGATGCAGCGCAGACTCATCCACTCAGCCTACCGCAGTGGTGGAGCTAAGAATGTGAAGCGTCTCTGTAAATTTGCCACAGATGCATCACGCGATAAAGACCAACGCATAGAAGCCCTACGTCTGTTAGAAAAAGACATCTGGCTTCATCCCTGCTCAGCAGACCAGAGCCTAGGTAAACACGCCCCATTAGAGAGAGACCCAGCTGATGAAGCGATGCTTAAAGAAATCCTCGCTACAGAAGTTAAAAATCTGTTAGAGTCAGATAGTTTTGTAGCACAAGGAGCCTTCCTGCTTATCCAACAATACCAGCTAGAACTCCCTGATCTGAATGCGGACAAGCTCGCTGCTCTAGTCGATGACAAGGCACTGGCTCCACCAGTAAGAGCGCGTGCTCTCAAGCTACTTGCATCCAAGGATGCACAAGCCGGTGCCACTATTGCTGCTAAATACCTCAATAGTAAAAAACAGTATCTCGCTATTGAATCTTTAAAAACGATTGTCAGATCTGCACCTGAAGACCCAAAAACGCACCAAGCACTCATCCAGTTCTCGAAGCGTCCAGAAGCCAATATGCAGCAACAAAGCTGGCTACTATTCAAGGGCATCCAAAGTGAGCAAATTAATCAACACCTGATCAACTCGATCAACAATCTAAGCGACCGTGCTCAAGAACACCTCGCGGCTATCGAGATCCTAGAAGTTGCCAAAACGTTCCTAGACCCCAAGGTCAAAGAAGCACTCAAGCAATACGGACGTAGCCGATCCAAGTCCGGACCGCTCGCCAAATGGCTCCCTGCCTTACATGGAGGAAATGCTAAGGCGGGTGAGCTTATTTTCAAAAACCAAGGTGCTGCACAATGTGCAAAATGCCACCACTCTGATCACACATCCGTGCATGATGGCGGTGGTGATGCTGGACCAAATCTCGCTGGAGTGGGCAAGAGAATGAACCACCTCCGCACAGACCTGTTAGAGGCGATTATGCTGCCAAATGCAAGCATCGCACCAGGCTATGGTTCTGTGACTGTAGAATTTGAAAAAGGAAATATCTCTGGAAAAATTTTAGACTATCGCTCAGCAGGACTCGTCGTCCAAGTCGGAGACGCACCACGGCTCATTTCTCATGGAGACTACAAGAAGCTAAAATTCTCTCCATCTGCCATGCCATCCATGAAAGAAAAACTTACCCTCAGAGAAACCAGACACGTGTTAGAATTTCTCAATTCACTGACCGATGAAAAAGGGAAACCTAAAGTCGCCACGATAGAAGCCATCCCATTCGACCTCAGTGAAATTAAAATTGATGACCCTAACAAAGAAATCCCAATCGCGGAACAACACAAGCAGCTCTACGACATGAACTGCATGGCATGTCACCAAGCGGGAGGCGTAGGCACCGATACCTTCCCACCACTAGCAGAATCTGAGTGGGTCAATGGTGATAAAGAAACTCTCATAAAAATGCAACTCATGGGACTAGCGGGACCGATCAAAGTCAAAGGCAAGATCTACGAGCAAATCCCTATGCCGAGTAACGCCAGGCTCAAAGACGAAGAGATAGCAGGCATCCTCACCTACATCAGAAGCAACTGGGGAAATAATGCCTCAGCAATAACCGCCGCTGAAGTAGCCAAAGTCAGAAAAGAAATAGGCGACTCCACCGCCCCGCTCGATGCCGCAAGCCTCATCCACCCAGACGAGCTAAATTCAAAATCAAACTCCACCTCTGAAAAAGAAACTGAATTCTCAGCCCACAAATCTAACAAAGAAAAAGGCATGGGAGTCTGGGGCTACCTCATGATCCTCATCATCGCCTGCATGATTCCAGTAATGATCGGTTTTATCAGAAATAAGTGATATCACTGTATCTCAATTGAGAATATTTGGGTCCAGACTGAACTCGAACTCATAGGTATTCTGTTAGAAAAAGGACTAAGGATTGCGGAATAAATTAAAGTGTCTGAGATGCACGGAATAATCATTTAGACGTATTGATAACATTCTAAACAACCTGCCAAGAGTAATACCATGCAGTGGATCTTGATCACCCAGGTTAGGTGGCAGTATGAGGATAGCTCTTTACTAGGACTCGCGCACTCGGAGTGATTGGCAATCCCTCCCTACCTTCGGTGAATCAGATTTTCTCGTTATGTGGATATGACAATGATCTCCTATTTCCTAGCCAGCCAGAACCCTAAGAAGCTCACCATGGCTAAAAGGAGGATAATTCCGAAATTTGATCCTGAACTGCTATCACTAATCTCGGCTTGGGCTAACTTTAACTCTAGCTCTATCGCCAGATCGCTCTCGCCCGCTAGATGAATGTCCTTGTGGAAATGGATCACCTTCTGGGTTGGGAGGATTTCTAGCTCCACCGCTTGCCCCGCATCCGATGATACCAACTGCGGCTTCACGAGCTTGCGTGCTATCCGGTGCATCGCACTCACTTCTTCGTCACTATTTCCCTGCATGTAGTCGGCTATCTGGTTCGGGTTGAAATTCTTGCTCCCCATAAAGAATGGATTCCTAGTCACCGCCTCTTCCAGCGCATTATTCGCATACTGAGTGTTCCCCATCGCTTTGTTGTCCATGTAGGATCTCTGGCTTCGGGTATTGAGCCCCATCATGGCTTGACCCGTCATTATTTTCTCCTGCATCACGCGAGCATCTTCATTGCTCGCGGCATCCACAGCTTGGTTGCGTATTACTCGCTTGAGAGCCGCATTTGCTTTATCTAACTGCCCACTATTCCTATAGTCCACCGCTCTATCTAGCTCTTGCTTTCCTTCTCTGCGGAGCTTGTAGTATCTGGCATCCTTGATCTTTCTAAAGGCTTCTACATAGCTCTTTACATCATTATTTCTAATCGTATCCAGATGATGAAATCTACCTTTATAGCTGCTAAGATCATAGCCATCTGGCAGCATCACATACCAATCAATATTCTCTAACGGAATACTCAGTGTGGGACCAATCAGAGTGATCGGGTTCCCTGAGCGATCTCCAGCCTTAGTCAGGTAAGTGATGTGAACTTTTGCTGGCTGATTCTCTACGATCGCTTCACTCACATAGAATGAATACGCATCTCCCTCCTTCACCACCTCAGCACTTTTATCATTCACGATGACATTGAATAGCTCAGCCCCCTCAGGGAGGGAAATTTTCAGGCTAGATTTCTCCGCCACATTTATATTTAAACTAAGCCTAGAGAGAGCACTGCCTCCCTGAGATCCTGCATTGAACATCGTGCGCATTTCCCCGCTCACTACGCGTAGCTTCAGCGTGCCCGCCATGGAATGACGCTTCACCGTGACCGCCATATTTTTCTCCGCATCCACCACTCGGTAGCAGAGACTCGGCTCGCTGCGGTCTGCTAAATTATAAAGCTTAGCTGGAACATTTGACCAATCAAAGCCACGCCACTCACGCAGCTCTGTGCCATGGACTTCCAGCCAATCTGGAGCGCGCACCGCTATGTAATGGGCACTCTGCTTAATCTCTAACAGTTGCACCGGAGCAATCACTTCTGTATCACCTTTTCGCTGAGTCTGACTCTGGTAGCCAACCTGCACCGGGACATTTCCTATCATACCTCGGCGGAGATTCACCTGCCAGATATCGTCTCTGATATGGACTATTTCTTTCACCGCCTTACCGCTGGCTCTCAGCGTATTAGCCTGTTCCTTACCCACGCCTGGGATACGGAGCGGGAATTGTTTCACCACCGCGTGCTCTACATGGTAATGGATCTTGAGCCAGTTATTAGTGAGCCCCTCACGCACACTCACCTGCTGGAGAATCTCGGCTGTGACCCAGGGATCTAGCTTCTGGATCGCGAGCGATATTTTCCAGTCTTTCTGAAGCAATCTAAAAGCAAGCGCCCCTTTATTCTGCTGAGTGATGTCCTTACTATCTAGCTGAGATGCGTGCTTGCGGTCAGCCACACGGAGACGGATTCCATAGTCGGGGATGAGCGTGAGCGAACCTCGCTGACGACTCACATTTTCTAACAACCAACGCGGCACGCTCCATTGATTAGCCTCTTTCTTCACCATCGGTGCATCTCCTAGCATCGTGATACTGAAACGTTGATTCCCCATCGTCTTCCCATTGAGATACATAGTTGCCAGTGACTTTCCTTTCAACTCTACTACGCTCCAGTCTCTGAGCGCTGTGCCATTGATCGATTCAACTGTTAGACCCTCTGGCACATAAAATTTCAGCTCAAAGACACCCGCTCGCGTGATGCTGGCGAGGGCTTCTATGCGGAGAGACATCCGCTCATCAGTGAGACGAATCTCCTGCTTACTCTGGACACGAATCTCTGGAGACACCGCTGCCACTCGGAGATTTATCTTCCCACGCTTCTGCCCCTCACCGCTGTGTCGGTAAGCTTTGTGAAGAACAAATTTAGGCTGTAGCTCAGTGGCTAATTTCAATAATCCCGCGTCAAAATCTGCAATATTAATTTCTAACAGATCCACAGCCTTCGCACTATCTGGCTGAGAATCTTCACCAAATCCGTAGCCGATCATTCCCACAGTATTCGCCACACCACGGACAGAAATTGACTCTAACACCAAGTCCTGGGGGTAAGCTTTCACGCCGCGCTGGGTCATAA
The DNA here is from genome assembly GCA_937128235.1 of uncultured Verrucomicrobiales bacterium. Lineage (GTDB taxonomy): Bacteria > Verrucomicrobiota > Verrucomicrobiia > Verrucomicrobiales > Akkermansiaceae > Rubritalea. Next base: position 5,480 of record CAKZMG010000106.1, read on the forward strand.
TGAGTAGTTCAAAATCTTTGATCTGGGGACGTTTCATAGAAATCGTAAGCGTCTTTTTCTTGGCATCAAATCTCCAGGTATCGATCTCTGTGCAAGCGACATTTCCCACCATCAGACCATCTGGAATATCAACTACCAGTTCCTTTAGCTCACCAGCAAGAGGTTTTATTTTCACCTTATGTCTTCCATCCAGAACTCCTGGTGCGGGTACATAGACATCTGAAACCTCTGCTAGAAATCTCAGTGTTTCCTTACTTCGGTCACGCGGCATAGGCTTTAGGAAGACCGTAGCTTTCGCTAGCCCCATGAGTGTGAGCTTCGCGCTGCTGGTTGCGTTTCCTTCATCTAACAGCTTCTGATAACGCACTGCTTGAGGCGATGTGATCTGCCAGTTTTGTTGATCCACTATCACGGTTAGAGATTTCATCGCAGCACGCCCGCTAGGAACGTTACAGGCTAGCTCTGCTTTATCACCAAAGCTAGCTTGGTATCTAACAACGGCAGAAATCATCCCCGTTTTCTCTGCGATAAGTTTCCAAGAAAGTGTTTTATCAACTTTATTCAGAACCTTGATCACACGGAAGCCATCACCATCAGCACTGATGAGTGCGGCGGGAGCATCCAGTATCCCCAGAGCTTCCCCCTCTTCTGCATCCCAGGTAATCTGTAGCGTAGAGGTAAGTTTTCCGTCATTGATCTGCCAGGTTTCAAACATGGTGTCAGCTATGGTTTCTGCTGCCCGTGCATCTGATGAAAGCCCCATCACAGACAGCAAAATCATACTCGCGACTACGGCTGGTTTCTTCGCCTTAAATTTCCATTTACTGATCATTTTCGGCAAGCCTTTAGCGAGTAACAACGCGGCGAGAATAGCGACCACAAAGTAGAAATACGCGGCTCCTCCCACATGCATCAGGCACCCCATCAGTATGATAAACACTGCAATCCCCCTCACCAGAGTTGTCGCTAAATGTTCCTTCACCAGACCAGCCACTAACAGAGCGGCACCTGCAAGCATCAAGAAACCCCCAAAACCTGAGAGACTACTTGGTCCAGACTGATGATTAGCCAGCTCTAGGGTAACGACTTCTTGATCGCTAACCACAGGTGCCACCACATCAAATTCCTTAAAGCTCACCACATGGGTATCCAGCGCTTTGCTTCCGAAGAAGAGGCAGAAAATGATCGTTGCAACAAGCCAGAGATTCCCAAACAGGATGAGCCACTTATCGGTGATGTTCTTTCTAAGTAGGAAAATTCCACCTAACAGAAGAAAGATCACACCTAGGAGCAGTCTAAAGTTTTTCTTAAGCTCACTAAACCCATTCTTAGATTGAGCCATTCCCATCTGAAGCGGCTTCACATTTCCACCAGTCGGAGTGAGGTGATTATCACCTGTGACTTTCCATTCTGCGATGGTGAGCGGAGCTGATAGCACAGGTGGACCCACGCTCACATTTGATGGGTCTGCCGCCATCCCACCGTAACGGATCTCAAGCGTGCGAATCCTGTTGGTATCTTTAGTTGGAGGCAGTGGAAGAATGATTTGATTGCCATCGATTCTGGCATTAATCAGCACTTCATCTACCTTCGCAGTCCAAAGTTTATCGCCATCTGGCAGCTTCATGCGGAGCGCTTTCTTGCCGCGTGTGTTGACGAAAAATTTAGCATTCGTGACAACCTCACCCGCACTGGTAACACGCGTATTCAGAGATGCGGCACCCACGGCTTGATCGAGTGACTTGACGAGTTCTAGGTTCTCTATTTCTAGAGAGAGTGAATAAGGTCGAGCGGAATATTGCCAAGCGGCTTTAGATGGAATAGAGGTCAGGACTTGGTGCTCAGACGGCATTTCTAGTGGGCTGATGCTGAGTAAATTTTCACTCTTTTTCACCTCGCTCATGTTCACCTGATTCCTACTCACTAGATGGATAAATCCAGACTCTGACTGAACACCGAGTGGAGTCACTGAGCCAATGTTTATCTTACCTCCACGCGGATTCATCGGCTCCTCATAGCTGACAAGAAGCTTCGAGGCTCCCAGCACTGGTTGATTTAGCACCACTGTGAGAACGTCATCGGTCTGATGCCAGGTGCGGACGTTTTGTCCCTCCACGGAGACGTTTTCCGCAATGGCTGGCAGTTGCAGTTTCCACTCATTTGCTGGCGCACCTATCACGAAATAATAAGCCAGAATATTGGCTTCCAGCACTCCCTCGCGGAGTTCATAGAGATGCAATAGATCTGCTTGGATAGACTGCCCCTTCGCGGTGATCTTTAACTTAGCAGACCAGTCTGTGGAGCGAGTGCGGTAGGCATGTTGGAGGCGATCAGCGATTTGATTCGTCTTCGGGAAATAGGCAATCGGGCGTTCATCGAGATTTTTTACTGATGCCGCGTCTGGTTGCATTTTCCATCCGCTGGCAGAAAGGATGCCTATGTCTCCACGGATGCTCTTAATGTTAGAACCAGGAAATGTAAGTGCAGGCAGTGCCCAATCGCCAGCACTAGCAGGCAGGTTTTTCTCCAGACGCACTCTGATCAGCTGGCGATCCATCACTTCGCTTTTAAAGAGAATTTTCAATGATCGCTTACCTTTATTTACCGTAGTACTCACTACGTGATCTACCATATTAGCACTGCTCACGCCTGAAACGGAGTAGTCCGCAGGGATCATGAAGCTCCACTCTCTGAGTCCAGCTTCAGAGATATCTATCTCGATGTCAGACTGGATGACCCGATCCGTTTCGCTCATTTCATACGTCGTGATGTGACTGACACTCACTTCAGAAATGATCTGATCCGCAGTGATTTCTAGCTTCCTCTCAGCAGATGGGAAGCGGTAAACGAAGACCTGCTTACCTGAAACCACTGCCCCACTCTGCGGAAATTTATCTGGAGAAAGCTGCATTAATCCTTCTGTTAGACTCGTCTCTATTCTCACTGAACCCTGATTAGAAGCCCTGATGTAACCTGAATGACGCAGGGTACCGCGTGGGGTGAGACTCAGTGGCAGCACCTTTGCTGGGAACTTGCCTAGCGGGAATAGTGACTCAACACGAATCGACTGCACATCTGAAGTTTCTGACTTCAGAACACACTCTAACACTTTCTTCTTACCATCCTGCTTCACTTTCCAGCTAGCGACATGCCCACCGGTCACGGACACGATTTCGCCTGCACCTGTTAGAGCAAATTCCACTTTATTCATCTTCCCCTGTAGCACCTTGAAAGTGACGGTAGAGTTCGCATGCATGAGACCAGAACCAATGCTAATATCCGAGACTCCATGTGAGGTGTAGAAGAGGTCTCCGTCGCCAGATTTTGGCTTCGTCTTCCATTCCAGCGCACAGATTCCAGAAGCTGGAAGCACACCTTGCCAGATAGCATTATCAAATTCTAGATAAGTCACTTCATCCTCACGAAACTCAATATTCTCCCCCATTTCGCTAAGGCTGAGCGGGACTACTGCTCCGTTTGGAACATTGAACTGAAGGGTATTCCATCCTGTGCCAGTGGTAATGGGCACCGCAAAAGAGAACTCAATGGGATAGCTTCCTAGCTGCTTACAGATGATCCCGTAGTTCATATTATTACCGAGTTTAAGCACGTGGATCTCGCCTGCTTCGGTTACGGGGAAACTACTCAAGGCAACTTTTCCGTGGACTAACGTGAATGGCTTTTTACTCAGCTTTCTCACATGGAGATTTCCAGTGAGCTTTATCAATGCAGACTTCCCATCCGGATCTACCGTAGCCTGGAGGGAAATATCTCTGAGATCGATTCCCGCATAGTCACCCTCATGCTTGAGAATACTCAGCTCTAGGTCTGAGGTTCCATTAGAGATAAATTTCAGCGACTTTGGAATACTGGGCTTAGCCGCGATGCAGCCTAGCGCCTTCGTCACATTGATCTGGACTCTCTCAGGGATGATCGTGATCGCTTCTGTGAACCCTGCACCATTGGACTCTGTGGTGGTCAAGGTCATGAGAGGCACGGTCGGTTTCGCTACAGATTCATCTAACAGATACTCTGCGATAACGGTTACTTTGAGTTGCTTGGTTTTTGGATCTAACGCTCGGATGTCTAGATAATGAATACCTTCTAGCTCTCTAACAGACCACTCTTTCAGCCCAGCACCTGTTACAGATTTGATGTCGCTCTTATGGCTCAGTACCAAGCTCATAAACTCATCATCACCCTGGATTTTCTTGTAAGTAATATTAATCGTTTGCCTAACAGACTCTGGAGAAATGTTGACTACTTGCTCAGAATTAGCAGTGAAAAACAGCGGTGGCTTCTCAGCATTTTCGCGGGCTTCTAGGATCAGAGAATTAGTTCTCACAGCTGATTTAACAGCCATTTTAGCTTCATCCTTGGGGGCTTCTTGTGCCATCGCATTTCCACTCACCAGCACAGCGGCTAAGAGAATATTTTTAACACTCTTGAATTTATTTTTTAACTTCATGGTCTTTTCTATTTAAAATTCTATATAAATTTTTATTTCACTTTCTCACACATCCGGAGCAGATCTTTCACTTCCTTATCTGCATGGAAATGGTTTCTAAGTTTACCAAAAACTTGATTTAATTCTTCTAACTCTATCCCAGCTTTATCTCCTAGTTTCAGCCTCTCACCTAGCATCCCCGCTACTGTGGCGAGCTGCATAGATGGCTCAGCTGCATGTAGTTTTTTAGCCTTTGGCTGATACGGAATCACCCAGCTACGTTCCACCATTTGCCCGCTCGCCATGTCGCGAAATCTAACAAAAACAGTTCCCACATCGCCTCTACCATCAGGCTTGGCTTCTACTTGATAGAGAGCATTACCCGCTTCCTCGGCAGCCATTTCAGCGGCATCCACCGCATCGTTTCTAAAGTCCTGCTTCTTCAACCGATGCTTTTCAAAACCTACCAACCGGTAATTCCCAACACGCTCCGGGTTAAACACCACTTGGACTTTCACGTTCTTCGCGGCTGGTCTGAGTGCACCCGCTAGCTTCTGCGCGAACCCTGAATCGGCATCTTCTGGCTTATCGATGAAGTAATATCTGCCATCACCCTTACGCGTGAGAGCCTCTAACATATCATCATCCAGCCCATCAGCACCCACACCACAGGCATCAAACGCGATCCCATTTTGGCGCATCATCTCGATACTTTTTGAGAGTTCTTCTGGATTCGCATTCCCGAGGTTAGCCGCACCATCTGTGATGAGAACGATCCGGCTCATCGTTCCGGCCTGGATGCTCTGCTGAGCAGTAGCGTAGGCTTGCGTGATAGCTAGACTTAGATTCGTTCCTCCTTCGGATGGTATCCCTTTTACTAAATTCACAAGCTCATGAGCCTTATCCCCCTTCACCTTCTGAGCCACCATCCGCGCATCACGAGCGAAGCTCAGCAGCGTGACTTCATCCTGAGGTCCTAACTGACTCGCTAGTGCCTCCATCGCCTTCACCACAGTCGCCGCTCTGTCAGCACGGTCCATCGACCCCGAGTTATCTAACAGAACTGTCAAACGCAATGGCTGAGACCTCCCCATCGCACCAGTCTTCATCCCGATGCGCATCAGATTACGTTGTTGGTAAAATGGATGCGCACACTGCTCCACCACACAATTCACCTTCTTACCACAAGCACTCGGATCACCATAATCAAATGCATTCACAAATTCCTCAACCCGGATTTTAGCCGCATCAGGCACCCCACCCTTTTCTAACAGAACTGATTTCGCCAGGTTGTAAGTCACATCGCTAACATTGAGTGAGAACGTAGAATGCGTCTGCTCAGCAGCAGAAATTTCTTTGGTAAAATCAGGCCTAACTTTCGCCTTGGAGGGTGACTTCAAACTATGCATCAGATCGATTAGATTATCAGTATCATTTCCAGTATTTCGTACGGTAAGCACTCCATTCTCCGGATTATAATTCACCACAGATTCAGGTGCAAAATTGATCCCCTGACTTTTAAGCCCATTTTTAATTTTTTCTGCACTCAAGTCATCATCATAAGATCTGAAACCTAACAGATCCTTCAGCGCACCAGGTGGTAAGTTAAAGCTCTTTGTAAACAACTTAGTTTCATCCATCTCTAGATTCTCCCCTAAAAGCTCAGTAAACTCAGCTTGCTTGATCTTATCTAATATTGCCAGTTCACGCTCATAATCTTCACGCACTTTTCCAAACCTAGTTTTCTCCTCAGCTGACACCATCAAATCAGAAGTCTCTTTATCCGTATCGAGTCGCAATTTTTCTACATTCTGATTAAAAACAATCAAATCCTCAGCCAGTTTTTTGCGAACATTGACCACAGACCTATCAAGCCGTTCTTCAATTTCCTTCATGCTCACATCCAAGCTTTTCATCGTTCTATGATTTGCACCTTTGCCACTCGCCAATGCTATAGCCTTTCGTCGCTTCATTTCACTAAGTTGATCATAATCAGCTTTGATCACAGCCGCCTCAGGTCTACCAGAAGCCATCAGAGTCACCTTTAAATCTTCATCGTTAAGTCCATTCAATGACTTAGTAAATGACTCTAACTGATCCTTCGTTCTCTTAGCTTCTTCATACGCTTGATTCGCTCTACCTTGCTCATTCGCATCAGATTCTCTCTCAGCATAGAATCTACCATCTTTACCATGATACGGAATCATTAGCTTCTTACTCAGTGCATAAAGACGCGTTCTATGGTCTTCCACCTTGTCTTCTTGGAGACGTCTTTGCTCCTTAAATTTATTTATACTCGCTAATCTCTCCTTATCACGTCCTACATAACCAACAGGATCATCACCCACTTTAGGAGGAATCGCTATCTCCCAAGCTTGATCCACCTGCATAAGCATCGCAGCACGAGTCTGATCATACGCTGCCCGATAGTAGTCGCTCTTAGCTGTATTCACCTTTTCTAAGCCACGTCTAGCTGCTTTATTGTATGGGTCTTCCCTCAGCACCTCCTTGTATTCGAGAGTAGCATGGTCGAACTGAGCTTGATCATAATAACTTGCTCCACGTTGCAGAAGTTTACGCACTTTCTCCACATCCTTAACATGCTCATAAGTAAGTGTAGGACTCGTTCCATCCAGGTTGTTGCTACGTTCGTCAATTACGCTACCTGAGAAAGCCATATCACCAGAACGATTACCTTCTGTTAGAATGTTAGGTTTAGTTTTCCCTTTAACTGCTGCCTCATTTTTTTCATTTGGAGTAAATGGATCTGCTATCCAATCAAAGCCTAACTCTTCTAAGTTTGCTTGTTTAATTTCTACTCTACTAGCCTTTATACTTGGTCTTCCATATTGCTCTCCACCTAGTGCTATTCTTCCACCTGACCCTCCACCTGATCCACTGCCTGATCCATTTCCCCAGCCACTACCGAAGTCATCTCCATCACCGAAATCTAGGCTGAGTTCTTCTTTTAATTCTAATTCTGGGACAGGAACTGCTGTGGAGCTAGGCTTGTTGGCAGCGATTACCTTTGCCATTCTTGATGAGTGCGAACTCGGCTTTCTAGCCACCTCATTTGACATCTCTGGTTTACTGATAAATTCATCCGAGTCTGAACCTGGCTCATACTCGTTAGGATAAATAAATTCCCTTTTCTTATCCTGCACTCTCATTGATTCACTACTCCCATCCACTATCTCCATCTCTCCTTGCAGGATTGCCTCATTACTAGCAGAAGCAGATGAATAAGTGACTATTTCAGCCTCGTTCCTATAAATCTTCCCCCTCGTCAAAAACATCGTCATGAAGGCCGCAACCGAAACCAAGAAACAAGCCGCAATACTAAAAACACTTCTCCACTGAACCGATGAACTTGATTTTGGTGCTGGCTCTGGCTCTAAGCTCTCTACTTTATCTAATCTAAAATTTCCTAACAACCCACTCCTACGCTCTGAACTCAGAGACCAGTCTTCTTCCTCTTGCTGGTCTTCATCCTCAGCGTTCACCTCTACTATGAGGTTCCTCACTTCTATCATTCTCTCCCGAAATAGTCGCAACTCAGGGCTTTTCGCCAGTTCGAGAGCCATTTCTGCCTCCTCAAATGGGCTAAGCTCACCCATAAGCATCGCCACCAGACGCGCCTCTAGCTCCGGATTATTCCAGACCCCTAGGTTTTCTTTTCCTAAATTTTCATCATTCTCTTTCATCCTTGCTCCTTTCTTTTTTACAAAATCTTCAATCTCAAATTTTCCATTTTAAATCCTCATTTAAAATCCTAAAACCTATCCACCCCTCTTCTCCTCAACCCCTCCGCCAATCCTTTCAGCACATGATGCAGCCGATACCCCACATTCCCTATCCCTATTTCCAACTGCTCACTGATATGACTATAGCTCAGCTCCTCTTAAAATTTCAGCCTCACCAGCTCTCTATCTTTTTCCCCAAGATCTGCCATCAATAATCGCATCGCATGCACCGCCTCTATTCTCCCTATCTGATCATTTGGAGTCTGCTCCATCGATTCCGAGCCCGTATCATCTGTAAGTGTCTCGCGATTTGATTTTCTAATATAATTCAGCGAAAGATTCCGCACCGCTTTGTAGAGCCATGGTCTAGGTTTATCCACACTATCCCACTGCTGATGCAGTTTCATAAAGGCGTCTTGGACTATTTCCTCTGCCACCTCGCGGCGCTTCACATACCCGAAGGCAAACTTCAGCAGAGGAGATTCCTCTGAAGCAAAGACCTCCTCTATCGCTAAATTTTCTGGCTCAGCGTTGTCGGGTGTCTCGTATATTTTCATTGCGCGTTTCACATTTCACGTATTTTCACGGTGACTTAGACTCGTAATCAGCCATCATTGACTATATTGATGATTGGCTGTTACTATTGTGACACTTGAAACCAAAATTCCTTAGAAAAAATCTACAGAAAATTTACAAACTCCAGTGAAATTAGTGAATCCGGCTTTTCTGGAGATCCTCAAGCGAGATCATTTTCCCCATGATCCGGGTGGACATCCACAGCCCAGCCAGCCCCCCTCCCAGGTGACAAGCATGCGCTACCTTGAAGACCGATGACATGTCCAACTGCTGAATCCAAGCGGTGATGGAACTGAAGAAAGGTAAATTTAGCCCTGGATGAGCAAGACAGAGAATGAGCGAGCCAATAAGTAAACCTAGTGCCATGTTCTTAGCACGCACTGGGATAGGGATCATTTTCGCATTTGGAGAAAGACATGCCATGAGAATAAACAGCGCAAAAGCTGCCCCTGATGAGCCAACCAGAAATGCCCCCTGACCGTTCCAGAGATCAAACGCAACAAAGGCTAGACCACCCACCACGCTCCCGAGCAGCAGACAAAGAGCTACCTTTCGCTGACTAAGAATAGTCATCAGCCTGCCACCAATCAGCCAGATCATCGCCACATTCGCGAGCAGATGCATCCAGTTCCCATGCAAGAAACTGTAGGTCACCAGCTGCCAAACTTTACCACCCATCAGACTCTCAGAGGTCAAGCCTAGCCACTGAATGTAAATTGCCTCATGAGCATCCACCCCGCCAGTGAGCGCAATAAAAACATGCACCAGCACCATCAGCAGACTTACCCATGTGATCACATCGTTGCCAGGCTTATGGATGCTTATTTTCTTCCACCATGCCCGCTGAATTTCTCTACAAGAATAAGTAATAGGCTCAGTTCGCACGGCATCGTTCATAGTATCTCAGACAGAGCAGACCAGAAATCGCTCAATTATTTCCGAAAAATTAACTATCTTTCCCCACGGGTTGACATCCCATCCCCGCCAATTACACTTCCTCCAGTTCTCTGAATCAATCTCAGAATCACATTATGAATATCTGGCTACTACCCATCTTTGCATTTCTTCTAGGCTCTATTCCCTTTGGCTTACTCATCGCCAAATCACGGGGCATTAACATCCGCGAGCATGGCTCAGGAAACATCGGAGCCACCAATGTCCTCCGCATCGTAGGCAAGAAATACGGCATCACCTGCTTCGTCCTAGATTTCCTAAAAGGTCTCGTCCCAGCACTCCTCGCATACAGCCTCATCAAATACAACGGAGCAGACGAAACCATGACCATCGGCTTCCTCCGCGAGCACGCTATCGACCTAGGTGATCAGCAATTTAAAGCCCAAGCCATCCAAGTCTTCACCGGACTCTGTGCCATCCTAGGGCACAACTACTCCCCATGGGTGAATTTCAAAGGAGGAAAAGGAATCGCCACCTCAGCAGGCGTCCTCGCCGCCTTCATGCCATTCGGTCTCCCCATCCTCATTCTCATCTTCATACTCACCTTCAAGATCACCCGTTACGTCTCAGTCGCAAGCATGGTGGGTGCTGCATCACTACCCTTACTCGTCCTCTTAGGATCATGGCATCACGGTAAACTAGCCGCAGGAACCTGGAATAAGCCGCTCCTCATCTTCGCCATTTTCATCGCCCTCATGGCTATTTGGAAACACCGCTCTAACATCAAAAACCTCATTGCCGGCAAAGAGCACAAATTCACCTCTAAAAAGAACACTCAATAAAACCCAATCAAATGAAATCAGCTACCACTAAAGCAGTAATCCTAGGATCTGGTTCTTGGGGATGCGCACTCGCCATCGTCTTATCCGAGCATTTTAAGGAAGTCGTCCTCATCGGTCGCTCAGAGAACCAGGCAGAGGAAATTAACTCTCACCACACAAACATCCACTACCTACCTAAGATAAAATTACCTAAGAACATCCGCTGCACCACAGATCTAACAGAAGCCCGAACCGCCGAGATCATAGTCTTCGTAGTGCCCACATCCGCCACCCGAGACACCTCACTCAAGCTAGCGGAAATAGGAATCCCCGCACACATCCCACTCATCTCAAGCGCGAAAGGCATAGAGCGAGGCACCGGACTCCGCATGAGCAACATCATCTTTGAAGCACTTCCAGACAACCCCATCGCAGTCCTATCTGGTCCCACTCACGCAGAAGAAGTCGCGGCAAACCTCGCCACCTGCACCGTGGTAGGCAGCATCGATGAAAAACTTACCTCTAGACTTCAGGAAATGTTCACCACCCCCACCTTCCGCACCTACACCACCAATGACGTGGCAGGAATGGAGCTAGGCGGTGCTCTGAAAAACGTCTTCGCCATCGCAGCAGGTATCGCCTCTGGCATAGGGCTTGGCGATAACGCCATCGCCGCACTCGTCACTCGCGGGCTCGCGGAAATGACTCGTCTCGGCATCGCCCTCGGTGGACAGCCAGAAACATTTGTAGGGCTCTCAGGAGTAGGCGATCTCATGACCACCTGCTACTCACCTCACTCTAGAAATAACCGCGTAGGGAAAGCGCTCGGTGAAGGGCTAAGCCTCCAACAAGCCTGTGACCAACTCGGAATGGTAGCTGAGGGCGTGCCAAACACCCTCTCCATCTACGAAGCGGCTAAAGAAACCGACATCGAGACTCCCATCATTGATGCCGTTTACCACGTCCTCTACCAAGACAAACCAGCAAAACAAGCACTCCACGAGCTACTCACCCGTGATCCTAAAGCAGAATAAAATCTTAACACAACCCTCTCTCTAACAACTCTATGATCACAGATCTAACAGGCATTTCATTTGGCACTTACCTCACCATCATCCTCGGTCTAGGAATTCTCGCTCAATGGTCCGCATGGCGTTTCAAGCTCCCCTCTATCCTCCTGCTACTCGCATTCGGATTCGGTGCCCAGCTCCTCTTCAGCATCAGCATCAATGACTTTCTCGATGAAGAACTAGGCAACAAACTCCTTCTCCCCGTAGTAGGACTCTCCGTAGCCCTCATCCTCTTCGAAGGCGGGCTCACGCTGAAATTCTCCGAACTCAAAGAAAGCGGTGCACCCGTATTTCGGCTATGCACCATCGGAGTCTTGATCTCCTTTGTCCTCACCACAGCCATCGGTATTTATATTTTCGACTGGAACTGGCGAGTCGCAGCCATCCTAGGCTCCATCCTCGTAGTCACTGGTCCCACCGTCATCGCCCCCCTCATCAGACACATCAAACCATCGCGCAAGGTAGGCTCCATCGTGAAGTGGGAAGGCATCGTGGTAGATCCCATCGGAGCCATCATGGCAGTCCTTATCTTCCAGGCAGCCATCGCTGGCGACTGGGACTCAGCCAGATCAGCAGTCATCATCTCACTCCTCAAAACTCTCCTCGTAGGCATCCTCTTCGCCTTCATCCTTGCCAAAGCCATCGAGTTCGCACTCAAGAATCACTACATCCCAGACTTCCTCCATTCAGTCTTCATCATCTCGGTCATCGCCATCGCATTTTCAGCATCAAATGCCGTCGTGCACGAATCCGGGCTACTCACCGTCACCGTGATGGGCATCGCACTCGCAAACCAAAAATCTGTCTCAGTAAAACACATCCTAGAGTTCAAGGAACACCTCCGCGTGCTCATCATTTCCCTGCTCTTCCTCGTCCTCTCCGGAAGAGTGAATACCGAGACACTCACTACAGAAACCCTCTCACAAGGACTCATCCTGCTCGCACTCCTCATCCTAGTCGTCCGCCCGCTCTCCATCTTCGGGGCAAATCTCTTCTCAAATAAAACCAGCTTTAAAGAGCAAATCTTCCTCGCCTCACTCGCCCCCAGAGGAATAGTGGCAGCTGCGGTGACATCCATTTTCGCACTCGAGCTCACACGCGCGGCACACAAAGGCATCATCGATTACGAAATTGCTCAACAAGCAGAAAATCTCGTCCTGCTCACATTCATCGTCATCGTAGGAACAGTCGCATTCTACGGACTCCTCGCCGCACCACTCGCAAACAAACTAGGACTCGCATCTAAGAACCCACGCGGCATCCTCTTCGCTGGAGCTAACACCTGGACCAGACTCATCGCCAAAGCCCTCCACGATGACGGGCACGATGTCCTCATGCTAGACACCAACTACTCAAACGTAGCCGCCGCATCCATGGCTGGCATCCCCGCCAAACGCGCCAACATCCTCTCAGAATACGTAGAAGAAGAGCTAGACCTCACCGGCATCGGTCAGCTAGTAGCCGCTACTAACAATGACGAAGTTAACTCCCTCGCCGCAAAAGAATTCACCCACATTTTCGGCAGTGCAGAGATCTGGCAAGTCGCCCCCCTAGACGACAACGCCCACCACACCAATGCCGTAGCAGCCCACAAGCGCGGACGCATCATGTTCACCGGCAGACCTAACCGCAAGAAACTAGAGCGCCTCGTCCTCAAAGGTGCCGTCATCAAGAAAACCACCATTTCAGAGCAATACACCTTCCAGAACTTCACCGAAGGAAACCCAGACGCCATCATCCTCTTCATCGTTGACACGGAAGAAAAGGGACTCCGCCCAGCCCCAGAAGAACTCAAAAAAGTTGCCTCAGGAAATTCCATCTACGCACTCGTCCTCCCAGAAGATCCAGAGCCTATTTCTAAAAAGCCAGTAGCCCCAGACCTCAGCAAGGTCTAACAAAAAACTTACCTCTAACTATTCAAATCACTGTGTACACCGACCTCGAAGCCAAACTCCATGACACCTTCTGGGAACAAGAAGACATCATCTCGGAGCTTCCCCTGTTAGAGAAATTCCACGACAAAAAACTCAGTCTAGAAATAGGCTGTGGCTCCGGCAGACTACTCCTCCCACTCCTAGAAAGCGGGCACCCCATCGATGGAGTAGAACTCTCCCCAGAAATGGTCACCCTCCTTCACCAAAATGCCGTAGAGAAAAAACTTACCTCTAGCCTAGAGAAATCTGACATCCACACCGCAGACATCATAGATTTAAACTTAAAAAAAAGCTACCAGCGAGTCTCCATCCCAGCCTTCACCGCGCAGCTACTCACCAGAGAAAATTTCCACAAGCTACTCAGCCAGATGCACGGCTACACCACCCCAGACGCCCAGCTCTACCTCACCCTCTTCATCCCCTGGGCAGAAATTGCTGGCGAGCTAAACGAAGGTGACTGGTATGTGGATCACGAAGCAAAACTAGGACCAGACAAAAAAATCCAAGCCCAATGCAAAACAAAATTCACCATCAACCGCCTCTGCCAAACCCTCTCCCGAAAACACCTCTACACCGTCACCCACCCCAATGGGAATAAACAACAACACCGTTCCAGCCAAGACCTCCAATGGTACAGCTACCCAGAACTCCAGCTCATCCTCAACGCCAACGGCTGGCAAGTCAACCAACTCATCACAGATCTCCAACCCAACAAAGCCCCCCACCCAGACGCCCACATCCTCACCATCACAGCCACTAAAATTTGAACAAAAACCGCTAACGACACACATACTTAACATTTAGCATTTAGGATTTAGCATGTGGTCATTTCCAGCATGATGAAACATAAGACCTATTAGACCTATTAGACCTATTAGACCTATCTCCCCAACCCCAGCCATGCCCACCAAGCCAACAGAAGAACAACCAGAAACTGACCCACGCGCAGGAGCCAGCCCGCTCAAGCGCATCTTCGACTCACCCACCAAATCTGTGGTTGAGCCGGAAAAAGAAATCCGTTTCACTCGCTCTGCCCAAGCCTCACTCTTCTTCTTCCTCGGCATCATCTGCACCATGATCTGCATCGGCACACTTTTCAACGAGTATGTCAACTGGGGACCCTGGCACGCGGACTTTAAAGCCTACTGGTGGATGAGCCTCATCGCCCTCATCCCGGCAGCCATCTTCATCCGCATCGGCATCCACTGTGTGCGCCACGCCTACATCATCCTCACCCCCATGGGAATAGAGCTTTTCCCCTTCTGGAAACCTCAGAAAAACCTCCAAGTCATCTTCTGGTCAGACATCGATCACGCAGAATTCTCCGGTCACACTATGACCCTCCATTACAACCCAGAAGAAACCGCAGGCATAGTCTCCAGCCTCAAGCCCATCGGAAAACTCAACTACCCGCTCCTAGAAAAAGCCATCAACGGAAGACTCTCTAACATTTAGGATTTAGCATTTAGCATGTGGTCATTTCCAGCACGATGAAACACCGAGCATAAGACCTATAAGACACAGATGACCTATCCCATCAGCCAAAGCCACAACCCAAGTTCCGTTTCATCAACCCAGCTCCGTAATTTCCGTGTCTTCCGTGGTCAAAAAAAGCACAACCCAAGCACACAACCTAAGAAAAATTCTGTCCCTTCTGTTCATTCTGTCTAAAAAAAATCCATCAACCCAAGGCTCCATCGTCCACCACATTCGTGAAAATTCGAGTAGATTCGTGGTAAAAAAATCCATCAACCCTAGCCCCAAACACACATGAAAATCTCACTCAAAAACCTCCCAGTAATCCTCCCCCTCACCTGTCTCACCATCTGCTACTGTGCACCCACTGCTACAGAAAAAACTGTCCCCCCCATCACCAAAATCACCCCTCCCCAGTTCACCACACTTCCCACCTCCAGCAACCCAAAATACGCTGCAGCTAACCTCATCGCCATCAGTGAAGTGGATCCCACTATCGTAGTAGATCTCCAATACACGCGACCCACCAACGTAGCCAAATCACCACTTTACCCGCAGAAATTTCCCGCCCTCCTCAGACCAGAAACCGCACTCCGGCTCAAGCACGCAAACGACATCGTCAAGAAATTTGGCTTTCGCATCAAAGTCTGGGACGCCTACCGCCCGCCCTCTGCTCAGTGGAAACTCTTTGACGCCTCCGGCAGAGACGAGCGCTTCGTAGCCAACCCAGCAAGCGCACCATCCCAGCACTCTTGCGGCACCGCAGTGGACATCACACTCGTCACCAAAAGCGGCAAACCAGTCCCCATGCCCACCGGCTTCGACTCCTTCACCCCCCAAGCCAGCTCCTACTACCACCACACCGACAAAACCATCGCCAAAAACCTAAAAACCCTTCAATACGCCATGCACCAATCCGGCTTCCACCACCTCCCCCGCGAATGGTGGCACTACATCGACATCAACTACAAAAAATACCCCAGCACCATCCCATTGAATAAAATTCAGTGAGAAGTAGTGAATAGTGAGACAAGCTAACAATCTATCTTCTCCCTTAAAAATCACTTCAAAAATCAAAACCCAACTACTCAAAAATGAAACTATTAATATTAACGTTAACCTACCTAAGTACTATCACCTCCATATTGGCAGATATTAACATCAGCGGCAACATCAGAAAGTCTGGTAACTATAAAATCGAAGGCGAAATGCCTCTCTCTGAAATCATTGACCTTGCTGGTGGTATTTCTATATTTGGAGATAGCGTAATTGTTTATCGTGATGATGCCAAAGCTGGACATATACATGTCTTTGCAGGCTATCGTCGCCTAAGTGATAAAATGAAATCTTTTACAGTAAAAGACGGTGATATTATTCATGTCGGAGGCAAGGCTCCATTTGGTATTGATATCCCAGAGTTCATTACAAATGCAGCAAAAGCAAAGAACAAAACGTGCTACAAAATTGAATACCGTTCTTTCATCCTAATAGAAAAAGAGAACAAACCAAAGTAACGAAACAATGTGATTTCGATTTCCTACGCTATCAATAATTCATTCAGCCTAAAACTAGAATCACACAACCATCACAGAAAAACCTGAAGATACTACCATGAATGACAAGCATGATAAACTTCTGCATAAGAATTTAACCTAAAAAATCACTTGCACCGAATATAATACCGTATATGGTGTTAATTCAGAGTGAGAGTAGTGATTGATACGAATGTAATAGTGACTGGATTACGCTCCCAAAAAGGAGCTGCGTTTCGAGTCTTGAAAGGCGTTAGTAGCGGTTTAATTAACCCCGTTGTGTCTCAAGCTCTTTTTCTAGAATATGAGGATGTCCTTATGAGACCGGGGATGCTGCCTAGTCACATGCCACACCAAGCAGTAGCATCTGGATGCATTCCTATCATAACCAACAACTTAAAAGATTTTCTTCCTGCTTCCAAATTTGGAGTCAAAGTGATGACCCCACGGGAGCTTCTATCCAAACTCAACCCTACAGAATAAAATGCCTACATTAAGTATTAGATTACCAGATTCACTTCACCGCGCTGTGAGTGAACTAGCCGAGACCGATCACGTTTCTATGAATCAGTTCATCGCTTATGCTCTCACTGAAAAGGTCTCATCAATAAGAACGATTGAATACCTCAAGCATCGAGCAGCTAAAGCAGATATGAAAGATTTTGATGCTTTGCTTCAGATGGTTCCTTCTACAGAGCCAGAAGAATATGATCGAGTTCCAACAACAAAGAAGGATAAAAAATAAATAAGAAGGTAGATGCAATCAGATCGAATACCAACATTAGCAGCAGTTTTGCAAACGATTAAGTCTGGAGACCAGGATTCTACCTACGATATTATCGATAGGGTTCTAGTAAGTTCTAACGATGCATCTAAAGTCGATACTCTCAACAAATTGCTTGTCACATCTGGGCATCATAGACATCAAGAAGTAGCATTTGAGTTACAACAGTTGGGATTGGATTCTACTATACCCTATGTTAAGCAAGCTTTGGACATGGGCTTCGACCACCTAGAATATACAGCCTCAGAAGACGGTACGATTGCTAAGTGGTATAGTCATCTACTCAGTTCCATAGGATCGAAGAGTGCTATTGAGCTGATTCGTGAATACTCTGACTCTACGAATAATGAGGTGGCTAAAGAGATGCTATATCGCTTGAAACGAATTACCTAGAGAGAATCAATCACTACAGGATATAAATTTATCTGAACATTGCTTTTCAGTTGGTATGAAGTAGGTTACCTGCACATCGCTAGTCACCCTATCTTTACTCATATCTCGTTGAATGACACCTACTGACACTGAAGAGTCCTCTCAGACACAGTCCTCTGCTACTAAGCTACCCAAGAAACGTCGCTGGTTGCGGCGGATGGGTTGGTGCGCCCTTGTGCTTGGGGTTATTGCTTTTCTTGCAAATGGAATCGTGGCTCGCAGGGTGGTGGAGCATTATCTCAATCAGAGTTTGGAAGATCAGGGGCTGACGGGGACGGTGGAAGTCAGTGGCTCAATCTTGACTGGATTTGAGTTAAAAAATCTGCGCTACTCTGGTGAGCAAGGGATTCAGTCATTGAACATCGATCACGCGGTGGTCGATTATCAATTGATGCAGCTCATTGATTTAAAAATAGACCAAGTCAAGGTTACCAACCTTCATACCGAGATCGATATTGCTAAATTTCCGCCTAGCGAAAATCCTGAAAAATCTCCCGACTGGAAAACCCAGCTTGAGGAACTAAAACCTCTTATCATGCATCCTGAGATCCATCTCAATGACCTGGATGTCACTCTGCTCAATGATGGGCAGAAAATTCTAGAGACTAAACTTGCAGCTATTGAACACAGTACAGCGTCTGATAAAGTATCATTGAATCAATGGGTAGTGACAGGTAGTGAGAAGCTCAGCAGCCCTGAGCAATCGGTCTCTCTTACTTGGAAAGAGGGATATGTTCTATTAGATCGCATGAGCGTCTTACCCGAGTTGGCTGTTGAGGATGTTAAACTTGATTGGAAATCTGCTCTCCAAGGCAACGCCAGCGTGAATTATCAGGATGCTGTGATCACTATAAGTTACGCTGAAAAATCTACGCTCTCAATGCAGCTCAGCGAGGGTGAAATTCACTCTGATGATGTTCTTCAAACATTAGCTTCATTAGGAATTAGCTCCGAGAAATTCGATGCAGAAGCTGTCATTAATGAACTTGATTTCAGCATACCGGCAACTGATTTAGAGAAACAAATTCCTTATTGGGACATCAAAGGAATGATTGGAATCAAGTCAGCTCGCTGGGAGTCATCCACTGCTAAAAACGCTAAACTAACCTTATCTCAGCAAGATGAAACCTATCAGCTAAGGCTAGATGGAATAGCGCTCAACACACCGCTGGAGTTAGACATCAAAGGAGATTGGAGTTCCCCTGAGTTAGCGAATTGGTGGGAATCCACTTCAGCAAAAGCTACTTTCAAGACAGAGGTGAATGACGGGATCATCGCACTTATTCCTGAATTAAAAAATCTCCCGGATGGGCTAAATGTAAATCAGACTAAGATCAGCGGAGAAATAGAAGCTAGCCTAACAGAAACCAAGTTTGAGGTGACAAATAGTGACCTAGAAATCAGTGGTCTCCAGGCAAAGGAAAAATCTATACCAACACTTTCTCTTTCTTCATCCTATATAAATGACGGTATTAGTTTTAACCTCAAACTTAAAAAATCTGATCGTTTTTTGATTGATGGTAAGTTTTCTCCGAAGAGCCAAAAGTATGCTGCTAGTTTCACTGCTGAAACTACTGTAAAAGAATCGCCATGGCTCAATGCCCTTGCAGAAATCTTCCATTCCCCTGTTGCCCTCGATAACAAGCTAGATCTGAAATGGAATGGAAACGGAGACTTAAAAGCGAACACTCACCAAGGTAGTTTAAACGCGACTGACCTCAGCATTTCACAGCAAGGGCAAGCCCCAGCAACCGTCCAACTCAAGGGCAGCTATGACTTTCCTAATTCAATAGATATTACATCCTTCAGCACAACCCATGAGGAGCTGTCTGCCGAGGCATCACTACTGTGGGATGGGAAAGAAATTTCGATCCGCAACTCTGAAATCAAACGTGATGGTGAACGCATCGGCAGCATCAAAGGCAAGCTCCCCTTTTCTGCTGAGATTGATACGAGTAAGAAATTTTTCGCTCAAACTCAGGCATGGAATCTCCGCATCGATACAGAAAAGCTCCTCCTTGAGCGCATGGCTGAGCTGTTCTCTATCCCAGAGGATGTGGGTCTAACAGGGACATTTCAAACCAATCTAAAAATAACAGGAAGCCCGCATACTCCACAAGTGAATGGTAAGGTCAATGCGGATAATATTAATGATCATTTCGGGCTGGGGCTTGATAAAATTTCAATCAACACGAAGCTCACCACTCAGGACAAACTACTCAATATAGAAGGCAAGCTCCTAGAGCAAGGAACACAGAGAATGATGCTGGATCTAGAACTTCCATTCACTCCGCATCAATGGCTAGAAGATGATAACTTGTTAGAATCGATTCAGAAGAACTCAAATCTTAAAGGCACAGCGGAAATAAAGCAATTACCTCTCGGAAGATTTGCTAAGCTCATCCCCGAACTCGAAAAACTGAATGGTCAGTTAGATGCTAAAGCGGAATTTCAAGGCACCATCGCTGAGCCTAAGTATAAGATTAACTTCCAAGCTGACCTCCCCATCGTAAGCTTAAAAAATGCGGGTGTGGACGACATCACTAATATAAACATCAAGGGGACACTGGATCAGACGATGATTCTCAATGGCGAGATTGACGCTAAGATCAATGGAGGAAAATTTACCACTCTGTTGAAAGTAGATGTTAATGATACTGAGAAGCCAGTATTTGACATCAGTTTAGTGACCGATCACGCGCTCATTTACCGAGATGATGTCTTAGCGATGCGAGCGAATGCTAAACTTAATCTCAAAGGCACGATGGATGATGCGGTGATCACAGGAGACGTAGGGATACTAGAATCTCTCTTTTATAAAGACGTGGATCTTATCCCCATCGGTGTCCCCTCTGCCTCTATTGGAAGTGTTAGTCTGCCGTCAATAGATACAAAAAAGAAACAGACCTTGCCAATTCCTGCACCATTTGATCAATGGAAACTAGATCTTAGGCTGAAGACCATTGACCCCATATTGATACGAGGAAATGTAGGTAGTGGTAGGATAGAGGGATCGATCAAGGTAGCTGGAACACTTGCTAAACCAAGCCTAGATGGCACTCTCTATGCTAAAAAAGTGAGAGCTAAATTGCCTTTCAGTGTGTTGAGCGTGGATAATGGTAAGATTATTTTTAGTCCCGGAAACGGCTTTATCCCAAGCTTAGATATACGTGGCACATCGCAAGTAGGCGTGCATAATGTGAACCTCTTTGCTTATGGCTTAGCTGATAATCCCAAGATAGCTCTGAGCTCATACCCTGCTCTTCCTGAAAATGAAATCATGACTCTTCTGGCCACGGGGGCGACGAATTCAGGCTTAGCAAATCGCGATGTGGCTACGTTTAAAACACTTCAGATTCTACTGTTAGAACTCAAGCAGAGAAGCGACAGACCAGACGGGAATCGACTGTTTAGCAGGATACTCTCTGGTGTAGAAGACCTGGACCTCAAGGTCGGTGAAGTGAATGAGCTTACGGGTGAAAAGTATGCTTCTGCCACAGTTGAACTTCATCGCCGCTGGTTCCTAACCGCACAGATCGACAACAATCAACCACCACAGACGAGAGGGTTACTCATCTTTGCTCTACGGTTTGAATAAATCGCTTCCATAAATTTACAATGCTCAAGATTACCACAATCGCAGTCACCATATTAGCTAGCATCCTCAGTACGAGCCATGCAGCTGAAGTACAGGTGCGTGGTCTAGATGAAGAGCTAAGGCAAACGATGGCGGCACTGATAAAACCTAGGCTAGAGTTCATAGGAAAGCGTCCTGCAACTGAGTGGCGTGCGGATGACGCTGCCTTTTTCTTACACGAGCTCTTGATAAAGAAAGGCTACTCTGAGAGCGTGGTGAACTGGGAGTTACCCGGAAATGACGTGATCTTACTGCGAGTAGATTTAGGCATCCGCTACGTGTTAGGGAAAATTTCCTCAGTGAGTAATGACCCGCTTTCCGAGAAATTGATCGATGAATATTTCTGTGAAATTCTCACTGAAGGTAAGTTATTCAGACGTAAGTCCGCTCCCTACCTAGAAGATTATCCGACTAAAGGAACAGCAAACATCGCTAACTACCTAAAGTCTCAAGGGTATTGGGATGCGCAAGTGAGCGTGATTTCAATCCGTAAAAAAACAAATGGCAAAGTGGATATCCAGTTGAATATTCAGCGAGGAAACATCCACACCATTCTCCCGCCTAGATTTAAGGGCATCACTACAGCTCAAACAGCAGCCATTCAGCAGAAAGTGAAGCCGTTTATAGGAAAGCCAGCAACGAGTGAACATATTAGTTCGCTTAACAATGCAGTCCATCAACACTACAGAGACCAAGGCTACCAGTTCGCGAAGCTAGGGGTAAGTTCTAAAAACACTACTGGTATAGAGATTACTTTTGATGTGGATACAGGGAACCTCTATCGTGTGAGGAACGTTACAGTCTCTGGAAATGAGAAGACTAGGAACTCACGGTTCAACCGCTATGTTGATCCTCTCGAAGGAGTAACTTATCTGGAGAGCGATGCTAACGAAGTCGCAAAAAAGCTGTTACTAACTGGTGCCTTCAAGTCTGTGCGGATGATCCCCACAAGAGTAAACTCCGAGCAACTAGACCTCACTCTGGAAGTAGATGAGGCGAAGCCAAGATTTGTCCGTGCTTATGGTGGAGTAGCTAGCTTTGATGGCTTGGTGTTAGGAGCTTCATACACCAACCAAAATTTCCTTAACAAGCTGCAAAATTTCTCTGCTAGAACAGAAGTAAGCTCACGCGGATTACTCGGAGAGCTTAGCCTAACAGAACCCTATTTTGCAGGTGTCCCGGTAAGTCAGACGACGAAAATTTATGCAATTCAACGTAGATTTGATGGTTACAAGAAGAGTCAAACTGGATTAGAAGCATCCTTTACATGGAAGCCAACTGATTCACTTACCTCTAGACTCTATGCCAGCCTGGACTACGTCACGCTAGATTCCTCTACCCTCACGCCAGAGGAACTAGGACCTAATGATTACCTCAACACTAGGGTTGGATTTGAGCAGACTCTAGACATGAGAAACAATGTGGTTCTGCCCACTAACGGCTTCCATGCTCGGGGGCTGTTAGAATATGGAGCCATCAATGGTGATGCATCTAACAGCTATTTCCGGACTGATCTCAAGGCTTCTTATCGACGTCAGCTCAAAACGAAGAATACGAGTAGAATTGCTTTACGATTTAATGCGGGAGCCATCTATCCATCTGATTCTAGTGACTTGCCTATCGATCTCCGCTTATTCAGCGGAGGAGCTAACTCTGTGAGAAGTTTTGGTGAACGCGAGCTAGGTCCACTATCCGCATCGAGAGATCCATTAGGTGGAGAAGCCTACTGGAATGCCAGTGCAGAATACATTTACCCATTCAATGATCTTTTTTCTGGGCTGGTATTTTATGATACTGGAAGTCTCTTTTCAGATGCGGGTGACTTCACATTCAAGAATCCTAGCCGTAGTTTAGGAATAGGTCTGCATCTTGATTTACCAGTTGGGCCAGCTAGGTTTGAGTATGGATTTAACCTCAACCAAAAATCTGGTGAACCAAGTGGAGCATTCCATTTCTCGATTGGAGCACAGTTTTAGACCTTATCTGACGATGAAAATTTAAATCCTGTGCTTTGCTAACTATGGTTTTGCTGGGGCTACTTTATCTTTAGCTTTAGCTTTCGGCTTAGCTGGTGAGAGTAGAGCATCTACGGTGAGAGTGGCAAATGAACCGACTATTCCCGTGAATTGTATCCGACCTTGTTGGTCTAAGACGTAGCATAATGGCGGAGATGCGACTCGGTATTGTTGGAAAATTTTCTGTTGAGGATCAGAGATGTTTATCCTCGTAGTTTTGGCACCTTTTTCTAATTCACGTAGATTTCCTATTTGGTCTTTATTCACACCGATGAGAACGAAATTTTTTCCTGCATATTGCTTTTCAATAGTTTGCATGAAGGAGAGAAGTTCTATGGTCTTTTCTACTGGGAGATCAAAACTAGACCAGAATACGAGCATCACAACCTTGCCTTTATGCTGAGCTAAGTTCACCTGAGCTCCTGAGCTGTCTATTCCGGATATTTCTGGAGCTACGCAACCTTTATTGAGATTCTTGAGTCGGTGCACTAGCTCCATGGATATTTCACCCACATTGGTTTCTCCTAGTTTCTCATCTTTAGCATGAATGATCGCTTCTTTTACTAATGAGAGACGACGCGCATTATTAACAGCTGAGTCCCCCATCTCGCTGAGAGTGACAGCGAGAGCTATAGCCGCGATGCCTTTCTGCTTCGGGTCTTGGATCACCTTATGCGCCTTTTCGATGAAGATTTTTTTGGCTACTACTGGCTGTTTTGAGAGAGCCACGTTGTAGCAAAAATTTCCTAAATCAGTAGCTTTCATGTGAAACTTATTCGCATAATCCATGATAAATTTTACATCCTGCTTACCGAGCGGAGTCTTTGCCATTAGCCAGCCAGCGTATTTTAGTGACCAAGGATTTTTGAGTTCCGCACCCACCACTTTGATCATGCGTTTTTGGTAATTTCTGATATTCGGCTTTTTATAAAGAATCGCGTTCATCATTTCCACCGACTGTGCTGACGCTAAATCTGTGCGCCACGCATCCATCAGCGTTTTATGCTCTTGCACGATGGCTTCTGCTTCAGCAGGTGTGCCAGCATCTACGGATTGTGATGCGAAAATAGTAAATAAAATGATCTGGAAGTATTTCATGCCCATGACCAAAACTTACCTCTAGTTTCACTAATGACAAGCATTCAGAAAAAAATATGTAAATCTAGTTACTCATATCTCTAGTTGACTCATTCTAGAGTTCATTTAAATTACTGCCATAATGAAATCAGCAGAAAATACCGCTACACCTAATAAGAAAGCAGGAATGATTCAAAAAATTATTAGCATTGCTGGATTCTTGCTTTTCTCGATGTTCTCTACACTCCAGGGAAATGATGTGGGTCAATACGGAACTGCACAGTGGCTAACTTACGCGTGGCTAATCGGTTATGCTCTACTTGCTTTTCTCTGCCTTTTCAATGCACTACGTCCATTACCTCCCAGAGTGTTTATTACGCTCGCCGGAGTTACCTTTGCTCTCGCTCTTTTCAGAGCTTCGCAGATTGACTGGAGCCAGCCATTGTTCTGCTTTACCGCTCCAAAAGAATTTGCGGATCGTAATCCTGCCGGTAACGAGACTGGTGGACTCGTCATCATGACTCTCTGGCTGTTGCTGGTGTGGTGGGCTAATAAGAAGTTTTTTCGTTCCCAGCGTTAACACACTTAAAATAGAGCTATAGCCGATCTTGGCTAAGGATGACGGCAACATCAGCTACACCGCTTCATAAGCCGGACTTTGCCTTGGGGTATCGCACGCAACTAGCAGCCTAGCTTTTTGGCTTAGGCACTGGGTTTAGCTAAGCTACTTAGAAACTACAACTGGTGGTGTAGCACATTTCTTTTTTGGTGGTGCACTAGTATTATTACAGGAGCTAAGCAGAGAAATAGTAATCGCACAGTTGAGAATGAGTAACTTATACATAGCAGGATTTTGCACTGAGTAAAAATTAAGACAATAAAAAAGCTGAAACCCCGTCTTAGGATTCCAGCTTTATGAAATAGTTATCTACCTAGAGACTACTTCTTTCTGCGTAAGATCATGATTGATGATCCAAGAAGAATAAGTAGTGATGATGAAGGCTCAGGCACAAGACATGCTTCTACCATTACGTTATCGATATCTAGACCGAGCTGCTCTGCTCCTGATCCAACAATGTTGAAGGTTAAAGAATCACCAGCACCGAACTCAAGCCAATCGAGGCTAGTGTCAACAAGGTCACCCTGTGCTGCACCTGGTCCTGTGAATGAGAATGATCCAACATTGGAAGAAGAAGTTCCAGCCGTGCTTACGATCTCAGATACGAATACTAATGATCCAGAACCATCGAGGATTTCTACATAGAAGCTAGTAGGTCCGAAAAGTCTTTCTCCTCTGCTTTCAGCATAGAAGTCAAAGCTCATGTTATTGAGGCAGTATGCTGCTTCACTGATGTTGTTGTTACTGATAGTGAATCCGATAGATCCTGTTCCATCACCAGCTGCAGTTGAGCCGAAACCACCAAAGCAACCAAAATTACTTCCAGCTGCATTAGAAATAACGCCACCGCCAGGTCCGGCGATGTTAGTAGCTGAGATTCCGGGTGCTGTGTATGAAGCAGGAACGCTAGTGAAAGTTTGGTTTGCACTCAAATTTTCGAAATCGTAGTTGCTAAGAACTACTGGTGATTTACATTCGCAACCTGGGAAGTCGATTAAACCGACTTTGTTACCTGACTGATTAATGTTGTAGCGAGTAGCACTTAAAAGCTGCTTTGTTGAATAACCTTTCGAGTCTTTACTGTTCACATATTGTGCAGTGTTAGAATACACCTTGCCACGGCTTACTTTACCGATTTGGGATGCTATTTCTTTGTCTTCGTCAGTGAAAACTGGCTCACCTTTCGTAGGTCCTTCTTTCTGAGCATTTACGAAGGATGCAAGCGCAACCATGCTGAGGGATGAATAGAGTATTGATTTTTTCATAGTTAGTATTGTTATATTTGGGAGATTGCCAGCGGGGGGCGGCAACTATCTATGTGTAGGAGTGCTCTATTTGCTGGTCAAATATTTTTTAAATTAAATTAAATAACTCTAGCTCACATCGACTACTGAAAGTTTCTCAGCAAACTCAACGAATAACCAGATATTACCATAAACAATTTAAAAACAGATTGTTACAAAAACGCAAGAACAACATTATTTAAAATCCTCCTCTACTTAAACTAATAAACCGTAACATAAATAAAGGTGAATTTTGAATTGTTTTATAATAAACACACCTTAAACAACTAGCATTCTAAATACTTTTCATAGTTAGAATAGTCAGATTCAGTGTATTAACAGGTATCATTTAACATAATGAATAGGCATTATTTAAAAAATAATATGTTACACCCTCTACTAAACAAATTAAGCGGTTGCGAGTGAAACGCAAACCGCTTAATCTGTAGGTCTAATAATATGAAAATTCGTATAATCGTATAGCGAACTACTCCACTATCTTTGCAAGCAAATCATTCATCCGATTCACCATATTCTGTGGATTATCCATCATGCCAGCAGATAAGAGCGCGTTATCAGTAAGCTGTTGAGTCACCATTGCGGCAAGCTCTGCATTTGAGTCCTTAAGTGCTGAGAGATTCTTGATCACCTGATGTCTAGGATTCACTTCTAGCACTACTTTTGGCTCCGGTGCTTCTTGTCCCATGGCCTTCATCATCGCACGCATCTGAGCATTTGGTGCATCTTGCGGAGCGAGAGCAGCTACTGGACTATCTACTAGTCGTTTACCTGCCTCTACTTTCTCCACGCGCTCACCGAGAGTTTCTGCCATCCAGGTGGTGAGACCTGTAAGGGATTCTTCATCGAGTGCTTCACCTTCTGTGGCGACATCATCTAGCTCAATATCCGCACGATCCGCACTCACTAGCTTCTTGCCCTTGAACTCAGGCATGGTGTCGAACACATACTGATCCACTGCGTCTGTAAAGATAGCTACTTCTATTCCGCGTGCCTTGAACGCTTCAAGATATGGTCCATTCTCGATCACTTCTCTAGAAGCACCCACGATGTAATAAATCTCGTTTTGGTCTTCTTTAGCACGGTCTATGTATTCAGCGAATGAAGTCAGCTTGCCAGCATCAGTCATGGTGGACTCGAATCTGAGCAGGGTAGCGAGTGACTCCTGGTGCTCGAAGCTCGTAGCGATCCCCTCTTTGAGGAATCTGCTGAACTTCGTGAAAAATTCCTCATACTTCTCAGAGTCGTCCTTAGCTTGCTTCTCTAGGAATTTAAGAAACCTCTTAGTGATGAGCTTATTCAATTTCTGGATGAGCGCGCTGTCCTGCATACTCTCGCGGGAAATGTTCAGTGGCAAGTCCTCGCTATCAATCACTCCTTTTACGAAACGTAGCCAATCAGGCAGGAGGTTCTTAGGCTTAGCATCAATGAGGACTTTTCGACAGTAAAGGGAGACTCCCGCTTCCATTTGCCCCATCCCAAACTGTTCTTGGTTTTCCTGCGGGACGAAAAGGAGTGAGTTAATAGCCAGTGGTGCGTCTGCGCTAAAATGCATGGTGTAGCGCGGCTCATCCCATGCTCCTGCTACGAACTTGTAGAACTCCGTGTAGTCTTCAGTAGAAATTTCACTTTTAGACTTGAGCCAGAGAGCCTCCACTTTATTGACCGTTTCACCATTTAAATTGATCGGGAATGATACGAAATTTGAGTATTTCTCAAGAATCGCTTTGATTCGGTCTGCTTTGGCGAACTCTTCTTGCCCTTCCTTTAGCTTGAGCACCATGCGGCTACCACGAGCGATGCCTGAGCTATCCTCAATAGTGTATCCAGTAGAGCCATCGCTAGTCCAGACGAGATGCTCCCCCGCTTCTTGATCCCAGCTATGTGTATGAACCTCCACCTCATCTGCCGCCATGAAAGCACTGTAGAATCCTACCCCAAACTGCCCGATCACGTCTGCATTGCTATCACCTTTTTCCTTGAGCTGTTCGAGAAATGCCTTAGTCCCAGAGTGAGCAATCGTCCCTAGGTTTTTCTGGAGCTCTGCACGCGTCATCCCGATTCCAGAATCCGATATAGTAAGCGTGTTCTTTTCTTCGTCAGTCGTGATGTTGATTTCGAGTGGGAGATCCGCATCTACAATGTTATTATCTGTAAGCTGTCTGAGACGGACTTTCTCCAGCGCATCTGCTGCGTTCGAGACCAGTTCACGAACAAAAATTTCCTTATCCGTGTAAAGTGAGTGGATAACGATGTCCAAGAGTTGTTTTACTTCTGCTTGGAATCCGTGTTTTTCTATATCTGCTGTTGGCATAATTTGTATTTGATATGTTTTGGTTGCGGGAAGATACGTCTATGTAACCAGTGATCAAGTCAAAATTACGCACTATTTTCAGAGCTATTGTTTTAAATTTGATCTCAATATCTTACCTGACTATTTATTGTCGAGCTGGGCTGATGGCGCATCAAGTAGTCACGAAATTTCTGCCCACTGCCAGAGAGATAGAATAGACCATTCTTGTATTTTCTTACCCTCATGACCGTTCCTATAGAAATAGTCACGATAAGGGTAACAATAGAAAACATAATTCCCAGAAAACCAAACGGTACTATTTCTTGATCAGCCTGAGCAAAGCAGAAAACGCCTCCTATCAAGAATAATAAGCAAAGCAGTGATCCGAAGAGCCTCTTTTTATTCAGATTCTTTTTACCCTCTTTGGATAGGTTGTATTTGACGACAACAGACTTTTTATTTGAAGCAGAAATGACAACGTAAAGAATAATACCGATGATTCCTAACAAAATCAACAATGCTAAATATGGATTCGTATAGTGCAGTTTTTTTGCCCGTCTCTTCTCAGTCGTGATAGGCTCACCTGTTACATAACAACACTCAGGCAACTCTGCATTTCTACCTACGATGATCAATTTGCCAGACACCTCCATGATGTCATCAACACCATTCAAATTTTCAAGCACCGCCTTAGGTGCGGCATATGGGTTCTCTAGCTCCTGCATGCAGCGGGTGATAGCATTGAAATCCGTTAGCTCAAGCCTTTAATGTTTACTTACTTGAACCCACTAGTAGATATTTGGTTGCTAGTGGTTAGATTTTTTGTAGGTTTATCAATGGAAACTATGAGCGAACTATCATCTAATTCATCCAGTCCTGCCTATGCGGTGGAAATCCGTAATTTGGTGAAGACGTATCGTTCATCATTTAAACGTCAGACCTTCCGGGCGGTGGATGATGTTTCGCTGAGTATCGCAGCGGGTGAGGTGTATGGATTGATCGGGCCGAATGGTTCTGGGAAGTCGACTACGATGAAGGTAATGTTGGGGATTGTGCGGCCGACGGAGGGTGAGTGTTCGATTTTCGGGATCTCTTCCGATCGCTCAGGTAGCCGGCGCTTGGTGGGGTATTTGCCTGAGAATCCGTATTTCTACAAGCACCTGACTGGTGCAGAGACGCTGAAGTTTTATGGTGAGCTTTGTGGACTGCGGGGGAAATCCTTGCGCGCGAAAGTTGAGGAGTTGTTGGAAATGGTGGGGCTGGAGAATGCGGCGGATCGTCGTCTCGGTGGCTATTCAAAGGGGATGCTACAGAGAATTGGTCTCGCGCAGGCGGTGATTCACGATCCTCAACTGGTGGTTCTTGATGAACCGACGGCTGGGGTGGATCCTCAGGGTTCTCGCCAGATCCGCGATTTGATCATGAGCCTTAAGGAGCGTGGCATTACGGTAGTGTTGACTTCACATTTGCTTGAGCAGGTGCAGGAAGTTTGTGATCGGATCGGAATTCTGTCGAAGGGGCGGATGGTGCGTGAAGGATCGCTCGAAGAGATGATTGCTGTGGAAGATCAGACTGAGGGGGCGCTCAAGCGACCGACTGAGGGCTTGCTTAAGGACATCGAAGCCTTGGTGGCGAAGCATGCCGACGAAGGAGCGGAGATCATTAGGGTCGGGAACCCGCGCACGACCTTGGAGCGCTTGTTCATTGAGGCGACGAGCGAGACGGAAAGTGCATCCGGAAATCCCAAACCACGCAAGTAAGAGATGGCTACTGAATTGATTGGCGGAGAACAAGCGCGACGGATGTCTGGCACCTTCAGTCCCTATCGGGTGTTGGTGTTGGCTCGTCACACGCTCACGCAGCTCACTCGGATGCGGGTGTTCTATTTTCTCGGGATCTTTGTGGCGATCTTGATCGCGAGCTCGATGTTCGTTCTCCGCTACAATAGTCCGGAGCAGGAGTTGAAGATTCTGAAGGACTTCGGCCTTGGGGCGATGACGCTCTTTGTGAGTGTGTTCGCAATCGTGGCGACATCGATGTTGATTCCGAAGGATGTGGAGGACCGGACGCTCTATACCATTTTGTCGAAGCCGGTTTTACGGATTGAGTATCTGCTGGGGAAGTTGCTCGGAGTCTTGATGCTCATTGGGGTGAGTCTTGTGGTGATGGATGCCCTTTTCACGGGAGTGCTCTACTGGCGTCAGTCGATGATTACTGCGGAGCAGGTTGAGGTGTTGCGCACGGGGGGGCATGGAGAAGAGGCGGTCGAGGCGCTGCGGATGGTGATTGATGCTGCGGGTGTGTCCTGGTCACTACAAGCCGCGATGTTGGTGGTGTTCGCGAAGGGGGCGGTGCTTGCGGCGCTAACCTTGCTCATCAGCACCTTCGCGAGTAGCTCCCTATTCACGATCGTTGTGGCGATAACGGCGTTTTTTATTGGCCATGTTCAGGCTGATGCACGTGCCTTTTACGAAGCGAATGAAATTGGCGGTGGCTTGATGAAGTATGTTGCCGCGTTGATCGCTTTAGTTTGCCCGGATTTTCAGCTGTTTAATGTGGTCGATGCTGCGGTTGCAGGGGAACTGATCGCTTGGGGCGATGTTGGAATGCTCCTTGGTGCCGCCGGCGGCTACATGGTGGTCTATATCATGCTGGCGTGGTATGCGTTTTACGATAAAGAGCTCTGAGCGAGGTTGTTGAAATGCCAAGTCTTCCTAAGATTCCTACAATTCTTTTTGTGCTAGCCCTAGTCGGCCTAGCGCGCTGGCCAGTGGAGTCTGGAATGACAGAGTCGTTTCGTGACCGTGGTGTGCTGCAGAAGCCGCTGGATGTAGATATGCGCGATCAATTGAGCCAAAATGCCTATGTGGCGGCATTTGGGGGATTCAGATCGCTGATCGCAAGTCTCACTGCGCTGCAGGCGGACGTTTCTTGGCAGAATAAGGAATGGGGAGATGTGGAGCGAAAATATGAAGTGGTCACGGCGCTCCAGCCGCAGGTGGAGTCATATTGGGAGGCGGCATCTTGGCATATGGCCTACAACGCTGCGAGCTACTACCTCGAAGATTGGAATGAGCATGGAGTGGTCGATGAACTGCGCAGGGAGTATTGGAGGCGATACATCGAGCGTGGTCATCAGTTCCTCGAAGACGGGATCCGAAAAAATCCTGAGAGTTGGAAGCTGCGGATGCTGGCAGGGATGCTCTTTTCGAGTCGTTTTATGATCCTAGATCACGCCAAGGCCTCGGAATATTTCGAGGCCGCGTTCGAGACCGGTGGTGCTCCCGAGTATCTGCGCCGTCGTGCGGTTTATGAGTTGTCCTACGTTCCTGAGAAAAAACAAGAAG
This sequence comes from uncultured Verrucomicrobiales bacterium, assembly GCA_937128235.1. GTDB lineage: Bacteria > Verrucomicrobiota > Verrucomicrobiia > Verrucomicrobiales > Akkermansiaceae > Rubritalea. The sequence continues at coordinate 37,478 of CAKZMG010000106.1, forward strand.
CGATGCGACAGCTCAAAGAACTCTATGATGAATCTCCTCGCCATCACACTCCAGTGTTGTTGGGAACCCTCCTTGACTTGCAGCTAGAGTTCAAGGCTCCAGCCAGTGAATTGGTGCCTATCCGGCTATTTGGAGAGAGCGCTGGGGGGGCTGCAAAAGAATTAGGCGACTATAAGCTTTACCGCGAATCGTTGGGAGGTAGTGTTTCACTGGCGCTTGATGCACTCATTGTTAGACTAGTTAACGCTGCCAAAAAACAACAACCGCCGACTACAGAATGAGCAAAGCAATGTAAAAACGCTGGCATAATCCACGTTTATCGCTATGGGTGTCCACCTTGACACTCCCTGTCAATCTCCCCGATCTCTTCGATGAAATACGCAATCTTTGGTGACATTCATGCCAATTTAGAGGCATTGGAAACTGTTCTGGCTGACGCAAAAGAACAGGGATGCACTCATTACGTCTGCTTGGGGGACATTGTTGGCTATAACGCGAACCCTCGTGAATGCTTGGAAATCGTGCGCGCCTTGGATTGCCCCGTGATCAAAGGGAACCATGATGAAGAGTGCTCCCGTGATACGGCTTTGGAAGGACTCAATCCCTTGGCGTTTGCTGCCCTGACCTGGACGCGCGAGCAAATGGTGCCATCTGAAAAGGAATATCTACGTAACCTGCGATTCGTTCGGCAAGTTTCAGATTTCACTGTAGTGCACGCGACCCTGGATTCGCCATCCAGCTGGGCCTACGTG
>CAKZMG010000107.1 GCA_937128235.1 uncultured Verrucomicrobiales bacterium
GCTGCTGAGCCCTCGCTGGCTAGTAAATAGCCTACTGCGATGAGGTAGAGTGAGCTTACGATGAAGCCCCATTTATAAAGGCATGGGAAATTGGCATTTTTTGCCATGGCGTAGTATTCCCTGCTGGCGGCTACTCCTAGGAGCACCATGAAGCCGGCGAATGCCCAGGGGGAATCGCTAAGGAACATACCTGTGACTGCTGCCCAGAGTAGCAATGTGCTAAACAGTCTGGCTGCGAAAACTTGTGATTTTGATTTCTTCTCACTCATAAGATAACTGAATCCAAGACGCTAATGCTGTGTTTGGCAATGACATTCCTGCTTATCCTTGGCTTCGGGGCTTTAACGTGAAAAAATTTTATACAGAATGGACAGAATTTTGCAGAATGGACAAAATTTTCTTATTCAAATGGATTTCTGGCTCGACTGGCAATAATCTTGACCTCTTGGCTTGGCTGAATTAAAGGAATGCCATCAATTTTTAAAAACTATTATGAGTAAACCAACTATCATTTACACTAAGACTGACGAGGCTCCGGCGCTCGCTACGCATTCGTTTCTGCCTATTGTGCAGGCATTTACTAAGCCATCTGGCATCAATGTGGAGACTCGGGACATTTCGCTTGCGGGGAGAATTTTATCAGCATTTCCTGAGAAGCTCTCTGATGACCAGAAAGTGGCTGATGCTCTGGCTGAGCTAGGTGATCTGGCTAAGACTCCTGAGGCGAACATCATTAAATTGCCTAATATTTCTGCATCTGTGCCGCAGATGGAGGAGGCTATTTCTGAGCTACAGGCGCATGGCTATAACATCCCGAATTACGAGGATGCTGAGCCTATTTATGCAAAGATCAAGGGATCAGCTGTGAATCCTGTGCTACGTGAAGGAAACTCTGATCGTCGCGCACCGAAGGCTGTGAAGGCTTATGCTAAGGCAAATCCGCACCGCATGGGTGCTTGGTCTGCGGATTCTAAGACGCATGTTGCTACGATGGGTGCGAATGATTTTGCTTCTAATGAGAAGTCTGTGACGGTGGAGGAAGCAACCAAGGTGAGAATAGAGCACGTGACTCCAGATGGGAGTGTGACTGTTTTAAAAGAAAGCACACCGTTGCTCGCTGGTGAGATCATAGATGGAACTAAGCTGAGCAAGGCGGCACTGGTAGAATTTCTCGATGCCCAGATAGCAGAGGCGAAGGCACAGGGTGTGCTTTTCTCACTGCACATGAAGGCTACGATGATGAAGGTCTCTGACCCTATTATATTTGGGCTGTGTGTGGAGGTGTTTTTCAAGGATCTCATCGCTAAACATGCGGAGACACTGGAGAAGCTGGATGTGGATTTCAGCAATGGCTTTGGTGATCTCATCGCTAAAATAGAGACGCTTCCTGCGGATCAGAAGGCGGAGATAGAGGCGGACATCCAGGCTGCCTATGATAATGGTCCGGATCTCGCTATGGTGGATTCTGATAAGGGCATTACGAATTTGCATGTGCCATCAGACGTGATCATCGATGCTTCTATGCCGGCAATGATCAGGACTTCTGGTCAGATGTGGAATAAGGATGGCAAGCAGCAGGACACGAAAGCGGTGATTCCTGATAGCTCATACGCTTCTGTGTATCAGGCTACGATTGATTTCTGTAAGAAGAATGGTGCATTTGATCCTACTACAATGGGCACTGTGCCAAATGTGGGACTCATGGCTCAGAAGGCTGAGGAATACGGCTCACATGATAAGACATTTAAGGCATGCTGCGATGGTTCTATCCGCGTGGTGGATGCGAATGGAAACACACTCATCGAGCATTCTGTGGAAAAAGGTGACATTTGGAGAGCTTGCCAGGTGAAGGATGCGCCTATTCAAGACTGGGTGAAGCTCGCTGTGAACCGCGCACGTGCTACTGGCGCGCCTGCTGTTTTCTGGCTAGATGAGAACCGCGCGCACGATGCCGAGCTGATCAAGAAGGTGGGGCAGTATCTCGGAGATCATGACACTGATGGGCTAGAAATTCTCATCATGTCCCCTGCTGAAGCTACTGAGTATTCGCTAGGTCGTATCAAGGACGGGCTAGAGACCATTTCTGTGACAGGAAACGTGCTCCGTGATTACCTCACTGACCTCTTCCCTATTCTCGAACTTGGAACTTCTGCGAAGATGCTCTCCATCGTTCCTCTGATGAATGGTGGCGGACTTTTCGAGACTGGCGCTGGTGGATCTGCTCCTAAGCATGTGCAGCAGTTTGAGAAGGAAAATTACCTACGCTGGGATTCACTCGGTGAGTTTCTCGCGCTTGCGGTATCACTAGATCACCTCGGTGAGACGAATAGTATTCCATCCGCGAGAGTGCTAGGTGCTACGCTGGATGATGCGACTAGTGATTTCTTACTCAACGATAAATCACCGACACGCAAGCTCGGCGGTATCGATAACCGTGGATCACATTTCTATCTGGCACTCTACTGGGCTAAGCATCTTGCGGCTCAGACTGATGACTCGGCTCTTACTGAGAAATTCTCACCTATCGCGGCTGAGCTAGAAGCAGCTGAAGCGAAGATCGTGGAAGAGCTTATCGCGGTTCAGGGATCTGCTGTTGACATGGGAGGCTACTACCATCCGTGCGATCAGAAAGTAGGACCAGCGATGCGTCCATCAGCTACGTTGAATGCTATTTTAGAGAAGATCTAAATCTAACATCCTAATCATTATACAGCCTCATCAGGATTGATTCTGGTGAGGCTTTTTTGTGGACTATGCATGACGGAAAATTTTTGATTTCTTTGGTGATAGGAAGGGATAGCTAATCACACCCTACCGTTGTCGACACCATCGTTCTGAAAAACTTACCTCTAGCTTACATAAAAAGGGCAAATAAAAAGCTCACTTAGAATGAACTAAGAGAGCTTTTTGATGTTGGAAATTTAGCTGTAAATTACTTCTACTATGGAGCTTCTGCTGGTGCAGGAGCTGCGCCTTTGTTGAGTGTCTCTAGAAGTGCTGCTGTGATGTCAAACTGGTCCTTAGAGAAAATAAGGAAGTGTGTTTGTGTCGTTCCACGAGCTGACTTATCGAAGATCATGTCAACATCGTTGTCGCGAGCGTAAGCTTCTACTTTGTCCTGAATCTGAGCAAGGATCTTTCTCATTTCAGTAACGATGTTTTCGTTGATTGCCTTGTTGCGGCGGTTGAGCCACTCACGGCGGTTGTTCTCAAGTGCGTTACCTTTGTTAGCTTGAAGTGTGCGCTCACGGACGTGCTGCTCTTTAAGCTTAGGTGCGATTGCTCCGTCATCGATCTTCTTGCTGAGTTCAGCAATCTTATCAGCGATCTTTCGGATTTCAGCGAGCTTCTCGTTATTCTCCTTAGCGATCTCTGCTTGGTTCTCTTTGACTTTAGCTTGTGCTCCTTTGGTGAGGTGGTACTCATCAAAAAGCTTTTTCATGTCAACTGTAGCGACAGATTTAATAGGTCCAGCAATAGCGGATGAAGTGAATACTGCAAGGCTGAGAGTTACTAGTAGTGGTTTTAGGAATTTATTTATCATAAAAAATGTTGTTTAGTTTTGTTAATCTTTCCGAGAAGAATGTGACACAATATCGGAATACGTCAACGAAAGAAGTTACTCTTTTTTCTGGCAGAATGTAACATCTGAGGCATTCTGTGTCAGCAAACTGCGCTATGATCCAACTTCATTCAGAACACGACATCCAAGAACACTGTGATTCATCCCCCACTCCTCTCGTTTTAGTTCCCACCATGGGAGCTCTTCATGAAGGGCATTTTTCACTCATCCGGAAGGCAAAGGAACTCGCTGGCGAGCACGGCAAGGTAGTGGTCTCTATCTTTGTAAATCCCATTCAGTTTGACCGAGCGCAAGACTTAGATTCCTATCCACAGCCTATTGCTCAAGACCTACAGCACTGTGAGCGTCTGGGTGTGGATTATGTTTACACTCCCAAAAGTGAGGATTTTTATTTTGAAGATCGCTCTATTGAAGTGTCTGAAAATTCTCTCTCATCATTACTCTGTGGAGCTACCAGACCAGGGCATTTTAATGGAGTCTGTATGGTGATCACTAAACTCTTCAACATCCTGCAACCTACTGCAGCTATTTTTGGACAGAAGGATTACCAGCAGTTAGCCATCATTAGAAGGCTCGTGAGGGATCTTAGTTTTCGGACAGAAATCATCGCTCATCCGACTGTGCGAGAAGTATCTGGTCTGGCTATGTCATCGCGCAATGTGGGATTAAGCAGTGAAGAACTCAGCCTCGCTCCAGCTATCCGCGAGGGACTCCTTAAAGCGCGCGAGCTTTACGCTAGTGGTGAGAAATCTACGGATCGGATTTTATCAAAATTTAGACTCCATCTGGACAGACGCGCTCCCCTATCGAAAATAGACTACCTTGAATGTGTCTGCGCTGACACGCTCCAAGCACTCACCGAGGTGGATCGGCCCGCTGTGATAGCAACCGCTGTATTCTTCGGTCCAGTGAGGTTGATCGATAATATTGTTCTGTAATTTTTTTTAATTTCTAACAAACTAGTCCCATGGAATCAAATTTTCTCGTCATCGGATCTGGCATCGCTGGGCTATCCTTCGCCATTCACGCAGCTAAATACGGCACTGTAACCGTCATCACAAAGGGCAAAGCCATCGAATCTAACACGGCATGGGCACAGGGTGGAATCTCAGCAGTCCTAGATAAAGCCCAACGCGAAATGGGTGACGATGTGGCGTCCCATATCGCAGACACACTTGATGCAGGAGCGGGACTATGTAAGGAGGAAGCCGTGCGTGCCATCATTGAGCAAGGCAAGGAAACGATCGATGACTTAGTAAAGGCTGGGGTGGAATTTGACCGAGACAAGAACGAGTCATACTCACTCGGAAAAGAAGGTGGTCACAGTCAGAGACGCATTCTACACTGCAAGGACACCACTGGATTTGAAATAGCAAAAGCGCTCATAGAGACCGCGCGGAAGATCGAAAATATCACTATTTTAGAAGAGCACTTCGCGGTGGATCTCATCACCTCCGCCAAACTAGGCATCGCTACTGAAGACAGAATAGTGGGTGCCTATGTGCTGGATGAAGCCTCACAGAAAGTCAAAATTTTCCGCTCAGACAAAGTCTTACTCGCCACTGGAGGATGCGGTAAGGTCTATCTCTACACCACCAACCCTGACAGCTCAACTGGTGATGGATTAGCCATGTCATGGCGTGCAGGCGCTACTATTTCTAACATGGAGTTTGTCCAATTTCACCCAACATGTTTCTATAACCCCTCTGCACAGGGAGCAGAAGCGAGGTCATTTCTTGTCTCTGAGGCGGTGCGCGGTGAGGGCGGCATTCTTGTGAATGCAGAAGGCGAAGAGTTCACTAAGCAACATGACCCGCGTGGCTCACTGGCACCGCGTGATATTGTTGCACGGGCGATTGACCATGAGATCAAGAAGACTGGTGCGAGCTGTGTTTACCTCGATGTTACGCATAAACCGAAAGGTTTCATGAAGGAGAGATTTCCACACATTTATGAGACTCTTCTCAAGTTCGGTCACGACTGTGAAAAGCTGCCCATCCCCGTAGTGCCAGCTGCTCATTATCAGTGTGGTGGTGTGGCTACCGATGTTCATGGCAGAACCACGATCCGTGGATTATACGCGATAGGTGAAGTAGCATGCACAGGACTGCATGGGGCTAACAGACTTGCATCTAACTCTCTGTTAGAGGGAAATGTGATGGCGAGAAGAGCGCTTGATCACATTGTAAAAACTCTGGCTCACAAAAAAGAAAACCTTACCCCTATGGTGATTCCTGATTGGGAATATGGAGACGCAACTGCTCCAGATGAGCAAGT
>CAKZMG010000108.1 GCA_937128235.1 uncultured Verrucomicrobiales bacterium
TTCCCATCAGACCAAAACAAGCGAGCACTAGACGAAGCTCGTATCCTAGAAATTCTCCGCAAGACACCCATGAGCAGATTTGGTGATCCAGATGAACTCATTGGAGCCACTCTCCTACTTGCATCTGCCAGAGCTGGAAGCTTCATCACTGGTTCAGAATTTGTGATAGATGGTGGGTTTAATACGGTTTCGATATAAAGGATGAAGGTGGTTGTTGATACGAATGTCATCATTTCTGCAATGCGTAGCAGGTCGGGAGCATCACATGCCATTTTGCTATCGATACATCGCAGAGAAATTATTCCAGTTATTTCAGTGCCTTTGTTGATGGAGTATGAAGAGGTAAGTAAAAGAGATGGGATGATTCCGAATCTCACAGATTCTCAGATTGATATAGTTTTGAATCAGATTTGTGATCGTGCTATAGAGCAAAAAATATTTTTTAGCTGGAGACCGTTTTTACCAGATCCAGATGATGATATGCTTGTAGAGCTTGCAATAGCATCGAATGTAAACTATATTATTACAAGTAACTTACGAGATGTATCACCAGCAGAGAGCTTGGGGATACGAGTAATGGAGCCAGGAACGTTTATTAAACATATCCAAAAATCATGAATACGATCACTATAAAAATCCCAGAATATCTTCAAAAGCAGGTGGAGAAATTGAGCTCTGAAGAGGGGGTCAGTATCGATCAGTTTTTCTCTACTGCGGCTTCAGAGAAACTTTCAGTTATAAGAGAGACTGATTATATAGCTCAGAGAGCGACTAAGGCGAATGATCAAGATTTTGAAGCAGTTTTAGAACATATTCCTGAATCTACAGAGTTGGAAAAATGGGATGAAATGCCTACCTAAGAAACTGAGGTTGTTGGTATGATAAAAAGTTGCATCATTTTTCTTCTTACTGTTAGCTCTGTGTTAGTATCTGCACAGAACGTGGTGAAAAATCCTGTAGTGATCAGGAGTGAAGATTTTAAAGAGGCTGTGACTTTTGATAAGGCATTAGCTCAAGTTTATAAGAAGATAGTTCCAGCTAAATCTGCTAAGACTGTGCCACCGTGTTTTTGGATTCTAGGAGATAAAAAATCTTTGAAGGTGAGTATAAATTTGATGCAGGAGATAAAGAATGCAAAATTTGATATAGAGCCAATGTTTCTAAGCCGAATGATGGAAGCAGGACAAAAGGGTGAACTATTTCTTGTGAATGGAGATGAAAAAGTGACTCCAAGAGAATTAAAGGAGATTATCATGACTTTTGTGGAGCTGTGTAGATCAGTCGATAGTAAGCCTGTTATACAAGTTGATCCAAGTGCAGCATCAGTAGATGATGGGATAGCTCTGTTGAAGCAGATCCGAGAAGCGGGAGTTAAGCATGTTTATATTACTGAACCATCGAAGCCCAATGTAGTGGCACCCGCTGTTCCGTTGCCTAAAAAACGTCCCTCATCCCCGCACAGGAAATGAAAGTTTATCCTTGGCTGAAGCGTGCCTTATTTTTTTCATTGCTACTCTTCGTGCTTTATCAGTTAGGTCCTTATCTAGCCGGTGCTTTGAAGGTAGGGGACAGGGAGGGACCTATGATCTATGATGAAGGTAGTCATAGTCTAAAATACAATGATGCTCACGAGATGATCTACGGTTCAAAGGCCCGCGTGACTATCGATTTAGTTTTCTCCGAAAGACCTTATTTCTACGGACTAAGTAGAAGACCTAAGCCAAAGGAAGAAAGGGAAAAAATACTTAAACAATACGCGCATAATTCTTTAATTATAAGACAAAGATTACAGCAAGTTCACGAGGCGATGGGGGAGTGAATACCTAAGCAAACTGGCTCAAGAATCTGGTATCATTTTCGATGAGTGCGCGGATATCTTTGATGCCGTATTGGATCATGGCTAGGCGGTCTAGACCCATTCCGAAGGCGTAGCCTGTGACGTTCTCTGGATCAAATGCATCGTCACCGCGCTGGGTAGCAATGGAGCTGAAGACGGCTGGATCTACCATTCCACAGCCAGCTACTTCTATCCACTTCGGCTCTTGGCCCGCGATGGTGAGTTTGACATCTATTTCAAAACTTGGCTCGGTGAATGGGAAGAAGTGTGGGCGAAACCTTACCTCTGTGTTATCGCCGAACATGGCTTGGAGGAAGTATTCTAGCGTGCCTTTGAGGTCTCCTAGTTTCACATCGGTGTCCACGTAGAGTCCTTCGAGTTGGTTGAAAACTGGCAGGTGTGTGGCGTCCACATCGTCTCTGCGGTAGGCGGAGCCAGGGGCGATGATTCTCACGGGTGGCGTTGAATTTTCCATCGTGCGGATCTGCACCGAGGAGGTGTGAGTACGGAGAAGTTTACCACCATCGAAGTAGAAGGTGTCTTTCTCGTTCCGCGCTGGGTGATCATCTGGGGTGTTGAGGGCATCGAAACAATGATATTCTGTCTCTATCTCTGGACCATCAGCGAGGGCGAATCCCATGCGACGAAGGATCTGGATAGCTCTGTCCTTAACAATGGTGAGCGGGTGAAGACCACCAGCGGCGAGCTCGCGCGCGGGGAGTGTGAGGTCTATGCCGGCTACGGATTTCTGATCTGCGAGATTTTGCAGCTCCAGGGTCTTGGCATCGAGCGCGGCATTGATGGCGGTGCGGGCTTGGTTCAGCGCTGCACCAAATGCTGGCTTGTCCTCATTCGGCACGTCCTTGATGCCAGCAGATGCGCCAGCGAGAGTTCCTTTTTTCCCCAGGAATGCCACGCGTGCGTCTTCGAGGCTGCGTTCATCTGTAGCGGCTGAAATGCCAGCTACTGCTTGGTCAGAAATTTTTTGAATATTATCTATCATGTCGTCAGTGCGCTCCTTGCTTCCTGCTTCTTGCTTCCAAAACCGCAGGTTTAATGCTACTTCTTATAAACGTCTTCTGGATTGAAGGTAAGGTCTTCTGTGAATTTGAGCGCTGTCGGTGATGCATTTTCTCCCACGGCTACTTCACGGTAGAAACAAGAATTTCTACCAGTGTGGCAGGCTCCGGAACCTGCTTGATCTACGTAGAGAATGAGCGCGTCTTGGTCACAGTCCGTCTTGATCTGCTTGATCTTCTGGGTGTGTCCAGAGGTGGCTCCCTTGTGCCAGATCTCTTGGCGTGAGCGAGAGTAGTAAACTGCCTCGCCGAGCTTGAGCGTCATTTTGAGTGACTCTTCATTCATATACGCGAGCATCAGCGGCTCCTTGGTCTCTGCATCCATCGCGAGCGCGGGGATGAGTCCATCTGAGTCAAACTTAGGTGCGAATACGGGTAACTCTTCAATGTCTTTCTTAGAGTCGCGCCCGCCAAATGTGCAAGATGTTGTGTCCATTTTCTAGTTTCTGTTAGAATTTGTTAGAGAGAAAATTTACGCTAATTTCAAGCGATCATCAGACTTGAGAATCTCGCTAATGGAGTCCCATCCGCCTTCTGTCTGGAGATTGAAAACGTAGAGGTAGGCGGTGACGAGCTTAGCATCATACTTGGCTAGTAGCGCATCGACAGCACCTTTGGCTTTATCAGCATCTAGTGAGTCTGGTAGCTCTCCTTCTACAGAGCCTTTGCCATCGTGCTCTATGCCCATGGCATCACAGAAAGTGACGAGGAGTTCTTCATTTCCCTTCATGAAAAAGAGCTGGAAGAGGTGCTCACCCATCATGTCTGTTGACTTGAGTTTGAGGGTCTTGTGCAGCCATGCGAACTGCTCCGGAATCTGCTTTTTCTGAATGAATACTGGGCGGAGCTTACGATCTTGCGCGAGCGATGCCACGGTGTTCTTGTAGAGGTCTTTCTCATCATTACGGAGCCAGGTGAAAAGTTCCGTGATGAGTGCTGGGTCTGCTGCTTGGTAGATTTCGTATGCGTTCACTTTAGAATAATGGTTTGTTTAATTTCCACGGAGTGAACGCAGGAGCAGAGGTATAGTCAAGGTTTGAGTGCGGGAGGGGAGATTTTTCTGAGGTAAAACTTACCTCTAGTCGCGTGAGCGTGATCAAGTACTACCTGAGCTACGCGTAGAGACTACCTGTGAGTGATGCGGGCGCGTGACCTGTGGGGCTCTGCGTTGTGAATTTCTCTTTCTTTCAAGAGCTTCGCGGGCGCTGTTGCGGTAGCTATTTCTGCTAGTACTGTTTCTATGGGAGCTATGATTACTCCTATGGTAACTGCTAGAGTGATTATTACGGTAGCTGTCATGGTTCACATTGTGATTCCTGTAGGCGCTGTATCCATTACTGCGGTAACGGTTGTGGTTATAGTGCCCGTGGTTTCTGTGATCTCTGTGGTAATAATGGTTTGAGCGGTGGCGGCGGTCGTGCTTTTTCTTGCCATAATAGGCGATTGCACCGATGGCTGATGCTCCGAGGATCAGCGGAATGGTCGGGTCTGAGACGGTGCGGGTATTTCCGTAGGGAGATCCGCCATAGGGTGAATGTCCGCCATAGGATGAGTTCACAGGATAGGCATCATAGGCGCATGAGCTGACTAGTGACACGCAGATCGCCGCTGAAATGGTGCGGAGATTGAATTTATTGAAGATATTTTTTATTTGGATTTTCATAGTGGATCATTTGCTTGTTCAGTGAGTATGACCTATGGAAGAGAGGTATTTATTCAGATTTTTTTGTCTAAATGACGAATACTAAGGAATTTGATAGAAATGAAGTTACTTTGTATTTACATTTTAGCTTGATTCTCTGGCAGATTTGCGTAATTTATAAAATATAGCTTTCAGTGGTATCTAAATCCACTAGTCTATACCACAAATCACAGAATCCAGAAATAATATGCATTTATCTAGCCTAACTAAAGAGCCCATGACAGAGCAACTAAGCGCGTCAGGTGAGAGAATAACTGACTCTTACACATACAAAAACTCAAGAAGACCGAGAAGTTCCAAGGGATTCACGCTAGTAGAAATACTCGTGGTAATGGCTATCATCGCAACCCTTCTGGGGGTGGGAGTAGGTGCGATCAAGAACATAGCATCCTCTAAGGGGGTGGATACGGCTGTGCCTCTTGCAGATAGTATTTTTGCACAGGCGAGACAAGTGGCAAAGTCATCTGGAGCACCCACACGTGTAGTGATCTACGCAGACTCATCTGGGGATAATGAGGATAAGAGAGACCGCTATCTTAGAATGATAGGTGTGGCTACGGGTAGAGATGGAGCAGGGCTGCCTGTCACGGACATCGCAGATGTGACTCAGTGGAAACTAGTGACTAGAGCTAGCACACTGCCAAGTAATACTTACTTTAATGCCAAGCTCAGCAACAAACCAGGAACCGCCACAGAAACAGCTATCTTCCCAGGCAGCACCAGTGGTAAAAACTGTTATGTGTATCAATTTAACTCAGAGGGAGCCCTCGTAGATCCTAGCGGAACTCCTGTGACAGATGGTCAGTTCGTGGTCCAAGCTGGTAAGCTAAGACCAGGCGCTACAGCTCCAGACCCGGCTAAGAATGCTAAGCGTGATGTGGGCGGATTTAAGATCTGGGCAAATGGCAGAATGGCTAAGTTCCGCAGTGCTAACCAAATCATCAATGGTTCTGGTGACGCAGAATTTTAACAACGACTAATCACGATAGACGGCTTACAAACAATCAATTCCTTTCGACTCAATATTATGAAATTACTCACACCTTCAGCTAACAACAATCAGCTCACTCATTCGCACAGGACGAATAGAATCCGCAAGGGTTTCTCCATCGTAGAAGTGGCTATCGCCATGGGCGTGGTCACTCTGCTGCTGACCACTTTCCTTGGAGTCTTCGGGCCTGCTCAGAAGAATATCCAGCGCGCACTCAGCACTAAAGATGCGAACAGAATGAAAGACACACTCTCCAAGGAGATGAGTGTTTTACGTTCTTCTGATACGAGTTACACAAATTCATTTGAGAAAGCATTCAGAATGATAGAAGGCTCACACGATAGCAATAAGGCAGTGCTGATGTATCAGTACAAAGCCAACCCAGTAGATAATGACAATGATGGAATCCTGCCAGCTTACACTGGTGATGATGGCATCCAAGGGCGAGACTACATTATCCAGACCGCTGTCAGAACACTCGGGGTGGATGATACCAAGATCAGTGAGGAGCTTTCTGCTGAGGTAGTTGATGGCGTGGTGTTTGCGGTGAGGATGACTCAGTTAATCAAAGATACCACGAACTCTTCTCCAGATAAACTCGTTCTTACAGCGCGTGATGACTCAGGAATCACGGATCCAGATAATCCAGGTGCGGATATTGGTAATCCAGCTGACTTTCCAAAGGCAGTAATCGCATTTAAAGCAGAGTTTTTCAGGCTGAAGTCTAACAACTCACAGTATATTTCCAGTGGAGCATGGAACTTCAAGAATATCGGAAATGCCGTCACAGAAGTGAATATGGCTGTTAGACGATAACTCCGCTGACATTGATTGCTAAACGAGACAGATCATAAAATATCACCATTAAATAAGATGAAATTTGAAACAAAGAAAACCACTTCACTAGGATTACAAAAGAGAATACGAAGACATTCTCAAAAAGGATTCACGCTTATCGAGCTGCTTATCTCTATGACGATCACTCTCGTCATAGTGGGTCTCCTCATGGGGATGACCAAGATGGCAGTAGGAGCATGGCAGACTACGCATGCTAAGGCGCGAGCATCCAGATTAGCACAAGAGGTGTTTGACTCTGTGGGTAAGGATCTAGAAGGCATTGTGATCCGCACAGGAAATAACTATGAGTGGCTACTCATTCAGGATAGTGAAAACACAGGGACAGAAAATGGACCTGATGGAGCTAAAGAAATACCAAACCCGATCGAGATCAGCTTCTTCTCAGCTGTGACTGATAGATACAATGGTCAGATCAATGTTGATGGAGTGGATCTGGGTGGAGATATTTCTATGGTGAGATACAGACTGATCCACCAGGACCAGATCGAAGCCAATGGAGATAAGCCAGTCTTCTCACTCTACAGAGAGCGTATTGAGCCAAATATTGCTTTCAATGAACTGCTTGCACAGCCAACATTGGATGGCATCAAGTCATCAGCAACCATCGTGGACAGAGAGAATTTCCTGGCAGAGAATATTTTCGACTTCACTCTCAGCTTTAACTTTGAGTTCACATTGAATACTGGAGCTAAAGAATACAGACGCGTTGTGGTGCAGTCTAACGGAACGAGCAAGAAGCTTAGCATTAAGGGAAATCAGGTTCTCGTGAATGACACGGTGCTTACTATTCCTAATGCTAGCTCAGCTAGATTAGCTGGTGCGGACATCAGTATCCTAGTGCTCTCAGATAGCGGCATGAACTCGCTTGATAAAAAGCCAATCTCTTCCGCTGAAGACTTAGCAAAATTCCTTTTGAAAAACGGACATCACTACTCGAAGTCAGTGATTCTGCCACAGCCGTAGAGCATTTTTGTTCACATATAAATATTCAAATCCTAGTCTCCGCTTTCACAGTAGCGGATTCTGGGATTTTTCATTTACATTAGCCGGCTCTCCTGTGAATCTCCGTGCATGTCAGAAACGTATGATCAGCTTAGAAAATTATTGTTAGAGAAATCTGTTAGAACCGGTGAGTTCACCCTTGCGTCTGGTAAGACATCGGATCTTTACATTGATTGCAGAGTGACTGCTCTAGATCCTGTAGGTGCGAGATTAGTAGGTAAGGTAGGCTGGCAAGCGGTGCGAATGAAGATCCAGTCTGAAGGCCTAAAGATAGACGCTATAGGTGGCATGACCATGGGAGCAGATCCTATCTCACTAGCAGTAGGTATGACCTCAGCGATGGAGCATCCAGACGAGATGATCCAGGTCTTCAACATCCGTAAAGAGCCAAAAGGACACGGTCGCGGCAAGCAGATCGAAGGAAATTTCAAAGAAGGTGATCAAGTCGTGGTAGTAGATGATGTCATCACCACAGGTGGCTCTACCATCCAGGCGATAGATGCCATCGAGAAAGCTGGAGGCATCGTGAAATTCGCTCTTATCTTAGTGGACAGAGAAGAAGGCGGCAGAGCAGCGATAGAAGCACGTGGAGTAGAAGTAGTCTCCCTCTATTCTCGTAGCACCTTGCTGTAATCCTACACCTTAGAGGTAAGTTTTTTCTGGAGTGCGTGATAGGTCCGATACGTCCTATGAGACCTATCTAATAAGTGTACCAGAGGTAAGTTTTAGTCCTTCTTAGGTGCTTTCTTAGCAGCCTTTTTGGCGGCTTTTTTAGCGGTCTTCTTCGCTGCCTTCTTAGCGACTTTTTTCTTAGCTCCTTTTTTAGCAGCTCTCGGTGGGAACTCAAAGATCGGGCGGCTCGCCTTGAAGTCGTAGAGAAGATGAGCTTTGAACTTGCGCTTGGTTCTGTTAGAAATGAAATCTTCCATCAGTGAACTCTTCTGCCCTTGGAACATCAGAAGTGCATCTTCACGGCTGATCGGCTGCTGGAGAAGGATCTTGGAGATCTTTATCCCGTTCTCTTCCTTCTTGGTTTTGAGCTCCGGCACACGGTAGAATTTCTCGGTCTCATAGACTTTGTATTCCTTGTCCTCGTGGGTGAAGTTTCCAACGATCATGGAATCATCGAGCTCTACGTCTTCGTCATCGTTTCCGAAGTCGAAGGTAACTTTGAATTTCTTATCCAGCACGAGTGCTGCCTCGAATGGCTTATTGAAGCGAGATTTGAATCCTTCTAGCGGTCCTACCATGCCTTTAGAGAAGAGCTCGTTGGCTTCTTTCTCTTCTAACAGACGGCTGGCGATGTGCTTGCCCATACGGAAGTCACACTCTGGCTCGTGGCACTCATAGGTGGCATCAGTCTGCTTGAGTGTTGGTGCTTGGCATTTAGGGCAAGGTGCCTTGATGTCTGGGAAAACTTTGTTTTTCAGATACTCCGCACGCTTCTTCGCCTTCTCCACGATGTCCTCAGTGAAGTTAATGATTTCCTGCATGAACTCATCGCGGCTGAGCTTTCCGTCCTCCATTTGGTGAAGTTTATACTCCCACTCACCAGTCATAGAGGCAGAGGTAAGGGTATCCACACCGAACCCGAGCAGGGTGTCGATGAGGCGGAGTCCGTTTGCTGTCACGTGGATGTCACGCCCATCACGGAGGATGTATTTCTGGCGAAGTAGAGCCTCGATGATTGATGCTCGCGTAGCCGGAGTTCCCAGTCCTCGCTCAGCCATTGCTTCGCGGAGTTCTTCGTCATCAATGGTCTTGCCAGCACCTTCCATAGCGGAGAGGAGAGTGGCTTCGTTAAATCTTGCTGGCGGGCGGGTCTCATCTTCTTTCATTTCGATGTGATCCACATTGGCTGTCTCGCCATCGTTCACTGGACAGAGTTCATCCTTGCCTGCAGCCACACCTACCTGTCTGCCATAGACTTCTAGGAATCCTGGCTCTACTAGAACCTTACCTGTAGTGAGGAAGGTATCTGTCTCAGATCCGTGATCTATCGCAGTGAGCCTGCGCGTATTTTCAAATACAGCGTGAGGGTAGAAGATGGAGAGAAATCTCTTGCACACTAGGTCAAAGAGCTTGGCTTCATCAGGTGATAACTTCACAAATCTCCCTGTAGGAATGATCGCAAAGTGATCAGAAATTTTCGCATTGTTAAAGACACGCTTGGTTGGGACCATCAGCTTTTTGCTGATGATGTTCTTCGCGTAAGGTGCGAGCGGTGCGTGATCCTTAGAGATGGCGCTGATCGTAGAGTTCACTTCGCTGACATAATCTTCTGGCAGATAACGTGAATCCGTTCTCGGGTAAGTGAGCATCTTGTGGCGCTCATAGAGTGCCTGGGCGATGCGTAGCGTATTACGCGCTGAGAATCCGAATCTACTAGAAGCTTCACGCTGAAGCGTAGTGAGATCATAGAGCTGAGCTGGTGCCTGCTTAGTCGGTTTCTTGGTCTCTGTGACGGTTCCGGTCTTGCCGGTGCAGCGGTCCGCTATCTGCTGAGCGAGTGACTTATCCCAGATGCGCTCCGCTCTGGAGTGCGGATTCGCCGGGTCTTTCGCCCATGTGGTATCGATCCATCTGCCGTCATAATTCCCAGCAGAAACGCCAAAGTCAGCGTGGACCTCAGCGTAAGGAGTAGGCTCGAACGCACGGATTTCTTTCTCTCGCTTCGCTAAGATAGCGAGCGTAGGAGTCTGCACGCGACCTGCGGATGTGATGTTGAATCCACCGTGACGTGAACGGAAACAGGTGAGTGCACGCGTAGAATTTAGACCCACAAGCCAGTCAGACTCGGAGCGGCATTTGGCTGCATCACCGAGGTTTTTCATCTCGTCTGCATCGCGCATCTTGCTCCAGGCTTCGAGGATAGCATTGTTCGTCATAGACTGCATCCAGAGTCGCTGGACGGGCTTGTCTATCTTACCCAGTTCTAAAATGTAGTTGAAGATGAGCTCACCTTCACGGCCGGCATCACAAGCAT
>CAKZMG010000109.1 GCA_937128235.1 uncultured Verrucomicrobiales bacterium
GAAGAACTATTAGAAAGCAAATGGCGATGTAATGATGGAGAATACCCAGATTTCACCATCAAGCTAAAGAAGTTGGAGCCCGATGAAGTAACTAGACGTCCAAGAATGAGCCGAGAGGAAAGAAGGCAACAAGGGCGAGAAAGAAGAGAAGCTAGAACTAAAGCTAGTGAGAATGATGATTAGATTGGTTTATTTATTTCTGAATTAGTATATTTGTATATCTATTCATAGAGTCTGCCTGAGAAATAAGCGTGTCCCAAGAAGATTAGAGAGGCAAAGAGTAACGGAATGAAAACTCCCAGTTGAACTAAGTTGTCAGCTAGATCGGCGTTGGCAGAGAGTGACATAAAGACAGATTTACAAGCATAGAGCGTCATGAGGGAACAGAAAATACCTAGCAAATACGCTACTCTGAAATAGATAGCAGCGTAGCTAATTAGCATAAAGAGGATCACCATAATTAATCCTGTGAAGTGCAAGCCAGGGAGGTCTCGGAAGGCTACGAATATTGCTGAGAGAGCGATAAGGCCAGATCGCAGAAGTCCAATTTTGGGGATATCACGAGGAGGTGATGGTTGGTCTGATATGGGAGGTGAGTATGGATCCATTTTTTCAAGTAGTGTAGATACTTCATTCCTAAATGACATTTATCTAAGGGCATTGAAACTAGCTAGAGCAGGTAGAACAGACAAGTGGATAGTTTTTAGCTTCGTTTTATTGATGCTTTGGTTAGATTTTCTTTATGAGAATCCTTTTACTATTAACCTCCTACTTCATTTTTACTCTGTGCACCTTTGGTGAAAGGGCAAGTAAAGCAGAGGAAATTGAAATTCGTGGTCTCATCGAAGATCTTGTTTATGAAGAAATAGCAGCTGCAGAGACAAACTTTGAGCTGACCTTGGAAGATGCTCAGAGAATCATTGACCTAAAAAATCAACGAAAAGCGCAATTCGCAAAGTGTCACAATGCCTTTAAGGAGCTTAGTAAATACAAAGAAAAAGGCCTGCCTTTTCTCATTGAACATCTTCAGGATAAACGACAATCAATAAACTTCAGAAACCATTATTTCGGAAATTCAGTGGGTGATGCATGTTATTGGAGTATTCGTTCTCAGCTCGAAGATAGACCAGCTAACTACTCTCGATATGGTTTAAAAAGAAAAGGAAAAGATGGTAAGGATCATACTAAGCCATACTGGGCGGGAAATGCATTTGGTGAAGCTGGACTCGAAAAATGGCTCCAAGCTAATCAAAAACTTAGTTATGCT
The DNA here is from genome assembly GCA_937128235.1 of uncultured Verrucomicrobiales bacterium. Taxonomy (GTDB): domain Bacteria; phylum Verrucomicrobiota; class Verrucomicrobiia; order Verrucomicrobiales; family Akkermansiaceae; genus Rubritalea. The sequence continues at coordinate 1,268 of CAKZMG010000109.1, forward strand.
GAGAAACAAATCAAATGTCTCACATGGCTTCTTGATGCTGAGAAGAAGATAGGTGCTGAGCACGCTGGTAGTTATTTTCTTAATATACTGCCACTAGAGATAAGAATATTGGAGCGCCGTTTAGAAAACGGGGAAAAAGTAGAAGATGAGTTAACTCGGCTGCGCTCTGTTCTTGAAACCGAAGATGTAAAATCTGTTCCGAAGGATCTCCTTCCGGAGTAAAGTTTAGAAATGAATCATCAAAATGGCTTTTTAGCACTAAACATTCCAATTATTTTAAAGCTTCGTTTTGCTGATGCTTTGGTTAGATTTTTTTCATGAGGTTAATGGTGATGATATTCGTGGGTGCTTGTCTGAGCATGTTTGCGTCGGCTCAGACACGGGTGAAGGTGGAGACTGAGTATGGAGATCTTTTTCTTAAGCTCTATGATGATAAGGCTCCTGTAACGGTGGCAAACTTCATCGCTTATGTGGAACGTGGTGACTATGATAAGGCGGTGTTTCACCGTAGCATAGAAGGCTTTGTTCTGCAGACTGGAGGGTTCAAACTGAGTTCGTCTGGGAATGGTCGTTTGTTAGATAATGTGGCGGCTCGAGCTCCGATCAAGAATGAATCAGGGATTTCAAACCTCCGCGGCACACTAGCGATGGCAAAGAGGGATGGAAAGCCAGACTCAGCAACGTCGCAGTGGTTTATCAATCTGGATGACAACTCCGAGAGGCTCGATATTCTGAATGGAGGATTCACCGTGTTTGGCCAAGTAGAAAACATGGATGTGGTGGACGAAATCGTAAA
>CAKZMG010000110.1 GCA_937128235.1 uncultured Verrucomicrobiales bacterium
TGCCATTGAGTGAATTCTTGCTGAGTGGGTTTCATGTGTTCGTCTTCTAACTTTTGATGAGATGCTGATGATTCAGAGTCAGGTGCTTTGTTGTTTTTACAGGCAGTGAGAGTAAAGGATATGGCCAATAAGAGAGAGAATGTTTTTTTCACAACACAATGGTAGTCCAAGATCTCTTATGAAGGCGAGGAAACTATTTTAAAAGGCAAAGAACAAAAGGTGAAGGAGAATAAGATTAATTCTAAATTATAGAACCGACTCTTTTGCTTTTCTTTTTCTAAAAACACGATGAATCCTGCGAGAAGCCTTTTTAGCTGCTACTCGATTAATGATAACTTTATTCTGATCTGAAATAGACATGAGTTTAATGGTGAACAAGATAGACAAATCTCCATTTGTGAAACAGCTTGTTTCACATATCCAACACGAGCGCTAAATATGAGCTTTGTTTAAGTTTGACAGCATATTGTTAGACTGTAAAAATTTTAGATGAAGCGATGACTGATCAACAATTTCCAAACACCCCTAATACTCAAAACCTTCTCTGGCAAGAAATCCAGCGAGGTGAGAGCAAGGTGCTGGAACTCAAGTCTCAGCTGCCTCAAGGTGAACAAATCGCTAAAACTGTCATAGCCTTTGCCAATGGTAGTGGAGGAAAGCTGGTCATTGGAGTGAATGATGACCTCACCTTGGTGGGTATTGGTGGACTGGATATCTTTGAGCTTCAAGACGAGGTTGCTTCGATCATTCACAGCTCCTGCCATCCCAGCTTGGTGCCTGAGATGTATATTGAAAATGTCAACGGCTATGAACTCCTAGTCATAGAAGTATTTCGTAGTCCACTGATGCCGTATTATCTGAAGAGCAAAGGTCGTGACTCAGGAACCTACGTGCGTATCGGAGCGAGCAATCGTCCTGCATCGCCCGAGCATATCCAGTCGCTAGAGCTCCAGCGTCTCAACCTCAGCTACGACGAACAGCTCAATCTCAGTATCAATTTCGACTCACTAGACCTCACCCCACTCACTCAGCGATTTGAGAAAATGGGCAAGACTCTGGATCACGAAAAGCTCAGTAATTTGAAACTCATCGGCTCCGAGGGAGGCAAGCTCTTCCCCAGCCATGGCTTGCTCATTCTACTCGGCCACTACGAGCACGTAGAGACCAAATGCGCACTCTTCAAAGGCACTACGATGACCGTCTTTCTGGACAAAAAAGAATACACTAATGATCTCTTCAGCCAGCTAGAGTCCGCCGAGCTATTCATCCAGAATCATCTCAAGCTCAAAGTAGAGATCCTAGGTCTCCAAAGCACCCAAACTCCAGAAATCCCCACCGCAGCAATCCGTGAAGTCCTAATCAATGCCTACGTCCACCGTGATTACTCCAACTTCGGCAGAGATATTAAGATAGGCATCTACGACGACGCCCTCAATGTGGTCTCACCCGGTGGCTTACCGAATGGACTCACTACCGAGGACATCCAACAAGGTCGCTCAGAAATCCGCAACCGCGTCATCGCTCGTGTCTTCAAGGAACTCAACTACATCGAGCAATGGGGCAGCGGCATCGCCCGAGTCAAACAACTCTGCACCGACGCCAAGCTACCCACCCCAAAAGTAACCGAAACCGGCGATTCAATGGACTGGCTCATCCTACGTGATCCAGATTTCGTGGATATGAGGAATGATGGGATAAGTGATGGGATAAGTGATGAGATAAGTGATGGGATAAATGATGGGATAAATGATGGGGTGAATATTCCAGAAAAGCAGAGTCAACTTCTAGATTTAATACGCAATAATCCAGAATCTAGTATTCCCGATTACGCTCAAAAGATGGATGTAGGAACAGCAACTATAGAACGTTACCTCAAGTGGCTTAAAGGTCATAAATGCATCGTCCGCCATGGAGCTAAAAAAGATGGCTACTGGGAAGTGCTTGTATAGTTCTCTCTCTCCCTTATGTCCCGATAAAGCGAGATGAGGGAATAAATGGCTCTCTAAATAAAAGTGATACAGTAAAATGATGGGATTAATGACCCTGTAAACTGAGCTGAGGGAACAGATGACCTAGTAATGACCCTGTAAGTCAGAGGGATACATAAGGTGATACAAAAGAAATTGCTGGAGTAAAAGGCGAAGCAATAGATGGCTTTGATACAGTAATTGATACAGTAAATCAAGGTTAGGTGATCAAGTATGAGAGTGCTTATAGAAAACGATTATAAGTTTAACATACTCGGTGTAGATTTACAGAACATGTTAATACCATTAACTTTGAAATGAGAAGCTTTAGGTGAAGTGCTATTCTCATTAATCCCAAAGCCTCTTTCAGTTCTTTGCATTATATTATTTTGTTTACCGCTCTCCAAGCTATCCCACCAATCTGGCGAGATCGCTAAGTTGTCGGCAATTTCAAGTAGATATTTAAAGGCAATTTCAGCAAATCCATTTTCAATTATAGAGCTAAGGCTTTTAGCCAAAAGACCGCCGCTTTTAGATGATCTATAATAGGTTAAAATCACAGTTGATCCAGCTTCTTGAGGGATAACCGAGAATTGACACCAATCTGTTGGCTTCGGCTTTAAAGCTTTACCGGTTGGGGTTATGTAGGGCAGGAAGCTTGCGGTGCCTGCTACGGGTAATTGATGAGGATATTTAAAGAGCAAATGCGAAAATTTACTCTTCTCGGACGGAGATCGAATTTCTAAATCAAAATCCATTTTTACTTTAAGCATGTGAACAGTAAAAAACATTTCCGATCTAGTAAATTTATCTCGTAGACTTGGGGTCGGAGATCTGAAAATACTGTGGTGATCTAGCATAGTTGCAATATTACTATGTTTAGCTTGAAGGTTGTGACATAATGAACGGTAGGCAATTAATAGGCAGTTCTGTGGCGAATCTTCAATACTTATTGAATCAATCGATTTAAAAAGTTCACTATCGTGTAGATCACAGAATCCCGGAAATGTAGAACATGTGCGATAGCCTTCGCGTTCTTCCATAACCCCAAAAGGTTGCTTTCCTGCCTGTCTCGGATTAAACTTGAGTCTAGTAATAAAACCATTCCTAGCAATTAATTTCAGCCAGCACAATGAAAGTGAGTGTGATGAGATAGGAGCGGAACAATCACTTCCGCCAAATAAACAGCCTTCTAAAATTCTTTTCTTTTTAGTTTTGTAAAAGTTATCGAGAGTTTGATGAAGTTCTTTATTTTGATGCTTATTAAAATTAAATTCAATCATGGTAAAATATTGAATCCGCCAGCTGTATATCTAGATAGTATATTATAAATAACAAACCGATTAGATCAAAATTCGTAGTATTTCTTTTGTGCCAGATAATTCTCTTGTAGGTTTGTAGTGAATTGAGAATACACAAATTATCCTTGAAATAACGTGATTTCCGTAGAGAATCTGCTCCAGAAATGAAACTATATTTAGAATATTTACAGGAGATTGAAGATCGTAAGGGGCAAGGGTTGAATCCTAAGCCGATTGATGGAGCTGAGCTTACTAGTGCGGTGATTGACATTGTTAAGGATCTGGGAAATGAGCATAGATCAGGCGCTCTTAACTTTTTCATTTATAATGTGTTGCCGGGGACTACTCCTGCGGCGGCAGAGAAGGCTCAGTTTTTGAAGGAAATCATCCTTGGTGAGTCTGCTGTTGAAGAGATCACACAAGCTTTTGCTTTTGA
>CAKZMG010000111.1 GCA_937128235.1 uncultured Verrucomicrobiales bacterium
TCCCGCACCGCCATGGGAGCCGCCGCCCTACCACTCAATGTCTCAGTAGAGATCAACATGGTAGTAGAAGTCGAAGAGTAAACTCAATGCAAGTCTTCAACCCAAATCACGGACTACTCAAAGATCTCAGCTCAGATGTGTTTGCGTCTGAGCTGTTTTGTTTTAGTGACGAGGAGCTAAAACTTACCTCTAGTGAGCCGAAAACGTATTTTGGCTATGTGATTACTGGTGAGATCTCGCTGCGTTATGCGGGCAATGATTACACTCTAACAGAAGGTATGTATTTCTCAGTGCCTAGAGATCTGTATCTTACTTGTGATGGGATTGGCAGAGCCATTGTGATGTCTCGAATAGGTTACGAAGGCTTCTTCCAGATCGGTGGACCCGTGGAGCAGAAAGGTCGTTTGACCTACATCGATGGCTGCACGGATTCCCTGCTTATTTCTCCAGTGATGATGGGTGATCCTTGTTTGAACTTGCTCCACATTCCCAGCGGGACGGAGCAGTCTCAGCACACGCATCCATCGCTAAGACTGGGAGTGATCATCAGTGGCACTGGCACCTGTGTCACTCCTGAGGAAAACTTACCTCTAGTGCCTGGAACTATCTTTTATATCCCTCAAGATGGGCAGCATAGCTTCCATACTACAGACCGTGATCTCAGAGTCATCGCTTATCATCCGGATAGCGATTTCGGACCCACGCATGAGAATCACCCGATGGTAAACAAAACAATTTTATAACATCATGAAATGTCCAAAATGTAGCTACAATCACAAACGCGGCAAAGACGGCATGAGCTGTCTGAATTGCAAAAGACATTTTATATTTGACCCTAAAAGACACGCCAATGGCAGCAAGAGCCTCACTGATGCCTACTTCATCAAATGCATCGAGAAGCTCTCGCAGAATCACACCTACTATTACACTGAGGATGAGCTGTATTGCTTCATGGCTCAGCAAACCCAGCGATCATTAGCAGGCTGCTTATTTGGAGCAGCCTTTCTGACCTTTTTCCTCACAGGCATACTACATGCTTTATTTGAATGGGGGATCACTCCCGTGTTTCTCCTTATTCCGTTGCTCGTTTTTATGGCTGTTAGAGTAAGCAACAAGACACTTTCGAGGAGAAAATGGGCTAAGTTTCTGAATTACTGGCGGAAGCAATGCAAGAAATTTAAATACGAAGATGATCAGCTTTCAGGCATGATCACCAGCCCGCAGTTGTTAGAAAAACCACAGCCAGCGAGCGAACCTGACATCTATGACTATGGTGCCGCTAAGCTCCTCATCTGTGAGCACGACATCCAGGTAGATTGGCTCGTGATGAATAAATTTCACGCTGAGAATGGCATCGTTATCATCAGTGAAAACTTCTACCCAGAGTATCTAACAGACAAGGTCAAGGAGCTGATCAATACGAATCCTGAACTAGAAATCTACGCCCTTCACAACGCGGGATATCACGGAGAAAAAATGGTCAGCAGATTAAGAGATCCATTAAATAAATGGCAGTTAGGAGGGAAAGAAATAGTCGATCTAGGAGTGAGCATGGAGCATCTTGCTAAGACGAAGATTAAAGACAAAATCATCGCGCAATACAGCTCTAACTTCCCAGCACACGGCATCATGTATCATCAGTTTAGCCAGACGCTGAATCACTGCTTAGTAACCGGCGTCACCTTTGCAGCAGCCTACGCGGCGCTCCACTCAGATACTAGCACCAGTGTCTCTGGAGACTTCGGATAAATGAGCTTGCTGTGCGGATATTTTGGTCATCGTGATGATGGCAGGCTTAGGGAAATGGCAGATCATGCACGCCATCAAGGACTAAGCAAAATAGAACACTTCCATTTCAAAGATCTACACATCGCATACGCCTCAGATGCCTGCTCTAGCAAGCTGGCAGGAATCGCTCACAATGAGCAAACTCTGATCGCACTCGCTGGAATGCCGCATTGCTCAGGATGCGAAACTCCGCAGGGTCTGTTAGAAAAACTTACCTCTGATGAGCGTGATTTTTCTGAACTGTTAGACTCTCTAACAGGAAGCTACGTGGGCATCATTATTCATCGAGATTGCACCTATTTATTGCGGGATAAATCTGGGAGACGCACGCTTTTCTATCATCACAAGGGTGATCATTTCAGCTTCGCTACCGAGACACGGATACTCTATAAAGCAGCGCATTTCTCCCCCACTCTTCGCCCTGCATCGCTCGCTCAGTATCTCGCACTCAGCTACGTCCCGAGCGAGAACACCATGCTAGAGGGAATTCACGAGATGATGTCTGGCAGCTATTATGATGCTCAGACACGTGAGCAACACCGCTATTTCCAACCCGAATATGATCAGCAAATAGAATGCGATGACTGGGTCGGAGAATTCCGTAAGAGGTTCCATGAGAGCATTGAGCGCACTCGTCCACGTGAGATGGATGACTTCGCAGTATTTCTCTCTGGCGGTATTGACTCCAGCATCGTGACCGCAGCACTCGCGGAGATCTATGGTGCAGATAAAGTAAATACTTTCGGGATTCATTTTGGTGAGCATTTTCCAAACGAACTAGAGCACATCCGCGCAGTCGCAGCTCACACTGGCGTGAAATGCGAGGAAGTAGAGGTGAACCCGAAGAGCTTTCTCCCCTGTCTCCACGAGATAGTGGAGAACCTAAATGACCCCATCGGTGATCCCGTGACGATGCCAAACTACCTTCTCGCCAAGCATGTAGCAACTCAGGGATACAGCGGAGTTTATAATGGCGAGGGTGGCGATCCGATCTTCGGAGGACCGAAGAACATGACGATGTTGCTGCACCATTGGTATGGTAGCAAGAATGAACAACCTGAGAACCACAGAGAGAAAGCTTATCTGGCATCTTACAGGCGTAGCTACGAGGAGATAAATCATCTTCTCACACCAGAATGGCAACGTAAAATCAGTGCCGAGAATGACCTAGAAGCGATCCTTAGTCCGATGTTCCAGACTGCTCAGCCGGAATCATTTCTCAAGAAACTTTTACTCATCAACATGCGCCAAAAGGGAGCGCATCTGATTTTACCGAAAGTTGAACGGATGCTCGGAGCGCACGGCATCACCCCGCTCTCACCCTTATTCGATGAAAGCTTGATCCAGCTTTGTATGCAGTTACCCGGCGAGCATATTTTAAAGAATGGGATCGAGAAAATCATCCTCAAGCAGGCATTCCGAGGGAAACTCCCAGATAGCATCATCGATAGACCGAAGAGCGGCATGCGCGTCCCCGTGCACTACTGGATGAAAGGAGAAATGAGGCGCTACGCGAAAAAAGTCCTGTCCAAGAAACGGCTAAACAGCACAGGCATATTCGACCCCAAGCGCGTCCAACAACTGCTCAACTACGAAACCAACGAAGGTCCAGGAAGATACGGAATCAAACTCTGGATGCTCCTCACCTTCGAACTCTGGAGAGAAAAGGTCTTTGACTAGAGATATTTCATTGCGCTAGGGGTAAGTTTTAGTAGCTTCATTTCCATGCGATACGACACTATTGACCAGCAACTCTTCATTGATACCCGAAAGGAACTAGCTAAGAATCTCAAGCCTAACAGCATGGTGATCATTCACTCGAATGATATTTATCCTACAAATGCTGATGGAGAAATCCCGCATCATCAGTATGCTGACTTGCTCTATTTCACGGGTGCTGACCAGGAGGAGTCCGTGTTCATTTTCTACCCGGATGCTAAGGCTGAGTCACAGCGGGAAATTTTGTTCGTGAGAGAGACCAATGAACACATTGCTATCTGGGAGGGAGAGAAACTCACCAAGGAAAAAGCAACTGAAGTTTCTGGTATCAAGCGTATCGAATGGGCGCATGATTTCGATAAAATTTTAAAAGGAATGATCCATCAAGCGGATCATCTTTACCTCAGCAGTAATGAACACTGCCGAGCACAAAATCCTGTGGAGACTAGGAATGACAGATTCATCAAGCAGTGTAAAAAAGACTACCCGCTGATGAACTACGAGAGGTTATCACCAATCACGGATCGGCTTAGATCAATCAAGCACCCCATAGAAATAGAGCTCATCCAGAAGGCATGCGACATTACTGAGAAAGGCTTCAGACGTGTGTTAGAGTTCGTAAAGCCAGGAGTCGGCGAGTGGGAAATAGAAGCGGAGTTCATCCATGAGTTCACTAGAAATAAATCAAAAGGATTCGCTTACACCCCCATCGTGGGAGGTGGACATAATGCTTGCGTTCTCCATTACATTGCAAATAACTGCGAAGTAAAAGATGGTGACGTCATCCTCATGGATGTGGGCGCTGAGTATGCAAACTGGAACTCTGATATGACGCGTAGCATTCCGGTGAATGGAAAATTTACCGACCGCCAGAAAGATGTCTATAATGCGGTGCTCAGAACCATGCGCTATGCAGATTCTATTTTGAGACCAGGAGTTTACCCTGCGGATTATCAGAAAGATGTGCGTGCCTTTATGGAGAAAGAACTCATCGGGCTAGGACTCATCGATGCTGAAGAAGCGAAGAAACAAGATGAATCTAAACCACTAGTGAGCAAGTATTTCATGCACGGAACCTCGCACCATCTCGGACTCGCCGTGCACGATGTTTCGGATACCAAGGAACCATTCGCTGTCGGTCAGGTGCTCACCATCGAGCCTGGGATCTATATTCGTGAAGAAAACCTCGGGATAAGATTAGAAAACAACGTAGTGATCGGCGAAGAAAGCAACACCGATCTCATGGCGAATATTCCAATCGAAGCTGATGAAATAGAAGCTCTGATGGCTGCGAACAAGTAAGTCGATATTGAGTACTGAGAGCCATCTCAGCTTTTAATTCGAGGTGCTCTTGGATTCCCTAAAGTTCTAGAGGTAAGTTTTTTCTTATTCGGGATTTTATAGCGGGGTTTTGGAGGCTTTTAGTGATTGGAAATCGTTCGTATTTGAAAGCTGAGATTACTCTCAGCACTCAAAATTTTCTTATCCTTTCCAAGCCATTTTTAACAACTCAATCAATCTATCCTTTTCAGTGGCAGATGTCTTGGCGAGGAATCCTGCTACGTGAGCAAAATGAACGTCTTCACAGTCCTTGACCTTCGTGAATTCCAGACGGAGATCATCATTGTAGCGAGCAAGTGCGTAGCCATCGCCTCTGCGGTCTGGATAAATCATAGCCACACATTTACTGGCGCGTTCTTCTAGCTCAATATATTTCCCCATTCCTGCGGACGGTTCCCCAGGCATAGGATCTGTCCTCGGCATGTAGAGGGCTTGTAGATTTCCTCCCAGATCGATCACCTCTGCATTTTCTGCGATGTAGTCCAGCCTCTCTTTAGCACTGCTGATGTAGTAAACGAGATCCTCCCCTACCATGCGCATGAGTTCCCAGATGACATTGCCTGGCTTGAGCTCGGTGTGCTTTGCAAATCTTCTCAGACAAGTTATATCAAGTGGTGAATTTAACTTTGCCATGACATCTCGGTCCACATTAAGCCACTTCGCAGTCTTCACCGCACCGCGTGTATCAAACCACTCAGCGGGTTCTAACCAGTCACAAAATTTCCGCCCATCATCATACAGATCAAAATGCCTCAGCACTAAGGAAAGCGCACACGTGGGCACATAATCTCTAGGAAACTGATGATGATCAAAGTTATGCTTAGCGGGATCATGCTCGCCACCGACATCGATCACACAAGTAGCCGGATCAGCAAGATCCTCAGCAGTGGGTTCACGTCTGTAAATGGGCACATTGTAGTGAAAAATCATCACACTACACGCCAGAAAGTCATCCTTATGAGCACCACCAGGGTGGGTCACTATTTTTGTAATATCCATGGCACTACTAAATACATGCTTAGAAAAAACACAACATTTTACCATCGCATTACAAAGGTATTTACGCTTTTATCTCCTCCATGGATGCAAAATACCCTACAACCTATCAAAAGAAAACAATGTGGAAGGCTGCCACTGGTGTCGCGATTCTTATTTTAGGGCTACTCATCGTAGGGCTGGTCTGGATGACTAGCAATGTTTTATCATTTCTTCAGCCAGTATTACTCCCCGTCGCTGTGGCTGGTGTGATCGCATATCTGTTAGATCCTATCGTGGGATGGCTCATGAAAAAAGGCATGATCAGATTGAAATCAGTTCTCACAGTGTTTGCATCATTTTTAGTCTTAATTGCTGTACTAGGCGCTATCATCATCCCACCTATCGTCAAGCAGGTCACTGATAAGGAACAGCGAGATCAAGTTGGCACTCGTGTCATTACCATAGTAGAGGACTTAGGCGAAGCTGCATGGCTAAAACCTGTCGTAACATGGGCGCTTTCGGAGCACCCCGAGCCAGCCACAGCTCTAGCTACGACTCCAACTACTACTCCAACTACTACTCCCAGCATAGAAAACCCACCATCATCCAGCTTGTCTGATGCTAAACCTAAATTCTCAGATACTAACTTAGCCAACTACTTATCCGAAAATGCTGGCAAAATAGCCGCATTCGCAGGGAAACTCATCACCTCTGGCACCTCCACATTTATAGGAACACTCGGGCTACTCATCGGCCTCGCTATGGTTCCCATCTACCTCTACTACTTCCTCAAAGAAGGCTCTGCCATTAAGAATAATTGGCATGACTACGTGCCGCTAAAAGCATCTAGATTTAAGACAGAAGTGATAGAGACTCTCGCAGAGATCAATGGTTATCTCATCTCATTCTTCCGTGGTCAGGTTTTGGTTGCGATGATTGATGGTATCCTAGTCGGTGTCGCGCTCGCTATCTTCCAGCTCCCATACGGTGTCCTTATCGGGCTTATTCTCGGTATCATCGGGGTGATCCCATTTATAGGAAACATCATCTGTCTCATCCCTGCCTGCTTCATTGCCTACGCGCACTTTTCTAACCCAGCTATCACCACACATGACTGGCTGCTAGGAGATAATCCATGGGCATACGTGGCGGCAGTCGCTGCCATCTTCGTGATCGTTCAGCAGATAAATTCACTCGTTACCGCACCTAAGATCGTGGGTGAGTCAGTGGGGCTCCACCCGATGACTGTCATTTTCTCGATGCTTTTCTGGTCACTCATACTCGGTGGATTCTTAGGCGCGTTGCTTGCAGTTCCTATGACTGCTGCGGTGAAGGTGCTCTTCAGACGCTATATCTGGGAAAGGAAAATGAATGCTAGCAACCAGGAAGAATTTACTGCCTTCGCGGATCTACCAGAAGACTCTGATGATCATGATGATTTAGACTTCGATGATCTCGATGAAACTGCCACAACTTAAATAATCTAACAACAAACAACCATGGTAACTATCTCAATCAACTACGCGGGCGAACTGCGCTGCAACTCAACTCACGACCCATCTGGAAGCACACTTTCTACTGATGCTCCAGTGGACAACAACGGCAAGGGAGAAACATTTTCACCCACTGATCTGGTCGCTACAGCACTAGGAAACTGCATGGCTACGATCATGGGAATAGTGGCTGAGAGAAAAGAAATTTCACTCGAAGGCATGACTTTAAAAGTAGAGAAGCACATGTCAGATGACATGCCTCGCAGAATAGCGCGCCTCCCTATCACTATCAATATGCCTATGGCTGAGGATGACAAATATAAAGATCTCATGATCAATGCCGCTCTCACCTGCCCCGTGCATCAGAGCCTCCACTCAAGCATCGAGATCCCTATTGAGTGGGTGTGGCAGAAGTAGGCTCCTGTTCAGGCTCAGGTGCAGCTTGTTTTGGAAATTCACCGGTGATCAATGCCACCGTTCTTTTCCCTATTCGAGTGAGACTTGCAGATCTGTTCGTTCCTGTGAGTAATCCTTTAGTGTGGTAACTATGGTTGGAGCGCGTAGGCTTGACATAGCTCACCACTGGCGCACTGACACTCCGCAAGCTAGGAGTCACCGCTAGCGGAAATCCTGATGATGCATAACTGATCTCCCATGATGGAGTAGCCTTACTGTGATCCCCTTTTCTGATCCAAGGATAACGCTTCGCTATATCTAATGCCTTGCCACCTTTACGAGGTATCGTGACTTTAAAATACACCGGTATTTTACGGATGAAATCACTCATTTTAAGTGATTTGTCTTTATTGTGTTTAATGAAGAGTTCGGCAATATTGAGCCCATTCATGTTGAGACCGTTGTAAGCACCATGCTGATTATTCGACCCAAAGTAATGATGATGCCAATGATCAAAATCTGACTGAGCCATCACATTCAGCTCCAGATGAAGGTGCGCTCTTTCTCTATTAATTCCTCTTCCAGTGTAGCCCATTTTAGCAATGATAGTGCCTGCATCCACCTGCTGTCCCACCTTGCAGTCCGCGCTATCTAAATGTGCGTAGAGTGAGAAAAATGGACCCAGCTTAGATCCCCAATGATGCTCAATGACTACATATTTTCCGTAGTTACTATTCCCTGCCACGCTATTGACATAAACAATTCTTCCTTTCGCAATCGAGCGCACATAATCGAGCGGTCTGCCAGCTGAGTCACGCTTCATCGGACGAATATCAATGCCCTCATGAAACCTTGTTCCGATCACTCCCTCGGAAGTTCTGCGGAGATTTCTCACATAGCCATATTGCCCAGCTGTCCATGGCTTAGATGCCTTACCCTCAAAATTTCGCGTGGTGTACATGTAAAATTTCTGAGGTTCTGAGCCAAAGATATGTTTATTGTAAGTAGGTAATTGCAATCCCAGAGGCAACTCCTCGGCTTTAGCGGGAGAGGCAGACAACAAGAATGAAATAGAGGCGAGAGTGAATAGCCAATGTATGATCTTCATAGTAAGCTTCTGAAAAAGTTTATCGCTTACCGCTTCCCTTTAGCCGCTTTCTTTTCTGCTTTAAGACGCTTTTTAAAGTCCTTAGCATTCTCCCCTATCTTCGGTATAAGTGGATTTACTAGTGCTAAGAACCTGGGGTCAACTCCGCGCCAGATGGTGATGACTCTGCCATCAACTTCTCTATCCACATAGATCATGTCCACCACTTTGCCATTAATGTTCGCTACGATGTATTTGCCTTTATTGGCTGCTGAGAGTGCTTTGAGTCGCATTGCTGCTGCCTTTCCTAGCTGGAGCGTCACTCCATACATTTCATTTTCGTGTGGTGAGACAAATGGATAATAGGCAATGAAATCCTTAGTGCTAAATGAAGGTGATTTCTGAATATACTTCGTTCCCATTGGGGTCTTAGCTGGGATGCTGAGCTTTCTACCTTCCAGACTATTGGCTTCCAAATGGAATGTGATAGAGACTGGCGGACGTTTCTTACCTTTAGCCGAAGCTACGTTTATGTGAGTGAGCCCGAGGCAGAGAATCAATGTAAGAAGACGAATCATGCCGATACTTTGACTGCTCAGATTTGATAGATAAAGCAAAATATGCTGGTTAGTTTACAATAATTGTAATTTTTGGGCTTCTATCTGAAAACGATAGTGGTCATTATCTTTGATTATGAAAATGATTTATCTCCACGCCTTTCTCGCTGTTACTGTAGTTCTTAGCTTGCCTCTTAATGCTAAAGAAACGAAACCTGAGAGCAAATCTGAACCCTATGTGGCTCCCTCAGTTAGAATAGATCCCAATGGATTTGGTGCCTCTAAACGTGACATCACTAAGTTATTAGATTCTGTCACGGTAGAACTCTGGAAGCATTTTCCTGGATATAAGTTAGAACCGATCGTTATTACGCATCACAAGAATGGTCCCATCGTGCTCTACCGCCGCAATGCGAAAAATGAAATCGTGGTAAGGTTAGCCTGCCAGAAAAATTATTGGTCACAATACAGCTACCAATGGGCACACGAGTTCTGCCATATCCTCCATGGATTCCGTGATGAGCCCAGCCAGAATAAGTGGTTTGAAGAGACCCTCGCCGAGCTCGCTTCTATCTATACATTGCGTGCGATGAGTGAGAGCTGGAAAACCAATCCGCCCTACCCAAACTGGAAGTCCTATGGTGCTAGTCTGAAAAAATATGCGCAAAACGTCATTAACACTAGAGAGAAAATTGATCTGAAATCGCTGGCTGGATACTATAAAAAGCATCGGGCTAAGTTAGTAAAAAATGAGACTTTACGTGATCTCAATGGAGCGATGGCGGTCGCGATTTTACCGTTATTTGAAAAAAATCCTACAAACTGGGAATCCATCCGCTATCTGAATGTTTCACCGACGACTAAGAATATGAACTTCAATGCCTACCTCACGAAGTGGTATCACGATGCACCTAAGAAACATCACGCGTTCATCATCGAGCTAAGTGGATACTTCGGGGAGAAAATAAAGACTAAGAAATAGCGGGCTGATCAGCTTACTATCGCTTGACCTGAAGCACTAGCAGACTTAGAGTTAAATTGTGAATTTACCTGCACATTCATTTAAGCCACCGATCAATGGCTCACTACTTCTTGCCTCACCATCACTCCAAGATGGGGTTTTTGATGACTCTGTGATTCTGGTGCATACTCACCGGACTACAGGATCTGAAGGTCTCATTCTGAATCGACCTACAGGAAAAACGGTGGGAGACTTTATGTGTAGTGATCATTTTGAAAGCATGAGGAATCTGCCACTATATTACGGAGGACCTGTAGCAGAAGATCAGCTTAGCTTTGCTAGCTTTCACTGGAAAAACAATGGAGAACTTACCTGTAAGCCGGGCATTTCTGCTGAAGAAGCCATGGAAACGATGAACAAGAGCGGATCATTGCTTCGCGCTTACTTAGGGAGTTCTAGCTGGACTAAAGGTCAACTTGAAGATGAGCTGAAAAACTACGTTTGGTTCATCGCACCAGCCATGCCTAGTATCTTAAGTATGCCACAAGATGAAACTTTGTGGAAGAACACCATGCAGGCACTCTCACCATTTCATCATATTATTTCCCTTACTCCTGAGAATCCGTTTTTAAACTAGATCCCAATCAAATGAGAGTAGTGATCCAGCGAGCAAAGTCCGCTCAAGTAGAAATTTCAAATGAAGTCTGTGGCGAAATCCAGCAAGGAGTCGTGGTTCTTCTGGGTATTGAGCATGATGACTCTCAGGTAGATGTAGAGTGGCTGTGCAGGAAAGTGGCAAACCTGAGAATCTTTGATGATGAGGCTGGCGTGATGAATCTCTCTCTAACAGACATTTCAGGCGAAGCTCTGGTAATCTCTCAGTTTACCCTTCATGCTTCTACTAAGAAAGGCAACCGACCTTCCTACATCAAGGCTGCGCGTCCAGAGATCTCTGAGCCGCTGTATGAGAATTTTATCGCCACATTAAATTCTCATTTATCCGCACCATGTCAGACTGGTAAATTCGGAGCAGACATGCAAGTATCACTCATAAACGATGGACCAGTAACCATCGTCATCGACTCTAAGAATAAAGAATAATACCTATCATAATGTTAGATACAGACCCTATTTCGATCCAATTTGAAATCCCCGCTACAGATCACCTCGGCAGGGATCACGTGGAAGGTAAAGTGCGCTTCAAGGCAGATGAAGTGGATATTGATTGGCGAGTGAAAGGGAATGTCTTTCGTGGTGGAAATGCTGAAGTGCAGACCATTTCTATGCCCTACAGCCAGATCGAACATGTGGAACTACGCAAGAAATGGTGGAAGATCCGCGACATAATTTTACGCATAGCAGACCCAGCTTTGGTAGCTAAAATCCCCGGTGTGGAAATGGGAAAAATGGTTTTAAAAATAGACAAACGCTCACGAAAAGAAGCTGAAAAGCTGGAATCACTGATCGACTTCAAGCGCTCAATTTTCATCCTAGATGAGCAAACTAAACGCCTAGACAGGCTTAAGGAATCCTAGCATCCCTTCATGAGTGAACTCTTTCCAGAAGGTGCTCCAGAGGGCAACATCAGCGAGCAAGATAAGATTAGCCATGATCAACCGCTCGCCGCTCGCCTCCGCCCTACTACGATCGGTGACATCGCTGGGCAGCAGCACATCTTAGGTGAAGGGAAACTTCTGCGTAGAGCGATAGAAGCTGATCGGTTCTCCTCGCTCATCTTTTATGGTCCTCCTGGGACGGGGAAAACTACGCTGGCAACAGTCATCGCACAGACGACGGATTCTAGATTTGAAATGCTCAATGGCGTGGAATCTAACGTCAGCGAAATTAGAGACAAGATAGCTCAGGCTCGCACCTGGAAACAACTACGCAACCAGACCACGATCTTGTTTATCGATGAGATCCACCGCTTCAACAAAGCTCAGCAGGATGTTCTCCTACCACACATCGAGCGCGGCACGGTACGTTTCATAGGAGCCACCACCCATAATCCCTATTACTATATAAACTCTCCCCTCACCTCGCGCTCCCAAATTTTCCAGCTCGATGCAGTCAGCGTGGATGACCTGATCCCAGTGCTTGAGAAAGCATTAACTGATACAGAAATGGGGCTAGGCAATGAAAACATAAAAGCGGATGAAGATGCGCTGAGGCACATCGCTGAAAAAGCAGATGGTGATGTAAGAAAGGCTCTAACAGCTCTTGAGCTCGCCGCTCTCACTACCCCAGAAGATGACACTGGCGAAGTTCATCTGACTCTGGAAATAGCCGAGGAGTCAATCCAGCAAAAAGCCATCGTTTATGATGCCACTGGCGATGCTCATTACGACACCATTTCTGCCTACATCAAGTCTATCCGAGGCTCAGACCCTGATGCCGCACTCTACTGGCTGGCTAAAATGTTAGTCGCAGGAGAAGACCCGCGCTACATCGCTCGGAGGATGGTTATTTCTGCCAGCGAAGACATAGGTCTAGCAGACTCGAACGGGCTACGCGTAGCGATGGATGCTCAACAGGCATTTGAATTTCTAGGAATGCCTGAAGGACGCATCCCGCTCGCTCACGCCACCGTCTATCTAGCTACTTCGCCTAAGTCTAACAGTGCATACAAAGCACTAGGATACGCCATGGAAGATGTAGAAAATGGTAAAACTCTTGCAGTCCCTGCACATCTACGCACCCCCACACGCAAAAAGCTTGCATCTGCATCTGGTGCTAGTGACTCTGAGTTAAAATATCATTACTCACACGATTATGATGGAAACTACGTCCCCCAAGCATACCTACCTGAAGGACGAAAATATTATTCTCCCACAGAAAATGGGCTGGAAAAGCGCATCAAAGAACGCTTAGATTACTGGGCAGCGCAACATAAACCGCAAAGCTGAGTTTAAAGAGTAGCAAACAAAATTTATGATCAGATGGTTCACTAAAAATCACGTAGCAGCTAACGTCCTCATGGTCGCTATCCTACTCTATGGTGCCTATGTCTCTTATTACAAACTCGGTGTGGAAGTGGAACCATCCATGAAATTCCCGCAAGTCACCATCAGGATACCCTACAAAGGAGCCTCCCCTGATGCCATCGAAAAACAGATCGTCCTCCCAGTAGAAAAAGCCCTAGACAATCTCCCGGGAGTCAAAGAAATAGAAGCCTATGCGCTGAAGGATAGAGCACACATCTCCGTCCATTTCACCGACAGTGTCGATATCAACGACATGAAAACTGAGATTGAGTCTCGGGTGGAGAGAATTTCTACCTTCCCTCAAAATGATGATAAGCCCAGCTTCTATATTCCAGACACAGCGAACTGGAAAGAAGTCATTTCTGTGGCTGTGTATGGTGATCTTTCTGACACCATCCTGCTCCAGGCTGCCCGAAAAGTGCGGGATGATCTCACTGCCCTTCCTGGCATTTCTAAGGTGAAAATACTCGGTGATCAGGTCAAAGAAATATCCATAGAAATAAACCCAGAGAAACTCAACGCATACGGTCTGACATTCAATGATGTGGTGAGCGGCATTAGAAAAGCCTCCGTGGATGTCTCCGCTGGTGCCATCAAAGCACATGGAGAAAATGTCACCATCCGCTCTAACAATAAAGCCTACACCGGTGAGAAATTTGAAAACCTCGTCATCAAATCTGTCAAAGGCTCATCAATAAGAGTCTCTGATGTGGCTAGAGTGTCTGATAGTTTTGAAGAAAAAGAGAAAGAATCTAAGCTAAACGGAAAGCCTGTCATATTAGTAGAGGTAATGCGTCTGGAGGGAGAGAATGCCCTCATCACTGCTGACATCGTGCATGATTACATCAAGCGAGCCAGCGAGACATTTCCCGAAGGTATCTACCTAACCGCCTGGGATGATGACTCTATCAGCCTCAGAGGAAGACTCCACACCCTGTGGACAAATCTAGTCCAAGGAGCCGTGCTCGTCATGATTTTGTTAGGCTTATTCCTACGCCCCAAAATCGCCTTCTGGGTGACCATTGGAATCCCTGTTAGTTTTGCTGGTGCGGCTATCTCCATGTATTACACGGGAGTGACTGCCAACAATATGAGTTTATTTGGCTTCATCATCGTACTCGGAATGGTCGTGGATGATGCCATCGTCACGGGTGAAAACATCTACGCTAAAGTCAGGTCTGGAAAGCATGATTCTTTTGAGGCCGCAGTATTAGGAACCAAAGAAGTTGCCACTCCAGTGACTTTTGGGATCATCACTACCATCGTTGCATTTTTACCTCTCATGTATTTTGATGATGGCTATATCGGCAACATGGCAAAACAAATCCCATTAGTAGTCATCCCGGTGCTAATCTTCTCTTTGATTGAGTCTAAGCTCATCTTGCCAGCACACTTGAAAAACCTCAAAGTAGCATCACCTAACAGCAACATCATTTCCAAAATTCAAGAGCGAGTAGCAAACATGATGCATCTCTTTGTTGATAAAATATACTCCCCACTCCTGAAGTTAGCCATCTCACATCGCTACGCGGTACTGGTCTTATTCATTGCCATCATGGCTATCACACGGAGTTATCAGTCTAACAAAATGGAATTTAAGTTTATGCCCTCAACTGAGCGTTATTTCCTCTCCGCTAAGCTAGAAATGAAAGCGGGCACCGAGCGAGAAGTCACAGAGAAGCAGCTCAATGAAATCTTAAAATCCATCGAACCACTCAGGGCATCATTCATCGATGAAGGCACTGGTGAAAGTCTCGTGGGAAATGTAGTCAGCACACTCGGTGGAAATGTCAGCTGGGGACAAGCTGGGGATCACATTGCGCACGTTATGTTAGAGATCACGCCTCCAAGCTTACGCACATCACAAGGCTTAAAAAACTCTGAGATCGTTGCCAGATGGCAAGAACTTACAGGGAAAATTCCTGGTGCTGACAGGTTCATCATCCGTGGTGAGAGAAACCAAGGCAGACATATGGACAGAGGAAATGACGGTGCGCTCTCGATCCAACTCAGAGGAAACAATGAGGAAGATAAAGACAAAGTAGTAGCTCTCATGCGCAAATGGCTCATGGAGCAGGAAATAGTTACTTCAACCTATGGAGACAGGGCCAAAGGCAACCGCCAACTACAGATCTCACTCAAGCCCATCGCCAAGCAGTCCCAGCTTTCTGAGGAAGACATTGCTAGGCAAATTCGCACCGCATTCTATGGGCAACAAGTTCAGAAAATACAGCGTGGCGAGGACGAAATAAAAGTAATGCTCAAGCTACCTAAGGAAATGCGCACCTCCATGCACACCTTAGAGTCGCTGAGAATTAATCTCAAAAATGGTCAGACGGCACCTTTCTCACAGTTTGCGACCATTTCAGAAACGATCACTCCACCTAGGATCACGCGTAAAGATAACTCCAGGATCTATGACTTTGGCGCGATGGTCACTAGCATGAGTGACCTCCTTAAATTTGAGCCAGTCATCTATAATAAAATGAACGAGCTCTGCCTCGCCTATCCATCCGTCTCATGGAAATACACAGGTGAAGTAGAAGAACATAAAAGCTCTAACAACAAAGTTCTGGTTCTATTTCTCTTCCTTATTCTCGCACTTTATGCGCTGCTCGCCATACCATTTAAATCTTTCCTCCAGCCATTCTACGTTCTCACCGCCGTCCCATTCGGTATCGTAGGAGCTGTATGGGGACACGCACTACTAGGTGTGGATCTCTCTATTCTTAGTTCGTTTGGAATGCTCGCCCTCGCAGGTATTGTAGTGAATGACTCTCTAGTTATGGTGGACTACATTAATACCAGAAGAGGAGAAGGCTTGCCCCTAAAAGATGCCGTCAGAGAAGCTGGAGCCAGACGTTTCCGCCCCATCATCCTTACCTCTATCACTACTTTTGTAGGGCTCATGCCGCTGATGTTTGAAACTTCCATCCAAGCCCAGTTCCTCATTCCAATGGCTATCTCACTCGGCTTCGGCATCCTCTTTGCCACCGCCATCACACTCTTCCTCATTCCCGCCATCTACATGATCGGAGAAGAATTAAAAGGCTACTTCCCTAGAAGTTGGTTCTTTGGACTATTTGATTAGAGTTAGGCTGGCGAAATATCTACTCAGCCTTAAACCCAGCTTCGCAAAATGCTACGGCATCACTCAGGTAGTCATCGACCTTGAGCGCAGATTCATTTCCGGTTGCCTTTGCTGCTAGTCCAGAAAATGACTGGAACATAAAGACTGCACCAGTTGAGAAAATGAGTTTTTCGAGTGCTTTCTTAGGATGCATTCCGGGACACTGAGCACGGATTGCAATACTGAAAATCTGATACACATCGCCAAATGATTCCATCACCTTATTCGGCACATCATAGTCTCTATCTATCAAGTAACGCGCCATCAATCGTGCCATCATATCTGAACAGCCCCCGTATTCTTCTGGACAGACTACTGGTCGCACAAACGATTCGATCAGTGCTTGCATTTGAACATTTTCAACGCCTCCTACCTTATCTCCCGCTTTTTTAAGTAGAAGCACGCGTTGTTTATTCATAGGCACTATTGCCTCCACCACTATCTCTTGAACTAATCCTGACTTACTACCGAAATGATAATTCACTGATGCAAGATTCACATCAGCGTGCTGAGTAACATCTCTAACAGAAACAGCCTCAAACCCATCTTTAGCAAATAACTTCCATGCTGACTTAAGAATTTTCTCGCGCGTTTTCATAATTAGCTAAGATGAATAGCTGTAGGATCAAAAAGTTCTGGATCATATTCATCATCCATCCATTCCACATCACCTTCCAGCGCGCTCATGTAGCCCCATGTGCCACCACAGTCCTCCGGCGGACAAGCTCTCTCACCTTCTAATAATTCCGCAGCTGTAACCTCACCTTCATCAAGTTCTTGTTTCTTCTCGAACACTAATTCATGAACCCAGTCCTCTAAAAAATCATACCGATACAACATGCGTAGGGGTAATCTTCTGCGATTGAAAAACTGATCAATCGTCAATTCATTTTCATCATCAAACTTCCCTTGCACCACCACATCCTCACCAGCAGTGGCGATCACGTCGGTTAAGTTTTTCCCCTTCCCATAGCGAAATTCATGAGGTTGCTTATCTTCCCAGCCCATCGAAAGCTGGAGCAACTCATGGAGCTCAGCAAAGGTGGCACTACCCGGCACAGTTAGTCTTCGCCATATCTGTGGTGAGATTTCGTAGAGAAATATCTTCAGAGTGTATTTTGTAGTGCATTTTGACATATCTGCATGATAAATCAAAAGCTTGGGAATGATCAAGGATCAATCGTTACTATTCTTAGTCTTAGAATTTCACAGTGCTCCACTATCGATAAATCTTGTGGTCATCTGCATCACTTCAAGCTCACTGCTGATAAATGTATGGTCCGCATCGACCACTTTAAACTCCCTTATCCCAAACAGTCTCCCCTTTTCTACTGAGACAATTCCATCGTTCGAGGCATCTAATAGCTTCCTGAAAAATGGGATAGCACTCTTCTCACCCATAATGACTGCCGCTTCCACTTCCGCAGGAAAAGTCTCCGCATGTTTACCTCTAGCCATACTCGAACTACTCAGAAACTCCCCCGCAGGCCCTAACACACCCTTGATAGACCTGAGGCGAGAGCTCCTGAGCCAGTCCACTATTTCGCTCCCCTTATGCGGAGGCGCTAGCATCACAACACGACCAATCTTCTGAATCTGACTAGGTTCAAGCAGTTCTAACAGACGTTTCACCACCACGCCACCTAGAGAATGAGTCACAAAATGAACCGTCTTCCCCTGCTCTATCCAAGGCTGTATCTCCTGACTCACATGCTTCACAAGCTCATCTAAATCATGACGAAATGATGCGTAAGGCACATTCACCGTGGTGTAGCCTTGCTCAAACAAATAGTTAGCCATCGGTTGCATCGCTCTCACTGACCTCCACAAACCATGCAGCATCACCACTACTTCTTGATCATTACTTCCATTGACCTTAGGCTTATCCCATGGCAATGGTGGAGAAAGCACACCGATGCGGCTGACTTGTCGTTTCAGATTCATAGCTCACATCATACATGGATCCACCCTGAGTGGTTATTGATTAAAATAAAAGAACATCACTCAAATCGATAGTTCTTAACTGGAAGTCTATCTGAACCAGATTACTTAGAAACGTAATCAATGATATCCTGGTGATAAGGAATCAAAACGTAACAAGCGGCTACGATAGCCACTAAAATTTTCAATGACTTTACAGGCTTCAGCAGAAACAGAATAGGAGACGCTGTGACCACTAGCTTAGCGATCAATATCAATCCATCTTTTCCCTTATACTTTGAGAGAAATAGTTCCTTGCCAGCAGCATCGGCAGCGGAGTAGGTACCGTAGAGATCCTTAAAGAATGCGTAGGCGGTGATTCCCGCTGAAATGATAAAGAGATAAATCAGCAACTGCAAAAGCTCTCCATTCAACAAAGATTTCTTAAATAGACCAAGGCTAGCGAGCCAGAACATACCCCACGCTGCACCTGTGGCTACAAACGCTGCTATTTCTATGATCTGGTCCATTTAGCTAGTTAAATTTTATTTTTCCGTTTCCTTAGCTTCCCACTCTACCAATGCTGCGCTCTCCCAGAGATCCTCAAGAGCATAAAGCTCACGCATGTCTTCTAACATGATATGCACCATCACATCTACGTAATCTAGCACTACCCAGCGGGCATCAGGATTTCCATCTGAGCTATTTGGCTGCTCATCATGTTTCTCCTGAACATTTGTCCCAATATCGCGCATGATCGCCTTTAGGTGTGGCATCGATGTTCCAGAGCAAATCACTATGAAATCTGTGATCGGAGATAATCCCCGCACATCTAACACCTTGATGTCTTCTGCTTTATTTTCGTCTGCTGCTAAGGCACATGCTTTTGCCAATTCTATTCCTGCTATCATTTGTTAAATATTCTAAAGTAATTTGTGCCAGATGCGATAAAAAAATCAGTAATTTCAATATCCTAGCTCTTCCTGCCTTATTCCTACATTGTCTAAGGAGCTATTTCTCACTGATTCCAAAGTAGTGAGAAATGGTGGAGCATAGCGGAATCGAACCGCTGACCTCCTGCATGCCATGCAGGCGCTCTACCAATTGAGCTAATGCCCCCTAATTTCATCTCAGTGAGTTCATAGAGAAAATCACTAAATCATTAGATGCGGATTGGAATTATCCCTTATGCCCGGAGTTTGCAAGAATTTTATTTTACAGATGCTTCTGAAAACTAGCAATGTTGGTTCAGAAAACCGTATCACCAGCCCCAGTAGCACATACAGTGGCATGACCGTCTCGGTCATGAACCAAACCTGGCATCCACAACAACAGCACCAACTGGATAGTTCCTCCCTAACAAAAACTTACCTCTAAGCTCACTTATTTCAAACCAAGTGTATATATATAAATAGACAGACATATAAAATAGGCAGACAAATAAAAGATAACATATATAAATAGGCAGACAAATAGTGGTCGATGCTTTTACCCTATACCTATCAATAGAAACGTAAGCGTCCGATGAAGGACGTGTGGTTGGTTGTTGCTTTTATAATACCAGAAACCAGCCCTACACCACCAGATACGACGGAAAATTTGTCTCCCAATTCCTCTACGACAACGGCAACAGAAACTTCAAACAAAACTACGGCAACGGCAACAACCGCACCATCACCTACGGCCGCCAAGACAACCTCCGCACCAGCGACATCACCAAAGACGGCACCCAAACCCTAGACGACCTAGCCCTCAGCTACACCTACGCCGCAGACAAACAAATCACCGCAGAAACCATAATAGGAGACCTAGTCCAGTCTCAAGGCTTCACCGCCACCTACGACCCTGGCAACAGGATCACCACCCACAGTGGCATGACCGTCTCGGTCATAAGCCAAACCTGGAACTACGACAACAGCGGCAACTGGAACTCAACAACAAAAACCATCAATAACACCACCACAACAGAAGCCCGCAACCACAACAACAGCGACCAAATCACCAGTATCGCCGGAAACGCCGCCACTCATGATTTAAGAGGCAACTTGACCGACTACGAAATCAATGGTAAAAACTACGAAGTGGAATACGATCTAGACAATAGAATCATCAAAGTAGAAGTCGACAACGACGACGTAGAATACCGCTATGATGCCCTCGGCCGCCGCGTCATCCGCAAAGAAGGCAGCACCAAATCCGCCCTCATCTGGTGGGGCAACAGCGAATGCGCCGAGCACAAACACCAAGCCGGCCAAACCGTCATCCAAAACGACATCATGGCGCACCCAACCAGGCTCAACAGCGTCATAGCCCGTGCAGTCGATGGCAGCAAATTCAAACTAGAATGGTATCACAAAAACTACCTAGACCACGTCTACGCAGTCAGTGATGACGGCGGCGACCTCATCGAACACTACCGTTATTCAGCATTTGGAGAAGTCACCATCTACGATCAAAACGGCGACCTAGAAACCGAAACCCAAATCGAAAACACCATCCTCTGGAACACCCGTAGGCGCGACGAAGTCACCGGCTACTACCTCTACAAATACAGACACTACGACCCAGCCCTAGGCCGCTGGCCATCCAGAGACCCCATCGAGGAATATGGGGGAGTAAATCTGTATGGGTTTGTCAACAATCAACCAACTTGGTATTGGGATTATTTAGGAACTAAAATTCAAACTGAATGTGATATAAGCAAAAAACTTGACGAGCTAGGTATCATATATAAATACACTAAACTTGGTGAACACGAGCATTTATACGATGAATGTGAACTAAAAGTAGATCAAGAAATTATTAGAACCTTAATTATCCATGAGGTGACCTTTAAGTTCAAGGGTAAATCTATAGACGACGCAATTAGTAGCATAATGGTTAATGTCAATGCGAGAAAAAATATACGAAAAAATGCTATAGTTTTAGCTAAACATTTAACTTTCTCGACAACACCTTACATGATATATCAAAAAGACGAAAAATCAGGTGACAGCATACTTTTAGCTGATAAATCGGGAACTTCCTGTTTAGGGGCGGTTAAGTATTTACAAAGCTCTGATCACCTTAAAAAGGTTAAGTCAAAGTATTTCATTCCTGGAGATAGAGGTTACATTTATAACTTGAAGCATGAAAAATATGGTGGAACGCTTGATAAAGTAGGTATCGAAGGCGAAAATTTAATATATATGGGGAATAATCTGTTTTACGGTCATATAGATCGAGCCAGTGGAAGGAGATTTAGAAGTTTACATGATTGGACCAAGTTTGTAAACGGATGGGGCAAAGCTTCACTAGATAAAGCAAAATTTATTGTCACTACAGGTAGGGACTTTACACTAGGGAAAATAGTTGGGATTTAGCCTTGTACAAGGATTTTAGCTGTTTAACAATGGCAGGATG
>CAKZMG010000112.1 GCA_937128235.1 uncultured Verrucomicrobiales bacterium
ATCTCATTGAATGACTTGAGATCTGCCATAGTGCTCTGATAAAGAAACATCAGCCCACCGAGACAAAACCCTAGCAATATCCCGTAGAATTTTCTAGTGAGTGGTAAAATACTACAGCAGATCGCGGCGATGAGCGCACATTTAAATAACTGCATAAAATCTGGATAACTGAAGGTAAGTTTTACGGGATCGCCTAGCTCAATGTCTGCGAGCGACTGATCGTTATGCTTCAACATACCTAGCAGAGGAACTACGAGAAGAACGATGTAAACGATCTCTAACAGAACAGTTTTCTTTTTAACTTTGATCATGATTTTTTCCTCCACAGACTCACAAAGATAATGATGTATGAGAGCACGATCCATATGACTAAGTTATTGATCGCAGAGTAGGCTGGACCGAGGAATTTGTATTGAGTCCCCTTTGTATATTTCACATCTCTGCGTTGATCTACTGTGTCTGTTAGAATCTGAATATCCGTTCCGTAAGCAATATTATATGCCTGCTTATGCTCACCTATTTTATCATTATGGATGCCTAAATTCTGCCAACTCGTATTCACATCTGAGACCTGCTGGTAGTCTTGCGTGGTTTCATCTCCCGCCTCATCCCAAGTCACTGTCTCCTTCGCGCCATCAGAGGTAAGGAATAGTGGAGACTTGGTTCTATTACTAATGCTCGGCATCATCCGTCCATACACATGAGAAACATCTACCATGCGCTGCGCTGAAAAGCTAGGAATGACGGATGCTACTGATCTAACAGATTTCGTCATTTCTGGTAAAGTGATCACAAATCCTCCTAACAAGATCTGAGGGATGAGCAACAACGGCACCCACATCACGGCTTGGGTGGTGGAGCGCACGATGGAAGAAACTGTTAGACCCATGCAGACACCTACGAAGGTGGCTAGAAGAAATGCTCCCAAACGCAGGCTTAATGACTGAGAGATCACTCCCCAAATGGATGAGCCTGCTACGGTTTTTTGCACTTTATCATCTCCCATGATCGGTGTGCCGTCTTCTAGCGATAAGGCGAGTGTGCCAGAATCTAAGACATTTTCTTTGAGATAAAATGTCTTAGCGAACCAAGCTATCGCTCCGGAATTAGCCACTGTTGGAGACTCCTCTTCCACTGTTTCTTCTTCTGAGACATCATCGGTCATGGAGTCCAGATCGTCCCCTCCCATTGATTCATCCATTGGGATAAAGGTGTCTGGCGGAACTTCTTTACTGTTATCTACGATGTAGGGATTCTCTCGTTCTACCAAGCTTTCTTGGAACACTTCCTCATCAAACTCTGGTGGATGGAAATAATTTCCCGCAGTGACGATGACCAAAAACAAGACGATACACTGAACCGAGGAAATGAATCCCTGGAAGATGACCTTACTCATCACGTAGCAATTTATCCCCAAGCCACAGACACGTTCTCGCTGGTAGATGGGCATTTCTCCTACTATCTGCTGGGCACCGTTTGAGCAGCCAAACCACATGGCTGCGATGAGACCTATGAAGGTTCGGAACCCAAGATCATCTGATGACCATGCCGTGAGCAGACCAATGATGATGACTTGAGCAAAAAGGAACGCGATGTTTAGCCAATCCGCCCGCATAATTGTCCACTGCCGTTTTAATAAGGTGAGCAGCTTTAGCGGAGTGGATGGGCTTTTCTTTTTAGTAGGCGCGCTCTGGTTATCTGGTAGAATTTTCACCTTATGAGCACTGCGCTCATTGTATTTTGCGAGCCAGTCTTCAGCAGTTTTGTTGCCATTGAGGACTGTGGAATAAATGCGCTCTAGCGGTGAAGACATCACCGTTTTAGTGCCTGCTCCTGATACTGAAATATCCCTCTCATTGAAAAATTCACGCGCTTCATTCGTGCCACCCGTGAAGATAAGCCGACCCGAATGGATGAAGAAAAGGCGATTGAAGATAAACGCGTTTTGCAGAACATGAGTGGTGCAAACAACGGTGAGTTTATTGAGAGAAAGTGACTGAAGTAGCTCCATGAGCGACTGCTCCGTAGCGGGATCAAGCCCCGATGATGGCTCATCTAGAAACAGGATGGACGGCTTAGA
>CAKZMG010000113.1 GCA_937128235.1 uncultured Verrucomicrobiales bacterium
TCTAAGCCGTCCATCCTGTTTCTAGATGAGCCATCATCGGGGCTTGATCCCGCTACGGAGCAGTCGCTCATGGAGCTGCTCCAGTCACTTTCTCTCAATAAACTCACCGTTGTTTGCACCACGCATGTTTTGCAAAACGCGTTTATATTCAATCGCCTTTTCTTCATCCATTCGGGTCGGCTCATCTTCACGGGTGGCACGAATGAAGCGCGTGAATTTTTCAATGAGAGGGACATTTCTGTATCAGGAGCAGGCACTAAAACAGTGATGTCTTCACCACTAGAACGCATTTACTCCACAGTCCTCAATGGTAACAAAACTGCCGAAGACTGGCTCGCGAAATACAATGAGCGCAGTGCTCATAAGGTGAAAATTTTACCAGATAATCAGAGTACGCCTACTAAGAAGAAAAGCCCATCCACTCCGCTAAAGCTGCTCACCTTATTAAAACGCCAGTGGACAATCATGCGGGCGGATTGGCTAAACATCGCGTTCCTTTTTGCTCAGGTCATCATCATCGGTCTGCTCACGGCATGGTCATCAGATGATCTCGGGTTCCGAACGTTCATCGGTCTCATCGCAGCCATGTGGTTTGGCTGCTCGAACGGAGCCCAGCAGATAGTAGGAGAAATGCCCATCTATCAGCGAGAACGTGTCTGTGGCTTAGGGATAAATTGCTACGTGATGAGCAAGGTCATCTTCCAAGGATTCATTTCATCGGTTCAGTGTATCGTCTTGTTTTTGGTCATCGTCACTGCGGGAAATTATTTTCATCCGCCAGAGTTTGATGAGGAAGTGTTCCAAGAAAGTCTAGTAGAACGTGAGAATCCCTACATCGTAGATAACAGTAAAGAAGTTCCGCCAGACACCTTTATCCCGATGGATGAATCAATGGGAGAGGATGATCTGGACTCCATAACCGATGATGTATCAGAAGAAGAAATAGTGGAAGAGGAAGCTCCAACTGTGGCTAATTCTGGAGCGATAGCTTGGTTCGCTAAGACATTTTATCTCAAAGAAAATGTCTTAGATTCTGGTACACTCGCTTTATCGCTAGAAGACGGCACACCGATCATGGGAGATGATAAAGTGCAAAAAACCGTAGCAGGCTCATCCATTTGGGGAGTGATCTCTCAGTCATTAAGCCTGCGTTTGGGAGCATTTCTTCTAGCCACCTTCGTAGGTGTCTGCATGGGTCTAACAGTTTCTTCCATCGTGCGCTCCACCACCCAAGCCGTGATGTGGGTGCCGTTGTTGCTCATCCCTCAGATCTTGTTAGGGGGATTTGTGATCACTTTACCAGAAATGACAAAATCTGTTAGATCAGTAGCATCCGTCATACCTAGCTTCTCAGCGCAGCGCATGGTAGATGTTTCTCACGTGTATGGACGGATGATGCCGAGTATTAGTAATAGAACTAAGTCACCACTATTCCTTACCTCTGATGGTGCGAAGGAGACAGTGACCTGGGATGAGGCGGGAGATGAAACCACGCAGGACTACCAGCAGGTCTCAGATGTGAATACGAGTTGGCAGAATTTAGGCATCCATAATGATAAAATAGGCGAGCATAAGCAGGCATACAATGTCGCTTACGGAACCGATATTCAGATTCTAACAGACACAGTGGATCAACGCAGGGATGTGAAATACACCAAGGGAACTCAGTATAAATTCCTCGGCCCAGCCTACTCTGCGATCAATAATTTAGTGATATGGATCGTGCTCTCGTACATCATTATCTTTGTGAGTCTGTGGAGGAAAAAGTCATGATCAAAGTTAAAAAGAAAACTGTTCTGTTAGAGATCGTTTACATTGTTCTTCTGGTAGTTCCTCTGCTAGGAATGTTGAAGCATTACGATCAGTCACTCGCAGACATCGAGCTAGGCGATCCCGTAAAACTTACCTTTAGTTATCCAGATTTCATGCAGTTGTTTAAATGTGCGCTCATCGTTGCAATCTGCTGTAGTATTTTACCACTCACTAGAAAATTCTACGGTATCTTGCTAGGGTTTTGTCTCGGTGGGCTGATGTTTCTTTATCAGAGCACTATGGCAGATCTCAAGTCATTCAATGAGAT
>CAKZMG010000114.1 GCA_937128235.1 uncultured Verrucomicrobiales bacterium
CCGTTCAGGCGGAGGAAGCTGAGCTCGATGCAAACTCCATCAAGGAAATCACTAAGCGCGTGGCTGACTGGCAGATCAAGACATTCCCAGAGCATCTTAAGTATCGTGCTTTATCTACTAGGATGCAGAAGGCGCTTGCTAAAAAGAAGGCTGATCCATCATTTAAAATGAACGGCTATGTCAAACGATCTACCACTGAGAATTGGCATGATCTCGATTGGCACAATGGAGCACTCTACGCAGGAATGAATCAATGGAGAAAAATAGCGGATGATGATACATACACAGACTGGCTCAAAAAAATAGGTGAGCGTAATCAATGGCAACCACATAAGCGTCCCTACCATGCGGACGACCATGCAGTAGGGCAGTTTTACCTCTCACTCTACCAGGAAACTAAGGAGCAAAAAATGATAGCGCCTATCCAGAAGCGCTTCGACTGGATTATGGAAAACCCTAAAACTGGTTCGCTAGAGTTCAAAGGCGGAACCGATTGGCATTACCGCTGGGGCTGGTGTGATGCGCTCTTCATGGCACCTCCGGTATGGGCACGTCTGGCTAAAATCACTGGGGACAAAAAGTATCTCGATTTCATGCACCAGGAATACAAAGCCACTTATGATTACCTCTGGGATAAGGAAGAGCACCTCTTCTTCCGCGACAGTAGCTACTTCGACAAACGTGAAGCAAATGGAAAAAAAATCTTTTGGGCAAGAGGCAATGGCTGGGTCTTCGGCGGGCTCGCTCTCATGATCCCTGATCTGCCTAAAGACTGGGAAGGTAGAAAATTCTACATTCAGACTTACAAAGAAATGGCAGCTAAAATCAAATCTCTACAACGCAAAGACGGCACTTGGTCCATGGGTCTGCTCGGTGGCGAAGAGTGCTATCCTATCAAAGAAACGAGTGGCACATCATTCTTCGTCTTCGGCCTCGCTTGGGGAGTGAATCATGGAATCCTCGATAAGGAAGAATACTTACCGACCATCACCAGAGGCTGGCAAGCACTAGAAAAATGCGTCAAGCCTGACGGACTACTAGGACACGTCCAGCCCGTGGGAGCGGCACCAGGAGATTCATTTCCCGACAAATCAGAAGTCTATGGTGTGGGAGCATTTCTAGCTGCTGGGACCGAAGTCTATAAGCTCGCTACTGCTAAATAATCTCATAGAACCAGTAATTCTTTAGCGAGGTCATTTTTTTATTTGGCGGCTTGCTGATAATTACTTATAAAACGGCATGAATATTTATTTCAAGGTAATGATCTACCTAATGGTCACGCTCATCCCTACTCATGCACAAGAACTCGCAGAGAAGGAACCTGCACAACCTGCGAAGAAGCGTATCACGCTTCCGCAACCGTCCAAGTGTGATGGACACTACGCTAAGCGGATGGAGCAGATAAAGGCTCAGAACGCAAACACGAAGACCGTAGAAAATCTAATCATTGGCGACTCCATCACAGAGGTTTTCCCTATAAAACTTACCCCTAAAAAATGGAATCTACACACGCGCGGCATCTCTGGTGACTGTGTGGGTGGCTGGAAATATCGCGGGCTGTTAGACAGGCTAGACGCTTCCTGTCATCAGCTAAAACCAAAGCGTGTTTTCATTCTTATCGGCATCAACGATACCATCAATTACTCCAAAGACTACAAATGGGATAAGTCATACGTCAGTGCTTCACAAGATGAACTCATCAAGGGCTACACCAAAATCATCAAAGAAATACAGACCCATAATCCCAAAACAGAAATCTATATTTGCTCCGTTTTGCCACTTGGTCAGAAGCGAGGATTTGATAAATACAACGCCACCGTCAATGAGCTGAACGCCAAAGTAAAAGCAGTCACCGAAAAGACCAAAACAAACTACCTCGACCTGCATTCTGTGTTCTTAGAAAAAGGAAAAACACACATGCAACCCGCCCTTTCCTCTGATGGCATCCACCTCACGAAAGCTGGTTACCAAGTATGGATCGAGCAGCTGAGAAAAGTGATTGAAGGTGATTCTTAATTGAATTCTTTATGCCTGTCGGGGAGATAGTTGGTGGTTTGTTACAGCCTGTTGTTGAGATTTTTATTTATGGAACCTCGTATTTCACGGGGGCTGCATTTCTCAATGTAGTGACGTTTGGGACGGTGAAAATGGCTCCGTTTCTCTCAGGTGATGAGAGGAAAAAGAAGAAAAGGAAATGGCATCATTTGGATTGGGGAATCTATGAGGACGTCGGAAAAAAAGGGAAACGGCTACGTGCAGATACTGTCTGTGTGGTCGGGTTTTTGGTGTGGGCTGCATTCATTTATGGAATCTATCTGATGACGCGTGATGATGGGCCTGCCGATACTTCTCATGATGTGACGATTGAGAAAATAGAATTTTTTGAGCCAGTGGCTACCGTGGCGGATGAAAATTTCTCCATCAGAGTAGAAGGTGAGGTAAATGAGCCGCTCACTGTCGAGCTGGCAAATCAGTATATCGATTCACCCCTCGTCACGCTAAACAACATGATCGGAAGAGCAAAGGGCATCGCTACATTTGGAGTTTACCTTTATGTGATCCGTGAAACTCCTGAGAAATTTGAAATCTTTAAATTCAATGTCCGTTGGGTGAAAAGCGGTATACATGAAAACTTCAAATTAAAAGATAAGGATCTAGTCTATATCGGACATAGAGAATCTGCGTTGAATGTGAAAAGTAATTTCGAGCTACTTTCAAATGAGATTCAAAGCCAAATTAAGGATTCTGGAAAACAGATTCGATGGCACGACCTCCGTCACAAATAGCACGTTTCAGTCAATACCCCCCCTATAATAAGCACTTAAATTGATTTTAAATCAGCCTGAGCGAAAATTTCCCTTTCCAAATTGGTATTTCCGTCTTAATTGAAGCTTACACATGTCAAAGACGCTTATCATCGCAGAAAAACCTTCCGTCGCTACGGATCTCTCTAAATCCTTAGCAAAGGCACCCAATGTGGGGAAATTTGAGAAGAAGGGAAAGGGGCGCGACTACTACTTCGAGAACGATACGCATGTGATCACCTCGGCAGTGGGTCACCTCGTAGAGCTGAAAATGCCTACTGGACCGAACGGGAAAAACCTTCCGTGGAAATTTGATGTGCTACCTGCGGTTCCTAAGAAATTTGAACTGCAACCGATCGAGCAATCTGAGACTCGCCTTAAGCAAGTGCTCCGTCTGGCTCGCCGCAAGGACGTGTCCGCAATCGTGAATGCTTGTGATGCCGGCCGTGAAGGTGAGCTCATCTTCAACTACATTTTAGAACTGGGTAAGATAGACAAGCCCGTC
>CAKZMG010000115.1 GCA_937128235.1 uncultured Verrucomicrobiales bacterium
ACCGCCAAAATGCCAAAAGGCATTCCCTACATCATAGGAAATGAAGCCGCCGAGCGGTTTTCATTTTATGGGATGAAGACTATTCTCGCTGTGTTCATCGCTAACTATCTTCATTTAATGGGAGATAACCCAGCAGAAGCTATCAGCAAGACAGAAGCCTCAGTATGGGTGCACAACTTCAACTTCTATGTCTACCTCCTGCCTATTCTGGGAGCGATACTAGCAGATTTCTTCTTCGGAAAATACCGAATCATCATGTGGCTCAGTGTCGTTTACTGCCTTGGTCATGGTGTCTTAGCCTTGATGGGCATTACGGGTAGTGCTACCAGCTGGTTAATAGCTGGACTTGCTCTGATCAGCCTAGGTTCAGGTGGCATTAAGCCCTGCGTCTCTGCACACGTAGGCGACCAGTTTGGTAAAAACAACCAGCACTTACTCACCCAGATCTTTAATTGGTTCTATTTCTCGATCAATCTTGGAGCATTCTTGTCTACACTAGCTACTCCACTTTTACTCAAATACTATGGACCTCACCTTGCTTTCGGCATCCCTGGTATTTTGATGGCTATTGCCACCTT
Organism: uncultured Verrucomicrobiales bacterium; assembly: GCA_937128235.1. Classification (GTDB taxonomy): domain Bacteria; phylum Verrucomicrobiota; class Verrucomicrobiia; order Verrucomicrobiales; family Akkermansiaceae; genus Rubritalea. Next base: position 579 of record CAKZMG010000115.1, read on the forward strand.
ACTCTTCTGGCTGGGACGAAAAAAGTATGTGCACATTCCAGCTCAAGGGAAAAACTTACTGACCGAACTAAAACAGCCTGGAGTCATTGGACGGATTCTAAAGCTTTGTTGTTTATTCTTATTTGTATCTGTATTCTGGGCTCTTTTTGATCAGAACGGCACATCATGGGTTTTCCAAGCACAAGACATGGACACCAATCTCTTAGGTATGGAAATTCTTCCTAGTCAATTGCAAGCATTCAACCCGATCATGATCCTTATATTGATCCCGTTATTTACGTTTGTGATTTATCCTGCCATAAACCGCATGTTTTCACTCACACCACTTCGTAAGATTGGTATTGGTCTATTTATCATGGTCAGCTCTTTTGCACTCATCACTCTGATTCAAAGCTGGATTGATGCTGGCGAATCTCCTAGCATCGGCTGGCAAGTATTAGCATACTTACTTCTAACCTCATCAGAAGTGATGGTGTCCATAGTGAGTCTAGAACTCGCATACACTCAGGCACCTAAGTCATTAAAATCTATTATGATGTCTATCTGGCTGCTCGCTGTGGCTTTTGGTAATCAGATCGCGTCCCAAATTAATAGTTACATTCAAATAGAAAATCCCATTGCTGGGCTCAGCGACACAACTCTTTTAAAAGATTCGAACGAGACAGAAAATACCTCTACAGAAATCACCGCTGTTTATGAGGAAGGGAAATTTAAGAGCCTCCAATACCCCGGAGTTGAAACGTTCAATGACTCTGCTGAAAAAATTAAATTATTTATCCTGAACTCTGAGTCACTCCCCTCAGAAAAAGATGGTAATTATATACTAAAAGACATCTCAGACAGCTTCGGAAATCCAATCAAGTATGAAATCCTTAACAGTAAAACTGCAAGACTACGGAGTGATGGAAGAGATAAAAAATCACACACCGCATGGGACACTGGCATCATGTTCAAGATCAATGAAAGAGAAGATCCTAATGCCAAGAAAACCTGGCTCGATAAACGGAGAGAAGAACTTGGTATCACTCCCCCTTCTGCGGAAGAGTTTGAGCTAGTCACCACCACTCCATTTATTGGTGGATCATCTGACATGACGAAAATGGAGGGAGCAAGTTACTTCCGTTTCTTCACTATTTTAATGCTAGGAACTGCGATTGTATTCATACCTTTTTCACTTATTTATAAATACAATCGCATCGAAGAAGAGAATAATGAATCAGATGATGATCAACTCCAAGCTCCACCAGTGATTTAAACTGCTTAACAGTATGCAATTAGAAGATGATTTCTATGACGTGCTTGGCAAGGCTATTCGGGGACTTAATTTTGATACCAGCTCATTCGAACTTGATACCGATCGGTTAAGAAATTGCCTCAACGGTGAATTTGATGCTGAGATCATACGCGCTCTGTCACCGCATCTAAATCTAAATACCGAACGGCTCCTCAAGCTCCCAGACTACCAACCGCAAGTAAAACTTCCATCATCCATAAAAATCTTCACCTCACCCTACGGACACATTGGAGTCAATGCATTTACCCTAGAAACTGAGACTCATCTGCTCATCTTTGACACAGGTACAAATGCCCAAGATTGCATCCATTACCTCACCCAGTTTCCTGAAAAAGAAAAACACCTACTCCTCACCCACATGCATCATGACCATGTAGAATGCGAGCATCATCTACTCCCTCATGTCCAGACTAGCCAAATGCACAAGCCTGACCAAACTCTGACATTTGGAGAACTCACTATCCGCACGCTAGACGTAGCCGGTCACCTCCCCACTGCCACAGCCTACCTCATCCACGGTCTAGATCTACCCATCTGTATTCTTGGCGATGCCATATTCGCCGGCTCCATCGGATCAGTACCGCAAAACTATTACCAACTAGCTCTCTCTAATATCCGCGAAAACCTCCTCACTCTTCCCCCAGAAACCATCCTTCTCACTGGGCATGGTCCAGCCACAAGTGTTGGATTAGAATTAGAGAATAATCCATTCGTCTAATCTAAGATCACTACTTCTAGATCCTCTGACACGCTGAAATGATTTTACATTTCTCATTTCCTTTCTTAGCGTATCGGTATGCTCTGTAAGCGTCATATTTCTGTTATCACCGCACTGACACTCACGTGGAGTGGATCACTCAGCGCACAGGAGCCTGCTCAGATCAAACTCAGTGATAATCCGCTCTACAAGGACGGCATCAGCGCGCTGACAGATCACCTCCCTGCCATTGCCAGCAAGAAATTCACCACATTGCTAGAGTCTGAAAATTTAGCAGAAAAAGATAAACTAGCGCTACTTTTTCTACTCACAGAATCCCAGATCCGAGCCAATAAACCCAATGATGCACTCACTACTCTGAATGATCCCCTCATTTCCGAGCATCCAGACTCCTACTTCTGGAAGGGTCAGGCACTCGCTGCTGCCGGGAGATACAATGATGCCATCGAATCACTGGAAAAAGCGGAACCTAAATCTAAGAACTACCAGCTGGCTCAGATCAAAATAGCTAGCCTAGCTGCCGCGCTTAATGACATCGATAAAGCATTAGCCATTCTCAATCGATCGATCCAATCTAACAAGACGGTTGCTCCACAAACCTATCTCTCATTAGCGAATCTCTACCTTGCTAAAAATGACCATGAGAATGCTTCCAAAATGTTAGAGCAGATTAAGGATGCAGATACTCCTGACTCTATCTCAAAAGTAAAACAGGTCATTCAGTCTCAAATCAATATTTTACGGAAAGACTACGCTAAGGCGATCAAGTCACTCGATGAGCTCACACAAGAACCCGAGAAGCTAGACCCTATGACTCTCAGCTACACCATGCTTTACCTAGCAGACGCTCTTCACCTCAGTGATCAGAAGCAAGAAGCCATCGATACTCTCACTAGTTATCTTGATAAAAATACCAACAGCTCCCTACTGGGATCAATGTTTGCTCGGCTGGGAAAATGGATACCTAGCGACACCTCGATCACTGACCCTACGATTAAAAAGCTCATTGGCTGGGCTGAAAAAGACCAGCAAGATCTCACTAGCAATCTCAGCCCGAGTAAAACCGATGATGAGCGCTCAGACCTCAGTGCCTTCGCTCTCTACTACTACGCGCGTCATCTAGCAGGACAAGCAGATGCTACGAGCAAAACAAAAGCCATCTTTGAGTTCAACCGTCTCAGACTCCGCTACCCCACTCACATTCTCGCGGGAACATCACTTACCGATACCGCCACCACTCAACTTTCTCTCAACAGAATAGAACCTGCAAAGGTCACGCTAAAGCTCATCCAGCGGCTGAACATTCCCATCGCACCCATTGCGAAGCAGCAAGCTGGCTTCCTACTCGGCAAACTCAATCTCGATGAGAAAAATTACGCTGATGCAGCAGCTGCATTTCAAACCGTAGTAGATACAGCTAGCGATGAACTCAGAACAGCATCCATTGTCAATGCCGCCAGCAGCTATCTCGCGGCGGCAGATATCGTGGGCTTCCAGACGCTACAGCAGAATATAGCTGACCCTGCTATTCAGAATAATCTTACTTTAGAATATGCGCTATGGCTTGCGAACCAGAATGACATTAAAGCCCGTAGCATTTTGTTAGACTTCACCCTCAAGCATCCAGATCATCCGCGCTTGATCGAGGCTAAGCTCGCGCTTGCCAGTCATTGTCTGCGTGTCTCCCCTATTGATCTAGATTTATGCCAAGGCATCCTACCTGAGATCAACCAAGCCAATCTCAAGGAAGACCAGAACGCTGAATACTCCTATCTGGTTTACAGAAATGCCGTCGCACATGCTGACTACCCAGGCGCAGCAGATGCCGCGCGCCAGTTTATAGAAACCTTCCCAGAGCACCCACGCAAGGCGGAGTTCACCCTACTACTGGGTCAAGCCCACTATCATAATGGTCAGCACAATGAAGCCCGCCGCATTCTGCTCAACCTCATAAAAACTTACCCTGAGCATCCACTAAAAAGTTATGCGGAATACTACGCGGCTATGTCTGCTAAGCTAGAAGGCACTCCGCAGGCTGAAGACGAAGCCATTTTACTCTTCTCAAAAATAGTGACTGAGAAAAACAACCTCGGTAATGCCGCGCTTCTCCAGCTCGCTCAGCTCTACATTGACAAGAACCAACCGCAGCTAGCGGTCAAGACTCTCAAGCCAGAATTCGATGTTCAGCCGGAAGGCAAAAAACCGATGGACATTGGCATCCTTCTCGCATCCGCCTATCATGCTCAAGGAGATAGTCAGCCAGAAAATTTCCAGCTAGCGCAAGATGTCTTTAACACGCTCATCCGCCAGCATCAGGGAGATCCGCAGTCACTGAATGAAGTCAAATACCAACAAGCGCTCGCGCTAGAGCACATGGGAGAAGATGATGCGGCATTAGAAATCTACTACTCAGTCGTCAACATCGACCCCAAGAAAACCCCGATTACCGAATGGACTTGGTATTATGAATGTGGAAACGCTGCCATTGCAAAGCTACTTGAAATGAAAAACCCTAATGGGGCGATCGCCATTGCTAGAAAGCTAGCAAGCAGCGGTGGAACCCGTGCAAAAGACGCCGCTAAAAAAGCGAGGAAGCTGGAGATGGAGCACATGATCTGGGAGCAATAATTTTTCTCAGACATAGCTTGAATTTTTTCATTAGATCCGCTACACCCTCTTACACACAACACTATCAAATCAATCACATGAGCAAATCTAACTGTTCTCTTTGCCAATTTTGGCATTCCTCTATCGGAAAAAAAATCATCGTCGCTGTCACAGGAGCCGTCCTCGTGGCATTTCTACTCGGTCACCTCACTGGTAATCTGCTCATGTACATGGGTGCGGAAGCCTTTAATGACTACGCAAAATTCCTGCATACGATGCTCCACGGAGCTGGTGTCTGGATCGCCCGCATCGTCCTCCTCACCTGCTTGGTGCTGCACGTAGTGGCTACCATCTGCCTAGTGCGCGCTAACAAGGCGGCTAAAGGTAAGAACTATGAGAACAAGGAAACCAGCGTTGCCTCAGGCTCATCACGCATCATGATCTGGTCTGGATTAACCATTCTTGCATTCGTAGTTTTCCATATTCTTCACTATACTACGCGCAGCACTAATGCTAAGTTAGCAGAACTAGGAGACTCTGGAAACGCATACGGAATGGTGATCGAAGGATTCAAGAGTATCCCAGTGAGTCTCTTCTACATCATCGCCATCACACTTCTCTGCTCGCACCTGAGCCACGGAGTAGCTTCCATTTTCCAGACCCTCGGACTCAGGACCCGAGGAAACGCGAAACTCATCGAGTGCTTCGCAAAAGGCTACACTGCCCTCATCTGGGTTGGCTTCATTTCCATTCCTGTCGCAGTTCTAACAGGTCTTCTCAAATAATCATTTCAAACTCTAACTACTTTTAAAATGTCACTCAATTCAAACGTTCCTGAAGGTCCAATCGAGCAGAAATGGACGAAGCATAAGATGGACTCTAAGCTCATCAACCCTGCGAACAAGCGTAAGTTCACCGTTATCATGGTAGGCTCTGGGCTTGCTGGTGGTGCTGCGGCAGCTACTCTTTCTGAGCTAGGTTATAAGGTAAAGTGCTTCTGCTACCAGGACTCACCACGCAGAGCCCACTCCATCGCGGCTCAGGGTGGTATCAATGCCGCTAAAAACTATCAGAACGATGGCGACTCAGTTCACCGTCTGTTCTACGATACGGTAAAGGGTGGCGACTTCCGCTCACGAGAAGCAAATGTTCACAGACTCGCAGAAGTATCCGCTAATATCATCGACCAAGCTACAGCTCAAGGTGTGCCATTTGCACGCGAGTATGGTGGGCTGTTAGATAACCGTTCATTCGGTGGCGCTCAGGTTTCACGGACATTTTATGCACGTGGTCAGACTGGTCAGCAGCTACTCATTGGCTGCTATCAGGCTCTGGAAAAAGAAATTTCTAAAGGTGGCGTGGAAATGCACACTCGCACAGAGATGATGGATCTGGTGACTGTAGATGGACATGCAAAGGGCATTGTGGTGCGAGATATGCGGACCGGCGAAATTTCCACTCATGCTGCGGATGCTGTCTGTATCGCATCTGGTGGATATGGAAATGTTTTCTTCCTCTCTACAAATGCGATGGGATGTAATGTGATGGCTGCCTACAAGGCGCACAAGAAAGGTGCCTACTTCGCTAACCCATGCTACACCCAGATCCACCCTACTTGTATTCCTGTCAGTGGTGACTACCAGTCTAAGCTCACGCTGATGTCTGAGTCGCTCAGAAATGACGGCAGAATCTGGGTTCCTAAATCTAAGGAAGACGCGCTGGCTATCCGTGAAGGTCGCAAGAAGGCGATCGATATTGCGGAGGATGATAGAGATTATTATCTGGAGCGCAAATACCCGTCATTTGGTAACCTCTGCCCGCGTGACATCGCGTCTCGTGCAGCTAAGGAAGCGTGTGATGATGGACGTGGTGTGGCACCTACTGGGCTGGGCGTTTATCTAGATTTCAAAGATGCTATCGCCAGACTAGGCGAAGACACCATCCGCGCCCGCTACGGAAACCTCTTCACCATGTATGAGAAGATCTCTGGTGATGATCCATACACCTCACCGATGCAGATTTTCCCAGCCGTGCACTACACTATGGGAGGTCTCTGGGTGGACTACAATCTGATGTCTAACCTCCCTGGACTCCACGTCTTAGGGGAAGCGAATTTCTCTGATCACGGAGCGAACCGACTCGGAGCATCTGCTCTGATGCAAGGACTCGCTGACGGATACTTTGTGCTTCCATCTACCATCGCTAACTATCTAGCAACTCAAACGCCAGGCTCTGTGAGCACAGATCAGGCAGAATTTAAGGAAGCTGAAAATGCAGTCCGCGAGCAGATCAACACGCTCATGAACGTCAAGGGCACTAAGTCAGTGGATAGCTTCCACCGTGAACTGGGACAGATCATGTGGGATGACTGCGGCATGGAGCGCACCAAGGCAGGGCTAGAGCACGCACTCAAGCGTATCCCTGAGATCCGCGCGGATTTCTGGCAGAACGTCCGCATCCCTGGCACTGCTGACGGGATGAATACTGAGCTTGAGAAGGCATCACGAGTTGCCGACTTCTTAGAATTTGGCGAGCTAATGTGCCACGATGCACTCAATCGCGAGGAATCCTGTGGTGGTCACTTCCGTGGCGAGCATCAATTCACTGTGGACTCACCAGAAGTTCAGGATGGGACTACTCAGCCGGGAGAAGCTCAGCGTAATGATGAGGAGTTCACCTATGTGGCTGCATGGGAATACAACGGCACAGGCAATGCACCTACACTTCATAAAGAGGCTCTAGAATACGAAGCTATCAAACTCTCCATCCGAAGCTACAAGTAATCTAAAATGCTTAAAAAGCGTTCTTTAAAAATAATTAGAACGTTTTTTTTGTAACCTTTAAGACATCTCCAACTATGTATCTGTGAGGATTTCTTTCTATCGCTCGATAAAATTGATCTTTTCTTCTACTCTAAAGCAACATACTAAATATTCACCACAGTATCATTTAGTTTAACACAAACCAACAATCTACAAATGAACACACTGAAACAACCCACACTCGCTCTCACCCTCGCTAGTTTTTCTCTAGCACTCGCATCTTCGGCAAATGCCGTAGTCATCTCATACTGGGATTTTAACGATGGCTTTAGTGAAGCAGATAAAACGTTACAGATCGTTCACACAGCTAGTCAGGGAAATGGAACACTATACCAACAACGCGCAGACACTGATGGCAACGGAAAAGGTGGAGTAGCATACGCTGGTAATGGAATCACAGCAACAGATGGAAAAGCCATGGCATGGGATGATGTGGGTAAATCTGGTGATAATGATGCAGAGTTCTTCGTCTCATTCTTCACTACAGGATTCAAGGACATTAACATCCGCATGGATCTACAAGGAAATGCACTTGGAGGCATTGTGAGCTATGATCTGAAGTATGATACAAACACCCTAGCGGACGTAGCCTACAATGGCGGCACTATCAAAGATTTTGCTGGAGGAACTTCAACTTCATTTTCTAACAACACCGCAACAGGAAACCCTGCCGCATATACTGAAATTAGTATTGATATGAGCACTGCAACAGCCATCAATGACCAGTCAGTTGTAGTTCTTCGCTTCGATGACCTTAAAGAAAATGATGACCTCCGCATCGACAACATCGTCATCACAGGAACAGCTATCCCGGAACCCAGCTCTACTGCACTGCTTGGTCTTGGTGGGCTAGCATTACTTCTCAGAAGAAAGAAGTAATACCAGTTCTCCGTCAGTTGTGCATGACTTGCGCATGACGTTTTTCTTAGAAATCTTGGCGGAGGAGTGGATTCATTCCCCCACATTAAACGATTTCTCTAATTCCTAAGGGGCTAGTGATACTTTCACCCTTAGGAAATTTTTGTTTCCGGGTGCTGCAATCACTGTGCGGTCACTTCGGTAACTAAGCTCTGACAGAGCATCGCTGATTTCCGTAGAATCAATCATCACTGGTGGATTCGTCACTCCCCAAGCGAGTAATCCAGATGACTGCTGCACCACATAGCTCACATCATCCGCATTAAGATTCATATTAAATCTAATCACCAAGTAATCCCCATTCACACCAGCTACTGGTAAATTATCTATGCTCACTGGCGTGCCCGGCGCACTCCTCGCATCATTAGGATCTCCTCCATGAAAATACTCCAAAAGGTTTGACACCCCATCATGATCTGGATCTTGATTCAGCGCTCCAGGGTTTATCCCATGTTCCCTTAGCCAATCATCAAAATTCCAGCTATCCACTGCTGTAGGCTGCCCACCTGATACATGACTAGCACGCCAGTTAGAGGCAACGTTATGATCTGGAACTGCCCAAGGATCGATTAGCACCAAGCTAGGTCCATTACCATCAGGCTCAGTCGGCCACGGTGAAGCATCATCATACGTGAAATCTCTGATCAGATTCCCCGCAGTATTTCCATCCCCATAGGCAAGCCTAACGTATTCGCCACCATTAGATAGCTTACCAGAAAACTCACCCGCTATCGAATGCCCAGCACCGTACCGAGCGGTGAAGGCGGCAATATCTTTCACTACCAAAACAGATTGTCTAGGAGCTAGGCTAGTCACAGCAGAACCTGTGAAATCAAACGAAACTGCATTTGCGATACGCACACCTGTGAGATCTAATGTCGTTGAACCTACATTTCTTATCTCGATAAACTCAAAATCCGCCCCGTCTAACGATGCTGCCAACTCAGCAGAAGTAGTAGGATCAGTGGGATTATAGTGTAGCTCAGAGATGACCAAGCTATTCTGGTAATCTGTGATATCTGCTGCACTTGTCTGAAACTCATGAGGCTCAGACCACCTACTCCACCTTCCCGTGTCGTCCATATGCCTTACTCGCGCTCTGTAAGTCCTGCCTACCTTTATAAAATCTACTGGAACATCCACAGAGGCTACGGAACCATCCCATGAATTTTCACCACTTTCCCAAACAGAAGATATTTCATACTTCCACTTCGCTCCTGCAACATAGTTACTGACACTAGGATCATAAATTTCTCCCACGCGCCATTCTATCTTACTAACACTTCCTGTAGAGTCTGAAAATGCCGAAGTCTGAAAACTCAGCGCATTGGTAGGGTAAGCCCCTCCCCCCGAGTAGGTAATAGTGGGCTTATCTGGAATAGCTGTGTCTGCATCCGCTTGCATTTCAGCCTCTAGCTGATCCCCTCCGAACTCTCCTGGTTTAGGAAAATCCTTCATATAACCAACCATATCAGCAAAATCTGACCAATACGTATTATCTTCTATTCGGTACCAATTTCCCTTTTGCGTTTTTCTATTATGGTGATTCCACATGGCGTGATTTGCATCCACTAGTGTATTCGCACTATTAGCTGCCACATTACTTGTAAGCTGTGTCACTATTTCATCTACCCCCCTCTCGTATTGACCATTCCACAAGAGCAAGTCCTGTATTTCCCTCGTCCTATTCTGCCCCTCGATAAGAAACTGCGAGTGCTCAAACACTTTATGAATATCTTCCCAGAAATCAGTATCTCTATTATGGTGAGGTGCATCTTCAAACAACAAGTCAACATCCCAAATACACGTATGCCAGCGATCTGTGACAGAGTTATGCCAATAAATAACATTTTGCTCCCTGCGTAGATCCGAATTATTCAACGCTAAATTAAGTGCACGCCAAGAATAGTAAACTGGACGTTCCAGATTCATCTCCCACCAGCTAACCGTGTTGCCATTTTTGTAGCCATTTATAAATGACTGCAAGTCAGAAGCATCATCTACTTGCTCCCCGTTCTGATACCACTTAGATGCAGAAGACGCGGTAGAATTGTTAAGCTTATACAGGTTACTCGCTGGTAGATCATTCTGATCAAAGAAGCTCTTGTCAGGATGTTGCTGAGCCGTATAGATACCCCAAAAATCTCCTTCATACTGAGTAGAGCCAGTCTCTGCCGCATCATCTATCACCCTGAAATGGAAATGATGCATATCTGGCGCATCCACATCCACCAGCTGATTCATCTTCGTCATGAGTTTCTCCTGGAAGAGCATCCCGCTCATAGGGTATTGATCATTTCTCCACCAAGGAGACTCACTCGTCTGGATACTAAATTTATCCCACTCCGCCCCATATTTCTTTCCGTAAAAGTCCCTCGCTTGAAAACGGTGTCCACGGTTAAAATTCAGCTTCCACTTATTGTGACCAGTTCTATAGGTTGAGCCAGATCCCTTGTTCCTAAATTTCATATGGTCATAGACTTTCCCATCATAAACGACCGTTGCTTCCTTGTACTGCTCATTGTGTGAGCTACTATATTGGCTATTATCTACGTCATTGCCTTTCGCGATGAGCTGATAAACTGGGACACGCGTCAGCTCAGCGGCAGTATAAGTGACATCAGAATCAGTAGGAGACTTCCTTCCCGTCCAGTTCGGGACACCATCATAAGCGAAATATGCAAAGTTCGGCTGCGTATCATCTGCGTAAGGTAAATTTACCGTATTGCTGGAATTATCCGTTACCGTAATCCGATAGCGAATCAAATTACGATGAGCATTGGCACTTGCCGGAATTGTAACAGTATAAACATTATCCCCAGCAGCAACATCACCTCCAATGCCATTATCAGCCATGGACACCTGCGTCCAGTTCGCAGGGTCCTCATAAGCAGAATCTGAGCGCGCGATATAGTTTCCAGGTGTCACCACCTGATAGGATAAACTCACCGACTGCACACCATCAGGATCTGTAACTTCCAGAGAAATATTCACATCTTGCACAGATGTTGGAGATTCAGGACTATGGCTCAGTCCGCGAGCAGCTGGAGGTGCCGTGAGAGAAAATGAGTTATTCTGAGCTGCAGGTGATGGCACGAACTGGCCCGTGCCGCCGCCCGTACTAGGAACTAGCGAGCAATCATAATAACAATCACTACTCCGTCCGCCCCAAAACGTCCATCTATTAAATAACTGCACTGCAAGCACATTTTCGCCATCGACAAGATAACTACTAGCAACAGGATTAGTTAGACTTTGAGACTCATAAATACTCCCCAATGCCTCGCTTCTATTTCCTGTCGCCACAGCTGTGTGAGCTGAGGGAGTAGCCGCTGACCCAGGTGCTTTATAGTTATACACAGGTTGACCATTGATCCAGATTTTCACTCCATCATCAAACCTAGAACTCAAAATCAACTCACTTATCGCACTCGCATCAGCAACAGTAAATGTCTTCCTCATGAACACTGTTGGGTAGTTCGTGTGCATGTCATTGAGTTCTGTATTAATAAATGACTCTCCGAAACCAATAGTCCCCGTTCCATTTAGCCAATTTCCATTTTCTATGTAGTCTGGATCCTGCCACCAAACCTTGCCATTCGCGTCATTTGTAGGTGATGACGTCCCCTTATGATATTTCCAACCCACAGACTCTTGGTTAATAAAATTAGCCAATGCACCCTGACCACCAGCTGACGAGCCAGATGCACGCCAGTTACCTCCCTTAGAATTATCCAGAGAATGATGGATTAGCTCCATAGAGGCACCTGTCCCGCGTGATGCTAGTGGCCATGGAAAGCCAACTCCATAATCCACTATATCCTCAGTTCCACCCTGGGCATTTTTTAAAACTATATCTTCACCTTCATTACTCAGCTTGCCGGTCCAAGGACCCAGACCTGTCACACCATACTTAGTTTGCAAAGCTGCCGGATTTTCACAAATCACAATGTAGCCATTTGCCAGAATAGTGGTACCATTCGGAAATGTATAGCTCACTCCAGAGGTAAACTGCCAGCCACTCAGATCAACCGCAGATGCTCCATCATTATAAAGCTCAATGAACTCAACTGGCTCAGTATTTGGTTCAGGGTCATAGTGGATTTCATTGATCACCACGCCAGCGGAAACAACAGCGCTTAGCGAACACACGAAAATGAGCAATAGTCTAGCATAGAAGGATTTAGAGGACATAGCGGCAATTTAATCACTTTAAGATTTTTGTCAATCTAGATGCAGTAAAATAAAGCAAGTAGATGGAAAAGGCTGATTGCCCAAGATTACGAATCCTTAAAAAGAACAACCTCCTCAAGATTCGCCTCCTGAGTTTGCTAATCTACTAAATGCAAATGAGCCACCTTGTTTACAGCTTTACTATCGCCATAGACCATCACTTCATCACCCACATGAATCACGTGATCTTTGTTCGGGGCTCCCGTAAACCCACCATCACTATGATGAATATTCAGAATTACAACTGATGCATCCGATGGTCTAGACACCTTCAGCTCCCTATCTGCCCATGGATGTCCTGGCTCGATCAATATTTCAGAAACACAGTATCCATCCTCTAATTTCAAAAGCAGATCATAATCCAGCGCTCTTACCACACCGGACTTCTCTAATGCTTTTTTCATTAATTTATCGAGCGGACCAGTGATACATTTCAGATTAAAAAACAAGCCCAACGACAAAATCGTCAGGATAACTACCCCAATAGTAATGAATTTACTCAAAACATAGTCTTCTTTGCTCTGACTGAAAGTCACCACCAACGTCGCTAATGCTGAGGTCAAACCGATATTCCCAGAAATAATCAAGTGTCGAATGATTTTGCGCCTCACCTCGTTTCCCATCACCATCTCTGCTTCCGAGGTAGTAAATCCAACTCCAAAAAATGCCGAAATTGCCTGAAACTTAGAAGCCTTAGCAGACATCCCCGTTAGGATAAGAGCATTAGATCCTATTCTAACAACAAGAAAAGAAATCAAAATAATAATCAATAATGCCAATATGGAGTTCATACCTACAATCTAGCCCATCAGCTAATTTACATACAAGCTCAGAATCACATTGAATTTCAATCCGCAACTACCCACACTCCAGACGTGACAGCAAAACCAAGCATCGGTGATAAACTCGCCTACTACGCACTTCTCGTCTTCGAGAAGCCTTTCGGTCTCATGCCCACATCCTGGATGTGGCGCATCGGTGCGGGGCTGGGATTTGTGGCGCATCAATTTGCCAAGAAACGCAGAGCCATCGTTCAAGCAAATCTGAGAATCGTTCATCCAGATTTTTCTGATGACCAGATCGGCTCCCTCTCAAAGGAAGTTTTCCGTAAGTCATTCGGAAACCTAGCCAGTTCTATCAATACGGGGTTTGTGTCTCGGAGGCGCTTAGAGAAAATCATCACCATCACTGGGCAAGAAAACATCAAAAATTTAGAGCCAGAAAAGGGCTGCATCATGCTGCTTTTTCATATGGGAAACTGGGAAGTCCTCAGCCGCATCGCACCCATGTTTGAGACAGATAAGCCTTCTGCCGCTATGTTCAGACCACTCAATAATACCCTCATAAACGATCACATCACACGGGGGAGAGAGAAGGATGGGACGCAGCTATTTGGTAGAAAACGTGGACTCATCCAGGCTCATAAATTTATCAAAGCAGGTGGCATCTTAGGCATCCTAGGAGATCAGTATTCTGGTGCAGCGGGCATCAAGCTACCGCTCTTTGGTAAGGAAACTTCCATCACTCCCCTACCCGCCATCCTCTCTCAAAAATACGACTGCCCTATCATGCCCGTCATCGTACAAACAGTTGCTCCAGGAAAATGGATCGCTGACTTCCAAACTCCATTCTCTATCCCCAAGGAGTTAGATAAGAGTGCCGCGACAGAAAAGCTCGTCCCTGTCTTTGAGAAAGTAATGACCGAGCACTGCTCAGACATCTTCTGGCTCCATGACCGTTGGAAAGTGAAGCATACATTGAAGTATAAATAATTTATCCTCAAGAGAGCTTCAGGCAATCTCATTTATTTCATCTACTCTGAATAATTTACCAGCATCATAAACTAACGGCTAGATCTCTCTAAATTTTTCACCGCCTTGATGTAATCCATCAGCTGCTTCTGCCGTGACTCATCAGCTTGTTTTTGATACGCTGTCAGATCTTCAAGCGCTTCATTAAAACGCTGCAACCTCACTAACAACTTCCCTCTCTCCAGCAACGCTGCGTTCTTCCACTTTCCATTTCCAGAATATGCTTGTTGGAAATGTAGCAACGCCTCATCTGCTAAACTGTTAGATACCTCATACTGCGCTAAGAGATACAGTGAATCCGCATCCAGCGGGTCTTTTGCGATGAGCGCCTTGAGCGTTTTTAATGCTTTTTCGGTCTCTTTATTTTGCAGGAGTAAAATTTGTGCAGATTGGCGTTGATAACGGGTCTCAGAGGTAAGTTTTTTGACTAGCTCTGGTTTGATCAAACTGTGAAATTCTGTTGCTAGATCCAGCTCATTTTTATCAATAGCAAACTCTACCGCATTCATCGCTATATCTGCATCCTTAAGCTCGCCAGACTTCAATACCTCGCGGATCACTTCCGCACCTATCACGCTGCTGCCTTCGCTGAGGTGGAGTGCTCCTAGTAGCATTTTGTTAGAAACATCTAAGGTTCCCTGCCTGCGGAGCAATTCTAAATTCACGATCGCTTCATCGATCTGCCCCGTTCGCTGATAGAGGTTGATCAGTAGCAGCATGTACTGTTGCTCGGCTGGCTTTTGTTTCACGATCGATTCATAGAGATTCAGAGCCTTGACATTTTCCCCCAGCGAGTCATAGCAATACGCCTCTCCTATCTTCCATTCTATATTCTCAGGTTCTGTCAGCTGAGCATTTTTGAACGCCTGTAGTGCTGAGATGAAATTTCCTTTCTGCTGATAACAATAACCTAACAGACCCATCACCGATCCCTCTTGCGAACCTAGCTTAATCACCTCTAACAGATAAGGAAATGCCTTATCATAGTCTCCCTCTCGGGCGTGAACGAAGGCTAGGTTTTGTTGCGCTCTGAGGAAGGTGGGAAATTTCTTTATCGCAGCTGCATACTGCGTTTTCGCTAGCTCTAGATCACCAGATTCAAAGGCAATATTCCCGATGTTAAACATCACTGCCGCTGAGCTTTTAGCGAGCGAACTAGAGTTAAGTTTTGTAAGCGCAGACTTCCTCTCTCCTTTCGCCATCAGTACCTGCACCGCTACTAGCAGCTCACGTTCCTTCGTATCCACATACGGTTCGATACGAGCATTGATCCTGTAACTTCCATTGAAAGCCTTCCTAAACGCCTCGCTCTTCCAGTAGTCCTTAGACAGTGGTAAAGGCTCGGCAGATTTACTGACAAGGAGACTTGTTAGAAAAAATCCGGTGATTATTTTGAGTGATCTTAGCATCATCTTCTCGGTTTCTTAAGGTGATAGGTTTTGTAAAATTTAGTCTTCACGGGCTTACCTCGGTAAGTAGGAGCTGTGTAGCGGCTGTTGCTTGCCACGCGCTTTGCCGCTGAGTTTAGCTTAGGATCTGTGGAGGAACTCACGCTCAGAACTCTCACTCTGCCTGAAGTGCTAATTTCTAACAGAAGCTTCACCGTCCCGCTGGTCCCACGCGCACCACTAGGCCAAGTGAAACTCCCCTTCCGCAGCTCACGCGGCTTGCGATCTAGCTCACTCGGAGAGTAAGATGATTTCAGTTTCTCACGCGGAGGTGTGGGTCGAGGCTTCGGAGTCGTTCTTGGTTTAGAAGTAGCTCTCTTTTTTACTGGTCTAGACTTCGGCCGGCTAGTCACCTTCGCCACTGGCAGATCTGCTGGCTCGCGGTCTATCTCAAATGGACTGACAGATAACTGCGGATCAAAGCTCGCCGTAGTGAGCGGCAAGGGCGTGGAGTCTATACTAGCATCCGCCAGTAAATCCAGCGCAGGGATAGGTGCTAGTTCTTGGTGTAAGGTTTCTAACAGTTCTTCCTCCTCAATCTGCTCTTCTTCCTCTATCGGAGGCTCTGGAGGTGGGCTCATAGTGACCTGCTCTACCTCGTAAAGGAGTAGATCTTGCACCTCCGTCTCCGTCTTCAGCAGCCGCGTAGCTACTAGCACTGAGATGAGAATCGCAGTGATGACTGAGCCAGTGATGATGGATTTGATAAACATTATTTCTGCGTGCTGATAGAGACTGATTTCACACCCGCCTCAGTAGCTGCTCCTATGACTTTAGTAATGACACCGTGCTGAGCTCCGTAGTCTCCCATGATGATCAACGGCAGAGGATCTCCTCCAGCCTGTGCCACAGAGACTACGCCCGCTACACCGCTGACACCGATGTTTCTACCTGCATAGTAAACCTGCCCATTCCCCTTCACGGCTATCATGATGGCATTGCTATCGAGCGATTTACTGCTCGCCATTTTAGGCGGCTTAGCCACATCCACTCCCACTTCATTATTGAAAACAGTGGTGACGATAAAAAAGATCAGCAAGATGAAAACTACATCGATCAGTGGCGACATATCGATGCTCGCCTCGTTCTCATTACTCGATGAAAAATGTCTCATTCTTCTCATACACTCACCCCTTTCATCTTCACCGTGTGCTGATACATTTTCTGCTCTAAATAACCAGACACTCTATTCGTCTGACTTTTCAAAATAGCCAACAAGATAGCTCCTGGGATCGCCATAAAGAGCCCCGCCTGAGTGGTGATCATGGCTGAGGAGATCCCCATAGAAATACTATCGATCGGTCTGGCTGTAGCCTGACTAGCTAAGCCATTAAACGTAACGAACATTCCGAATACCGTCCCTAACAGCCCCGCGAGCGGTGCGGCAGCTACTAGCACCGCGATCATCGGCAAACGACGTTTCACCCAAGCAAATCTATCTAACTCAAAGATAGCAACATCGCATTCGATAGACTTCGCATCTTGGTAACTTACCTTGGATTCATCGAGCGCGTGAATTTCTTGTTTCACTTTATGCAGCCCTATCCACGTAGAGACGATCAATCCATACAGGATGACCGACAGCACCACCATCACCCACAGAACTGGTCCGCCTTGGAGGAAGACGAGCTTGATTTCTGTTAGAATGTTAGAGAATGAGATCATTTATTTTTTACGGATACTGTTCACCACGGTGAGACCTATTTTCTCAGTGGTCTGGATGATGCCTTGTGACCTGCGCGAGAGAAGTGAGTGGAGAATGAGGGCTGGGATAGCGACGATCAGACCGAACAATGTAGTTACCAGAGCTTCTGAGATTCCGCCAGATAGTAATTTAGGATCTCCTGTTCCTACTACCGACAGCGCGCTGAAGGTGCTGATCATTCCTGACACGGTGCCGAGCAGTCCTAAGAGCGGCGCGATAGCAGCCGTCACAGCGATAAATGGCAGCCACTTCTGAAGGCGAGACTGGACATCGATCATCTGCTCATAAACAATTTCCTCTACCACATCCGCCCCCTTATGCATTCCAGTGAGCGCATTTTTCATCACTTTCCCCGCAGGATGATTCAGTTCGCTACACACATTCTGAGCGGTACCAGTGTCTCCCTCTCTCACAGATTCTAACAAATCCGTAAGCCAACCCTCCCTCGGATTCTTTATTTTGGACAGCTGGAGGAACTTCAACACAGCACAGACCAGCGATATCAGAGCGATCACGATAATCGGCCAGATCCATGATCCGCCTTTACTGAGCAGATTCAGCGGCGTGTTATTGATAGAAGCTAATGCTCTCGCTTTACCGCCTGTTAGATCCACATCGAGACTGACTTCTTCGCCAGCGATAAGTTTAGAAATTTCTGGGTCTGAGTCTGAGGAATCGATCAATCTCGCATTCCGCGAAGCCTTATCCACCACCACTGCTCCAGAAATATTTCCAGATTCATCCGCAAACCATGCCGCGGGTCCGAAGCTGACTAGCTTCCCCTTCTGGATCTTACCATCAGCATCTGCCACCTCAGCCTCTACTACAGCACCACCTATCATCATTTCTAAGCGATCTATCCCAGCCTCAAGAGCCTTCATGCGTTCTGTTAGAGAATCATCTTTAGGCTCATGCTCTAGAGAAATTTTCTCACCCTTGAACATCGTTTTTGTGATCTTACCATTGAATGCTCCCAGCTGATCACGCAGGTATTCTACCTCACGACCAGTCGCAGATGCCTTCGCCTCCAGTTTACCCAGCACTAGCTTGCGGTCAGCATTACCCATCACTGCTAGCCTTGCTTTGCGGCGTTTTTCGGTGATTTCAGCTTGGCTAGAGGTAAGTTTTTTAGAAATTTCTACCTTCTCCTCAGTCACTGCTTCACGGTGATCCGTGAGTTTCTTGGTGCTGGCTGCGAGATCTTTTTTTATGCCATCTATGTCTAGATTCACTTTCGCCTGAGCACTCAGAATAGAACTCAAAGAAGCGATGCAGCAGATCACTAGCAATTTTATGGAAGTTTTTACAGTCATCTTATTTCACCTTCAGTGGGAGTTTGATCAGCTGAGGCTGTGTGGTCTTAGCAAACACAGACATCGCTTTCTTGATTTCTTCCAGCTTAGCGTCATCGCGCGTCCACTGCCAGCCCTCGTCCGTAGGAGAACCTATGCCAGCCTTATCGCCTACCCAGAAATAAGCCCGTCCTAGACCCAGATACATCACATCCGCTTGCCATTCATCAGAGCCTATCACCACTTTTTGGCTAGTCAGGAAGACGCCTGCGTTAAAACTATTACCAGCTTCGATCACATTCAGCATCGGCATCAGAAGCTCGCGCGCTGAGCTGTCTATTTCTGGTGATTTCAGAACTTCTACTGTCTCAGAAATTTGCTCCTGCAGCGGCTCAGGGAATTTTTTCACCAGCGCCAGAATCCTAGGTTTCTGACCGAGCAAAAACGCTCTCAACTGCTTGCGTTTCTCATCGTCCAGCTGGATTTTTTTCTCAAGCTTCTGCTTTTTCTCATCATCCAGCTCCACGGATGGCACAGCAGCTAGCAATTCATTGAGTGATTTTAGCTCCTTCTCATAGAGCCCCAGCAGCTCAGAAATGTGCGCCTTTTCCTGCTTCCATGTCTCCTGCTCATCGCTCAACAATTTCTCAGTCTGTATCCACTGCCGGATCAGCTCCTTGGCTACATCAGTCTGGCTCACAGCTTCCTGAGAATGAATCTCAACAACGAAAAAGAGGCTGAGTAGGATGGTTAATTTTTTCATGAAATGGATGGAATACGCTGTAATAGAGAGATCTGGACAAAAAATGACGACTCGATCCTAGCTGAACCTACCGCCCTTGAGAACAGAAACCTAGCCCCAACCAGCCAAAAATCCAGCCTAAAATCACACTTTTAGATAAATCAATCTCTGAGAAGCAAAGCTGAAATGAAGGGGTGCTACGTAGGTCCTTAATGATTTTGGCGGCAGAATTTCTGAATTACGTAGAAATCAGAATCTCCTTCACAAAGATGCGCTTGGTGTAATTCAACTATCCAAAGACCATATGGGTCAGCAGTATGTGAGAACTCGATACTAAACTTATTGGATGAATCAAATCTATAAGCGTCAGCGTGCCAATCTTCATCGTCTGGTGGAAACTTTGACCGGTCGATGAACTCCCAGAGAAAATCTTTCGATAGTCCTGTCCAGCGATCGCACTCTTTCATCACTCGCTTTGAGAACTCCAAAATTCGTTGATCTAGCTGATCGGCTTCACCCGATACGATGATCTCGAATCCTTGATGTATTGAACTCGGTATCATCCAAACCGATTCGTCTGGAAGGAATCGAATTGCATTCCAATTTATTGGCTTTTTGTGGACAGTCATTTTATAGAAGATTAGAATAAAATTACTCTCCTCGATTCATTCACTTGTGAGCTGGCTTTCTCCTCCGTCTTCTGCATCGAGCATTGCCATTACATCAGCAGAGGATTTACTTAGATCTTTCTCAAGATCATAATCTTCAATCCAGCCTCTAAGTTTAGTATATTCGTTACGTGGTAGTTGTTTAATAGCTTTTTCAATTTCTATTACCGTTGTCATGCATTTATTCTAACAGTCTTTTGGCAGTTTGTCTTGTATTGTTTTTGAAGTACCACTAGAGCCAATATTAGCTCTATTGCAAATCAAAACACGGCGAACAAACTGTTTACCCAGTATAAATGTGAGCATGTAATTACTTCAGAGTTTTCAACCATTTTACCATCGCCTTCTGCTCATCTTTATTCAGCCTAGGATTCGGCATCGCAGGTGGGTAGCCTTCTGGATATTCCGCCATGGGGTTATTGATCGCTTTGATTAGATAGGCATGATCTACGACCACTTGCTCTGTTTTGCCATTACGAATTACCTTCTGTTTTCTACCTAGAATGCCCTTAAAGGATGGTCCTGCAAGACGTGTGCCATCTGTCGAATGACAAGCGGCACAGACTGCTTTATGCTGAGCTTTGGCATAGGCTATTGGGTTTACTTTAGCATTGATCTGAGGAATAATCGATTTTTTAGATCCACCACCTCGATGCTTGATCATAGTGTACCAGGCTATATTCTTGTAGAGTGGGAGCGCGTTTACTTTTACCTCCACTACCCATCCTACGTTTTTGTTTGTGTATCCTCTGCTCTTTATAAATGGCGCTGAGTTGTCACGAATCCCAGGGATAGTTAGTTGAATACGCTTACCATCTGAGCTTAGTTCTCTGTTTGATACTGAGAGTTTCTCCGTTCCGAAATTTCTGCCCCCGTAGCCATTAGTTGGGACATAGGTCCATTGTTTTAGGTCAAAGCTTGCAGCTTCGAGTTGTTGCGGAGTGATCGCTTTAAAGAGCTCTATCTCAAGCCCACCCTTGATATCACGGACTGCCACCATTTCGTTAAAGCTGGCTGGAACTTTACTTGCATCTATAAATGAGAGCCTCTGTAGACCATACAGCGGCTTATCTGCTTCACCTTTTGCTGGGAGAAATCTCCAGAGACCACCACTGCCAATATGCCCGATATAGAATTTGCCGTCTGGGCCTTTGACCATTCTGTTAGGTCCCGCTGTTAGACCTTTTTTGCCTTCCACATCGTGACCACCTGAGTGAAGAAAGGCTGCACCCTGCCACGTTCCTTCTACCTCTTCTAGAAAGACCCGATTGAGCCTGCCGAGAGTATGGTCGCCCACCAGCCATTGACCATTGTAAACGGATAGAGGACCTTTTAGGTCTTGTAGAATAATAGGCTGGGAGGGAGAGCGATTTAGAACACCATGTGGCAAATGCACCGTTGTTGGTAACTGATGAGCAGAACCTCCCTTGACTGAATCCACCTTATCAGGCTGGAATGCCGCTATATTCGTGCTCGTTTTCTTGATCAAGTAGTGACCATAGAAACCACCTTTTTCGAGACGGATGAACTTGTTAGACGGATTAAAAACGCCTTGATTGTCCGTGACAATAATTTCATTACTAGGTCCAGTTCCTATGCCATTTGGGGTGCGAAACCCGCCTGCATAGTAAGAGATGTCTACATCATTAGGCATTTCTTTTCCGGTGATCGGTCCGAGGAAAAATGTAGATCCACGTTTGGTTTTAGGATTAATCGTTTCATTCAGTGCTCTCGCCCCTCCTAGTTTGATGGACGTGGTTAGATTACCAACTAGGAATAATTTTCCGTCTTGCACGACTTTCTGAAAGCCTACTGTGTAGGTGTGAAAATTTGGCTGTGAGATTCCATCAATGAGAATGACCTTTTCGTTTTTGGTGTAGATCCCGTCTTTATTTTTATCTTCCAGACGAGAGATTTTATCTTTCTCTCCCACATAAATTTTGCCCTGGTGCACAGCTATTGCGGTCGGTTCATAGAGATCCCCCATCAGTTTGTGGGCTTTGATTTTGGAGCGATCAGCATTCCCTACTAACCCTGTAATTTTGTAGATTTCTCCTTTTTTAAACGGCGCTTTATTGGTGCGATCAGGAGTAAATACAGTGACATAGAGATCATCACCCGAAAATGCCATTGCCGAGATTTTGAGCTCAGGCTTTTGGGGCAAGCCTACGATTTCTGACGGGTAAACATTCTCTAACTGACACAGAGGATGTAGCTGATCAGCAATAGTGGTATTATCTAGCTTAGGAGAAAATTTTTTATTCTTAGACTCAGCTACTGCATCAGAACAGATGCTAGCAGAAAGTAATAAGAAGATAGTCGAAAGTCTTTGTCGAAACGTCATAGTCATTAGTCTAAAGCAATTTTAGTGCATGGCTATCAGCAAATTTTAGATATTGCCAAAAATACTAAAACCTAGGTTAAAACATATTTTTTAAGGAAAGCTCATATCGTCAGTTTAGTGATAAACGCATTTCTCTCAACTATGATAAGTTTAGGGGATATTAACCTCGTGTATTGTCAAAAAAATTGATTAGCATAGGAACATGATCAAGAAAATGTTACTGCTTGTCTTTAGTCTCACTTCACTCCTTCAGGCTGCTGAGGTGGATGTATATCTGCTCGGGGGGCAGTCTAATATGCAAGGGATAGGGAAACTGAAAAACTTACCTCTAGCGGATAAGCCCGAGCTAAAAAATGTATTTTTCTTTCAAGGCGGAAAATTCGAGGTTTACGAAATTAACAAAACCAAGACATCGGCAAGAAAAGGAGAATTTGGTCCAGAGCTGGGGTTCAGTAAACTTATGACTGAGTCAACCCCAGACAAGTCCATTTATCTAATCAAATATCACGCAAGTGGACAACCACTGCATCATGGCTGGAATGGGAATAAATGGGTGGGTGGCAAGCCTGCTAAGGGACGTAGAAATTTCTACCCAGGAACCAAGCAGGGTGATCCGAATACGGGAAATCTTTATGCTACGATGACAAAGAAATACAAAGCTGGCATCAAGTCTCTAACAGATGCAGGACACACACCAGTGGTGAAGGGATTTCTCTGGATGCAGGGCGAACAAGATAGTAAAAATGAAGTCTCTGCGGGCAGTTATGATGTAAGTTTAAAACGTCTCATCACTCGCATGAAACAAGATTTAGGCTTGGAGAAATTACCTTTTGTTTTCGGTCAGGTTTTACCGGCTGAGAAAAGCTTACCTCGGTTCACGCACAGAAAGCTGATCCGTGAAAAGATGGCAGCAGCAGACATGGGCTCTGGGCTTCCGAGTGCGATCCCTCTGTGTAGTATGCTCTCCACAGACACCTTTCCCCTGCTCCCTGATACCGTCCACTACAACGCTCGGGGACAGCTTATGCTTGGCGAATCCATGGCGAAAGAAATACTAACTCTACAAAACACCGCTACGACTATGAAACTATGGAATGATCAAGTGCCAGGATTCCCCGCTGACTATGAACACCAGCCCTATAAGCAGATAGATCCTGAGCGCATCTCAGAAACGAGTCAGCCCTTCATGAGCATTTTCCCTGCTCGTGGCAAACCTAACAAAAAAGCCCTCATCATTTTACCTGGTGGCGGATACAGAATCTTGGCTGATAAAAAAGAAGGTGACGCGGTAGCTGCCTACTATTCCGCCCATGGCTTCACCTGCTTCGTCGTGCGCTACCGAGTCACTCGGGGAAATCATGATGGATATAAATTCCCAGGGCCACTGTTAGATGCGCGTCAGTCGATCCGGATGGTGAAATCTATGGCAGGAAAATATGGATACTCAGCGGATGAAGTGGGCGTAATAGGATTCTCTGCCGGTGGGCATCTGGCATCCATGTGTGCTACGAGATTCGATGATACATTTCCCGGTGAGAAGCAGGAAGGAAATGTTAGACCTAAGTTTGCCGCATTGATCTACCCCGTAGCGAGCATGATCGCCCCTAGCTCACACCGTGGGTCAAAGGCTGCCTTGTTTGGGAAATCTCCAAGCGAGAAAGATCTCATCGCCGCCTCACCAGAGCGCAGAGTGAGAAAAGGCTTTCCTCCGTTGTTCATCGCTCACAATGAATTTGACCCTGTGGATGCGAAGCTCTCGGTAGCACTAAAAGATGCCTACACTGTAGCAGGCGTGCCTTGCGAACTTCATCTTTTCTCAGGAAAAGCACATGGATTTGGCATGGGGAGAACTGGAGAAACCGTCAAGGAAAACCCTGGTATCGTCTGGCCGAAGTTGTTGCTTGATTACACGAACCAATAAATTTTAAACTATAACCATATGAAATTAACATCACTCATCACAGCTCTCGCTATCACACTCACAGGTCAGGCCTCTGCCGGCACTCTGGAGGAATGGTTCGCCAAGCAAAGTGAAAAACGCGGAGACATCCCCAAAGTAGATCTCTCATTTGATAACCCAGAAAGCATAGCCAAATCCAAGCAACAGGTCTGGGAAGCCTACCGTAAAGGAGCGATCAAAAATGGCTTAGACAAGTTGATCCCAAAGAAAGCGATGACCATCGAAGACTGGGTGGTGGACAAAAAATTCCAACCAAGGAGCCTAAAGATAGGTGATAAAACCATGCCCTACGTGGTACTCACTAAAGGAGAAAAACCTGCCACTGGCTGGCCCGTGTATTTCTGTCTGCATGGAGGCGGAGGAAACCCTAATGCGAAGGGTCCACATAGCTGGGATGTGAATACCCGCGAGTGGTTTGCTCAGATGCAACTTGCCACTAAGGTATGGGAATCTCCAGGTATCTACATTATCCCTAGGATGGCAGATGACCGACAAGGACGCTGGTACTACTCATGGAATCAACAATTCATCGACATCATGACCCAGCAAGCTATTTTATTTAATGAAGCAGACCCTAACAGAATCTACTTAGAGGGCATATCCGAAGGTGGCTATGCGGCATACCGTTTAGGTTCCATGATGGCAGACCGCTGGGCTGGATCATGCTCACTCGCTGCTGCTGAGCCTCTCGGCACTTCTCCACCAGAGAACTTGCGTCACGTAGCATTCCGCTGCGGCATCGGTGAAAAAGACACGATGTTTGATCGAGTAGGACTTGCTCGCACCTATTTCAAAACACTTGCAGAGCTAGCCGCTAAGCATGACGGGCAATACATCCATTTCCATGATGAGCAAAAGGGCCGAGGGCACGGTATCGACTACAAGGAAGGACCTCAATGGATCTCCTCATACAAACGCAATCCAATCCCCTCTGCTATTACGTGGACAGTGATCAAGCAGCATGACCGTCACCGTCAGCGCTCATACTGGCTCGCGCTGGATGATAAGCTAGATAAATTTCCACTCTATCTAACAGCTGACTCTAACAGAAAAACTAACATCATTAACATCACCGCTCATCAGATGAAAGACGGTAAGAAAGTCCCCGCAACAGGACTAAATATGAGAGTCTATCTCTCTGATAAGCTAGTCAACCTAGCGGAACCTGTGACCATCAATGTGAATGGAAAAAACGTGTTTAAAGACATAGCAAAGCCTAGTGCGGAAGCTCTCATAAAAAGCATTGCTGAGCGAGGTGACCCGAACCAAGTTTTCACTACACAAGTGAAGCTTAAACTCTAACTTCTGAAAGTCTAAATCATGAGCAAAATACTACTACCACTAGCTCTAACAGCCTCTAGCCTGGCTCTCTCTCTAGCGGCAGAATCCACTCAGAAACCAAACATTGTCTTCATCCTCGCAGACGACATGGGAGTAGGTGATGTCTCACACAATGGAGGAAAGGCTGCCACACCATTCATCGACCAGCTTGCCGCGGAGGGGATGAGATTTACAGATACTCACACCTCTTCCGCTGTCTGTACTCCCACACGCTACTCATGTCTAACAGGGAGGTATAACTGGCGAACAAGGTTGAAAAAAAGCGTCTTCTTCAGCCCACATAACAAGCCACTGATCAAGAAAGATGAGTCAACCCTCGGGACTATTTTACAGAGTCAGGGCTACCACACAGCGTGTATTGGCAAATGGCATCTTGGGATCGGCTGGCAGTTTAAAGAAGGTTTCAAACTACCTAAGGATAAGAAAGGTCAGCAAGGATGGGACATCGATTACTCAAAGCCAGCTGATACACCAACGTCTGTAGGATTTGATTATTTCTGGGGCATTCAAGCATCGCTCGATATGGCACCCTACGTTTACATTAAGAATAAAATGGCGACGAAACCAGGGACAGTGACCAAGGCTTTTCACAGAAAAGGTGCGGCAGCAGAGGACTTCGAGGCGAACCAGTGCTTGATTCACTTTGCTGAGCAGTCTGTAAACTACATCAATGAGCGAGCGAAGGAAAAGAAGCCATTTTTCCTCTACCTCCCCCTCACCTCTCCTCATACTCCCATCGTCCCAAGTAAAAACTGGAAAGGTAAATCTAGCATTGGAAAATACGGAGATTTTCTCATGGAAACTGACTGGGTCGTAGGCGAAGTGATGCAGGCTCTGGAGAAAAATAATCTAACAAATAACACGCTGATCATCTTCTCCACTGATAATGGATGTTCTCCGCAAGCTAAATTCTCAAATCTAGCTAAGCACGATCACTTCCCTAGCGGTAAACTGCGCGGACACAAAGCAGACATCTATGAAGGTGGACACAGAGTCCCATTCATCGTCCGCTGGCCTGGAAAAATCAAAGCTAAGACAGTGAGTAATCGTATCACATGCCAGACAGATATTTTTGCTACGGTCGCTGAGATCACTGGCCACAAAATGAATGCCCATGAGGGAGTGGATAGCGTATCGTTTCTACCTACATTGACTAATCCCGCACAATCTAACAGAACACCAATCGTAAGCCACTCAATCAACGGCTCATTCGCTATCCGCAAAGGCGACTGGAAACTGTGCCTCTGTAAAGGATCTGGAGGATGGAGTAAGCCTAGACCCGGCAAGTCACCGAAAGATGCCCCACCAATGCAACTTTTCAATCTCGCAGAAGATCCAGGCGAAACAACCAATCTTTATTCAATCCACCCTGATAGAGTTAAATTACTCAAAGAACTATTAGAAGAATACGTAGCAAATGGACGTAGCACGCCAGGTGAAAAACAAGCACTCATTGGCAACACCAGAATCGAAGCAACTTCTAAATAATACCATTTGAACAGTTAGAATGGGTTAATAGCAAAGCAAGATAGTGAGAGTAGCAAGGCAGGAGGATGGCGCATAGTGGGATATGCAACTGACGACTAACGCAGCTAATCTCGCTATCTTGTTTTGCCCCTCACAAATCAGCTCTGCTGCAATCCCAA
>CAKZMG010000116.1 GCA_937128235.1 uncultured Verrucomicrobiales bacterium
CTGATTAGTGATTTCGTGGAGGGCATTCCACGCGCTTACGAGTGCGTAGAGACCTGCCATTTCGATGGAGGTGTCTATGCCGCATCCCCAGATGAGGTTTGGTGTGTTGTCGCACTGGAGCTGGATGTAGGCTGCGGAGTCTGAGTCAGACCCACCAGTCACAGCGTGGGAGCGGTAGTCTGTTAGATGGAATGATTTTAGCCCAGCTTTCTCAAGCGCATGAGTGAGGGCGTTGATAGGACCATTACCTAGTCCTTTGATTTCTTGCTCTTCTCCATTTAGCTCGATGGTAGCTACGCACGCCACCTCACCGCGTCCGCCAGCTGAGTGATCTAGCTCGTAGTCGATGAGTTCCATCGGTGATTTCGTATTCACAAATGACTCGAAGAACGCGTCTTTGATCTCTGTGGGTTCTAGTTCACGACCTAAGTCATCTGCTATTCCATAGATCTTAGTTCCTACCGTTGGGTGCATTGTTTTAGGTAAATGCAGCCCATACTCGCGCTCTAGAATGTAGGCGACTCCACCTTTGCCACTCTGAGAATTGATGCGGATGATGGCTTCGTAACTCCGCCCGATGTCCATGGGGTCGATGGTTAGATAAGGGATGCCGAATTTAGTATCTTCATCCTCTGTTAGATCTTTAGCCCTGCGATCAATGCCTTTTTTAATGGCGTCCTGGTGAGAGCCTGAGAATGCGGTGAAGACTAGCTCGCCCGCATAGGGTTGTCGCTCAGGGACGGTCAACTTTGTCACGCGCTCATAGACATACCTGACTTCGGATAAGTTAGAGAAATCTAAGCCAGTGTCGATCCCATGTGAGTTCATGTTGAGAGCCACTGTGACGATGTCTAGGTTTCCGGTGCGCTCACCATTGCCGAAGAGTGTGCCTTCGACCCGGTCAGCACCCGCGAGGAGTCCTAGCTCGGTGGCGG
This sequence comes from uncultured Verrucomicrobiales bacterium, assembly GCA_937128235.1. GTDB lineage: Bacteria > Verrucomicrobiota > Verrucomicrobiia > Verrucomicrobiales > Akkermansiaceae > Rubritalea. Next base: position 936 of record CAKZMG010000116.1, read on the forward strand.
CTGTGCCGGTGCCACGGTCATTGTGAGTGTGGAGAGAAATGATCGCTTTGTCTCGATCCTGCATGTTTTTACAGAACCATTCGATCTGGTCTGCGTGGACATTTGGCGTAGCCCACTCAACGGTGGCGGGTAAGTTGAGGATGATTTTATTCTCAGCGGTAGGCTGCCAGATATCCATCACAGCTTCGCAGACTTCGAGCGCGTAGTCGGACTCAGTGTCTGAGAATGACTCAGGTGAATACTGAAGCGTGAGCTCAGTTCCCGGAAGTGTGGGTGCTAGCTCTTTGATTAAGATGGTGCCATCGATGGCGATTTGCTTGATCTTTTCCTTCGATGCATCAGAAAATGTTACTTTTCGCTGTAGCGGTGAAGTAGAATTATACAAGTGCACGATGGCAGACTTGGTTCCATGAAGCGCTGCGAAGGTTCTACGGATCAGATGCTCGCGCGCTTGCACTAGCACCTGCACGGTGACGTCTTCAGGAATGCGGTTTTCCTCCACGAGTCTGCGGAGGAAATTATATTCTGTGTCAGAGGCAGAGGGGAAGCCAACTTCGATCTGCTTAAAACCGATCTTCACCAGTAGATCAAAAAACTCCAGCTTTTCCTCGATGCTCATGGGCACGGGGAGTGACTGATTGCCATCGCGCAGATCCACGCTTGCCCAGATGGGGGAGTGTGTGATCGTTTTGTCTGGCCACTCTCGGTCAGGAAGTGAGACGCCTTTGAAGGCTTGGTATTTTGAAATAGCTGATGTTTTCATGACTTCTGATCTGAGAAAATACTTCTCTATAATGCTGCCATCGCGGCATCGTAGTTTGGTTCGTGAGTGACTTCTGAGACTAGCTCAGAGTAGGTGACATTGTGCTCCGCATCTAGCACCAGCGCGGCGCGTGCGTAGAGTCCAGCTAGTGGACCGTCTGTCATTTTTACCCCATAGTCATCACCTATGCTGAGTGATCTGAAGTCAGAGGCTGTCACAGCGTTTTCAATGCCCTCAGCACCACAGAAGCGGGCGTATGCGAATGGGAGATCGAGCGAGACGAACAGAAGAACCACGTCATCCATGCCAGCCACGCGCTGATTAAATGTTTTTAGCTGGGTAGCGCAGACTCCGGTGTCAACGCTGGGGAAAATATTAAGAATGACTTTTTTGCCAGCGAAGTCAGCGAGTGTGACAGTGCTGAGATCAGTGTTTACGAGTGAGAAATCCGGAGCTGCACTGCCAACAGCAGGGAGTGATCCGTTGGTGTTGATAGGAGTGTCTTTGAACGTTATCTGAGCCATAATAATAGTTTCTAGTTTCTGTAGTTGAGTTTCTAAAAAGCGGGGTTGCTTGATAGGTGGACACTATTAGCCGAAATAGAGAGAAAACAAGGCAAAATCAAAGTTCTACTCATTTCTCAATGCCTCGATCGGATCTAGCTGTGCAGATTTAGCAGCCGGGTAAATTCCGAAGATGATGCCGGTAAGCGCGGAGATGATGAAGGCTAAAACCACCGAGCCGGGTGAGATGATGGCGGTCATTGAGGTGAAATTTGAAATGATCTGTGGCATGGTGATGCCTAATAAAACACCAATGAAACCACCGATCAATGAGAGCAAGACTGCCTCGACCATGAACTGGGTGATGATGTCGCTCTTCTTGGCTCCTAGTGCACGGCGGAGACCTATTTCTCTGGTGCGTTCAGTCACGGTGGCGAGCATGATGTTCATGATGCCTATTCCGCCAACGAGGAGTGAGATGGCGGCGATGGCGGCAAGGACGAGATTAAACATTTTGTGCGTCTCTTCTGATTGTTTCAAGAGCTGAAGCGGGACGGTGAGGGTGTAGTCTTTTTCCTTGTGGGTGCGGTCGAGGAGCTTGATGATTTGTGACTCGGCAGTGAGGACTGCTGCTGGGCTGTTCATCTGGAGCACGAGCTGGTGCAGCTCAATGTTTTCTGCGGTGAAGCTGCCTGAGGCGTTCTTAATGATGAGGTCTCCATAGCGCGCGCTCATGGTGGAAATAGGGATGTAAACTCGATGGCTCTCGGTGCTCTGCTCGCTTTCTCCTTCCTCGCTTGTTACTCCCACTACGCTGTAGTAAACGTTATTTATTTTGATGGTTCCCTTGAGTGGATCTAGGTAGGCGAAGAGTTCGTCTGCGAGACTTTTGTTAATGATGCAGACGGTATTCTGCTGAGAAATATCCAGCTCACAGAGGAATCTGCCTTGGAGGATGGGGACACTAGAAACTTCTGCCAGCGCGGGCTCTGTGCCGATAATCTGGGCTGTGCTGGAGCGGTCTCTAAAGATGATTTTTTCATTCATCAGGCGCTGAGGGACAATGCCGGCGAGCTCAGGAATAGCTTGCCTGATGGTGTCCACATCTCTGCGAGTGATGCCATAGGAAATGGTGTCTTCCTGCTCTTTTTTATCAGATTCCGCCGGCTTGAGGCTCTCAATGATAATGTTATTGCTACCTAGATTCTTGATCCTCTGCTGCGCTTCAAAGGCGGCACCATTTCCCACTGCGAGCATGGTAATGACTGAGCAGACGCCAAAAATAATGCCCAGAATGGTGAGTCCGGTGCGGAGCTTTCTCAGCATCAGACTCTTGAATCCTAGCTCTAATGTGTGGGTGAATCTGGAGATTCTCATTGAGTCACCTCCTTCTTGTTAGAGTTCGTTTTATTCGTTTTATTCGTCTTGTTAGAATTTGTTTGATCCTCAGAAATGATCCCGTCTTTCATGCGGATGATGCGGTCCGTGTGCTGAGCCACTGCCTCATCATGGGTGACGATGACGATGGTTTTTCCGCGCTTGTTTAGCTTAATGAGGATCTGCATGATTTCCTCTTCAGTGGTGCTGTCTAAATTTCCTGTAGGCTCATCGGCTAGGATCATCAGCGGGTCATTGATAAGTGATCTCGCGATGGCTACGCGCTGCTGCTGACCACCCGATAGCTCGTTTGGTTTGTGGTCTAGTCTTTCTTCCAGCCCTACCAGTGTGGCTAGTTCTATCGCAAGCGGGAGCTTCTCTTTGAGAGAGACTTCTTGATAGATGAGTGGTAGCTGGATGTTTTCTATGACATTGAGCTGGGCGATGAGGTTGTAGGATTGGAAAATGAATCCCAGCCTTTTTCCGCGAGCGTTTGAGAGGGTGTTGTCATCCATTTCTGCCACGTTTTCTGTGCCGAGCTTGTAGCTTCCCTCGGTGGGTCTGTCTAGGCAGCCTAGGATGTTTAGCAGTGTGGATTTCCCAGAGCCTGAGGGACCCATGATGGAGACAAATGAACCGTCACTGATCTCTAAATCGATGCCTTTGAGAGCATGGATCTCTTGCCCTTTAAGTGGGAAGACTTTGGTTATGCCGTTGAGCTGGATCATTCTAACAGATTATTCAGTCTCTTCCGGAATGTTGAGTAGCACTGCATCTCCGTTTTTGACTCCGGAGGTGATTTCAGCGAAGCTGTTGTTCATCATGCCGATTTGGATTTCGGTTTTCACATGCTCGCTGCCGTCCTTGATGTAGCAGAAATATTTTTCTTTTTCAGTGCGGATGGCATGCAGCGGAATGTAGTGGATGTCCTTGAGATCGGTGATGATGATGTCGGCTTTGGCTGAGATGGATGGCTTTACATCGGGCAGGGGATCTGTGATGAGTATCTCCACGCTGTAGAATTTTTCTTCCGCACCATACCAAGAATTATTTCTATCAGGGAGGGGATTCACCTTGGAGACGATGCCTTTATAGCGTTTGTCTGAGATGGACTCGATGGTGATGAAGGCTTCTTGGTCACGTTTGATTTTACTGATGTGAAACTCAGGGATTTTCACTGCCACTTTCATTTTCTGGAGGCTAGGAATGGTGATGATGCGGCGGTTCTTCTGAACCTTAGCCCCTTCTTCGATGTGCGGCTGCTGCCTGCTTCGGCGAGGCGCATAGAGGGCGATGCCATCTACTGGAGCGAAAAGTTTAGTGTGTTTAAGTTGCTCTTTGGTTTCTAACAGACGCGCTTCATTCACCTTTAGTTTTCGCTCAGCTTCGGCTAGTTTGCCGTTGGATCTGCTGAGTTTACTTTCGCCCTGTTTGATGAGGCGTTCGTATCGTTTCTGTGCTTCGGTGACTTTAGAGGTAAGTTCTACCTGGCGTTTTGGGAGGTCAAATTTCTTGAGCATGATTAATTTGCTCTTAGCTGACTCTAGTGCTTTGACACGGTTACTTAGCTCTAGTCTGTCTCTATCGACTTGGCTTTTGGTCTCGAATCCCTTCTTGGCAAGTTTCTCACTCCAGCCAAATTTCTCTTCGGAGAGTCGCAGTGATTCTTCATCGCTGGTGATCTTGGTTTCTGCATCTCTGATTTGTTGTAACTTATCTAACTGCTCAAATTTCTCTAGATCCATCTGAGCAAACTCGATGGACTTACGCGCCTCTCGCTGATCGCTCTCCACGGTGCTGGTCTCGATGAGTAGATCATTTTGCGCGGTGATGAGTGATGATTTGCTCGTCTCCACATCGAGCTGGATTTTCTGTAGCTGTTCTATCGCCTCAGCCGGATCTAGCTCTGCGAGGAGTTCGCCTTTCTTCACTACGGATCCTTCTGGAACGATGGAGATGATGAGTGATTGTCCATTGAGGCGGTTCTTGATGACCTCTTCTTCTACCGCTTTCAGCACGCCGCCTTCTGTGACAGAGATATTGAGATCACTTTTTTCTACGGTGAAGTAGGCGAAATTTTCATCAGATTGGGAGTCTGATGCGATCAGGAATTTATAAGCCAAGAAGCACCCGATGACTGCGATAATCAGCCCTATCCAGATCTTTTTTTTGTTGCTGTTAGATGGTGTCATGATTGGAAATAATTTAACGTGTGGGGTTTCTATCGAGCCAGTAATTAGAGGCGTTAGGATCTAAGATCCCGATGTCTGTGTAGAGCTGGAGTCTGGCGTTTTGGTAATCTATGAGTGCTGCGGTGACGGCATTTTGAGCAGAGATGAGAGCGTCTTGTGACTCGCTGAGTCGTCTGAAAATGACTGTGCCAGCTTGGAATCTGAGGCGGTTTCCCTCTACGCGTTTCTCAGCGAGCTTTACCGCATTGCGCTGAATGTCGTAGTTTTGTTTGAACTGCTGCACCTCACGGATGCGGCGGATGATGAGGTTGTTTAGGCTGTCATAAGTGCGGCTCAGCGAGCGGATGCTGGACTGGAAACGGATGAGTGATCTGCGGTAGTTGTTGCGCTCATTGATGCGGTTGATCGGGAGGTTTAGTTCCACTCCCACTTGGGAGGAAAGGTTATCCAGATCAAATTTCTCGAAGCTGTCTCCCGTGTTATTGAGCGTGGCTGAGGCGAGTAAGTTTACCTGAGCTTTGAGCTGATTTGCTGCGATGACTACTTGCCGTTTGCTGTCATCAAAGCGGTCAATGTCATTGATCAGAGGTAGGCGATTTTTGAGTGCCAGAGAGAAGGCTTGTCGCTGACTCACACTCAGAGGTTGCAGCCCAGCTTTGACGAGTTTCTCTAGTTCACTGTCATTTAAATTTAGCTTCACACTAGTCGGAGCTCCGAGGGTGAGCTTGAAGTTATCGAGCGATGTCTGATAGCGTGACTTGGCATTGATCCAGCTGTTCTTGGCTTGGAGCTCGCCTTGCTCAGAATCACTCACTTCCTGAGGGCTGGCGCGGTCCACTGACCTAGCCCGGAGATACTCGGTGTTCTTTTGCCGCGAGATATAGTTTTTATACTGATTACTCACAGACTCCTTCTGCTGCATCAGCCTGAGATACTGGATGACGATGTCTTTAGAAAAGGTGTTCTGGAAATGATGGTAGTCGCGGATCGCGTAGATGACATTACGGTTCGCCTGGGTGAACTGTTCAGCAGCTACCTTTCTGCCAGCTCCACGGAGTAGGGGTTGGAGGATGTTTAGTGAAATGACTGATCCAGCGGACTTTCGCGGGTCTCCAGAGAAGTAGCGGAGCAGGTCGTTGGCGAGCGAGAGGCTGTAGTTTCCGCCTGACAAAAAGTTTTGCGATACTCTCTGATTGAGGTTAGCGGTGCCCCTAGTATCGCCATTGGGCTGGTCTCTCACTCTGGCGCTTGCCGTGCTGGAGAAGTTAGGACCGAAGTTGTTTCGAGCACCTGTGAGTGAAAGTGCGGCGAGGTAGAGAGATTCTTTCTCGCTCTGGTATTCGCGGCTATTAATCGCCGCGTAGCTCAGAGCTTGGTCGATGTTTAGCGTCAGCACCCCACCACTCTGACTCTCAGCGAGAAGTTGAGCCGCCTTGATCTCGCTCGGTTTTTTACCAGAATATTTAGTATCGATAGAAAATCCCTTAGACTTACCAAAGACATGTTTCTCCGCTTTCTTGAGGATCTGGTAAACCTGAGCATCCGCCTTCTTCTCATGATGCCCAGCACTACAGCCTACAACAAGTAGCGGGACCAGGAGCCAAGAAGAAAAAAGTTTACCATTCATTCTCATAATAACGTCCTCAGTGTGGATGTTTGTTCATTTATCTAGTTAAATTCAGCGAATAAATTCTAGCATGTCTTGGCGTGATTTGATGAGGTCTGGCTGGTTGAAGTAGAACATGTGTCCGGCTTTGTACCATTTAGTGGATATCCTGGTGCGTTGGGCATCGGTGAGGTCTAGTTTTTTTAGCGAGTTGCCAATGCCTGCTTGTGGTGTGGCTAGATCATGGAGTCCACTCTGGACTAGGATTCTCACGTGGCTGTGATCATGGATGAGTTTCTCAAGAGTCGCTGAGAGATCGAGTTGGTTTGGTTTCTTAATGTGTTTGCCAGGGGTATCTTTTTGGTAAGTTTCGCTCTGATTAAGGCTGAAGTCCCAGGGTTTGGTTCTGCTGGTAGTGATGCGGTATTTTTCATTGCTAGTCCACTGGATGTCCTGGAGAAAGGCGATCATGCCGCGCCGGAGTGAGGGCATGACTATTTCTACTGCGGGATCAAAGCTGGTATATTTTCTAATGTTCGGTGGTGCTTTGGCACTGATTCTGGCATCGAATCTACCTATCATACGATTCTCATCTCTGAGTAGATAGGCTCGGTAAACGTAGGGATGAATGCGGAGGTTGTGATGGAGAATAATGTGCTTGTCTATACCGATGAGCTTGGAGATATGGGTAGCGATGCTTTGCTTCTCAACCGGAGATATTTTGGATCCTTTTTTGAGTGCGTGGAGATACTGATTGTTGGAAAAATTGAGTGCATTATTGTAGTTGATTCCTATGCCTGTATGGCTGCGCTGGTGGTAGCTGGCAATGGCTGCGTAGGTGGGGAGGAATGATGAGTACATGAGGTCTTCAGCATTTTTGGGATCAATAGTGCCGCAGTTGATGAGACCAGAGAGGAAGATGATTCCGTCGATTTTGTGTTGGTAGTTATTCTGGAGGACATCAGACACTCCGATGGCGCGAATGGTGCCGTAGCTCTCACCGATGAGATATTTCGGTGAGCTCTCTCGGTTGTTTTCCTTGCACCACTGCTGGATGAAATCTGCCATAATGTGGACATCGCCATAGTAGCTGTGAATTTTGTGTTTGTGCCCACCCTTTTCTATACGAGAAAATCCCGTGGTCGGTGCATCGATAAAGACGAGGTCCGTGGCATCAAGGATGGAGTGTGGGTTATCGATGAGTGGTGTTTCCCCAATCAGCCGAGTAATACCGTTCTCTGAGGTGGGTATTATTTTAGGTCCTAGAGCACCGAGATGTAGCCAAGCAGTGCTGGAGCCAGGTCCACCATTAAAGGCGAAAGTGACGGGGCGTGAGTTTGGTTGTGGTGAGCTTGGATTTTTTACCACGTAACTGACAGAGAAAATCCTGCAGTTTAGCCCAACGTGTTTTTTGGCTAATTTATGAGTCGATGCAGTGCAGACGTAGTTTATTTCTTTTCCATTAATAATGATGGATGCCTGCTTTGATCGCTGCATCGTTTTAGGGGATTCAGGAGTGTCTGGTTTTGGTGCGTGAGGTGCTGAGACTGTAGTTTCCTCTAGTTTTACCTTAGGCTTCAAGGTAGGTTTCTGGGGTGCTGAGTTAGTGTCTTGAGCATAGGCAGTAGGACCAATAAAATAGCTACTAAGGTAGATAATGAGAGTGAACAGTGATTTTGGCATACATGGGTTGCTCTTTTTTACAAAGAAGCTGAAACTGAGTTTATGATGATATAGTTAATCTATAAGTCAGTTTTCATATCTTTACAAGTTACTAGAATAAGAAATTTAGGACTCGATTATCGATGAGGTTGTGGGAGTATCTTGGAATGCAACAATCGATTTTTCTGAGTTTTCTGACCATGGTATTTTGTTTGATGTGGTCTTCTCATGTTAAGTGTGAGGAAATTTTTCTGACTGTCCCAGCGCTGGATAGTAAGGTGGCGATCTCTCTTCCACAGGGACATGATCCTCAGAAACGTTACCCAGTGGTGTTCTATTATTCAGGGCTTGGCGGGCAGCCTGATACGACTCTGATCAGGTTCCATACAGGACCTAAGGACTGGATAGTAGTAGGTATGGGGTATGTGAACCAAGGGCGGACAGATCTCAGTGACGCGGCGATGGCAAGAGAGATGAAGGTATTTCACGAGGTGAAGAAAATAGTGTTAGCAAAGTATGGCGGAAATGTAAGGCAGTGCTATGCCGCAGGATTCTCTAAAGGGGGATGGCTCACGGATGCCATGCTACAGACTGAACCTAGCCTTGCCGGTGGGATCATTTTGGGAGCGGGTAAGATGAGGCAGTTTAACCCAAGGGCGATGTATCCGCGAGGTAAGGATAAGGCGAGGAAGGAGATCTTTATTGGAATAGGAAGGAATGATGGGAACTATACCTATGCTTATCACTCCCTACTGATGCACCGCAAGATGGGTGCTGCAGTGACGCTAGAATTATGGCGGGATTTGGGTCACTCGATTCCTGAAACGGGATCACCAGGTCTGGAACAATGGCTCAGGCTGAGATTGAATAGAGTGGAAGGTTTAAAGGAATTAGCTCAGGAGAAAACGCAGGCGGCATTTGGTGCTTCTAATAAGCTGCCCCCTCTAGCAGAGTACTTTGCTCTGCGTGATTTATCGATGACTCCCTACGTGAAGTTGCTAGGGGATGTGTGGAAGAAGCGTATCTCTACGAGAATAACGGAACTGAAGAAAGACGCAAAAGTGAAGAATGAGAGCCTGGCATACTTTAAAAAGCAAAAGGCACTTTTTCTGGAGTTAAAATATAGGAACTCGGCTGATCTAGGGAAAGTGAGACGTGAGTATCTAGCGATAAAAGAACGCTTTTCAGACACAAATGAAGCTACATCGATAAATAAAGACATAGATCGTGTGGAGCGTTTGCTAATACTGGTAAGCAAACGCGAAGCCGAGATGAAGCCGAAAAAACGAGAGGTGAGGAAGAAAAAAGAAGAACTAGAAAGGAATGACCGTAAACGGATTCCGACTAATCCATTGATTAGGTGAGATTGAAGGTGAGGAAGACTCGTTGTATATGCATTTAGAGAAAGGAAGAGTGTGACTGTTTTTAGTAAAGAAATTGCAGTTTATTTTAGTTTTTTTTACTTTTAATAGTAGTAAATATTTAACATTTATTATTTTGTAAAGCATTTGTATTCAATTAATTACATTGTGTTCGTTGTCGTTTTTTTGTGTGTTTTTTGATTTTGATTGCGTGAATAATAAAGATCTACAAGGGTCTGCCAACTTGTCGAAAAGGCAAACCCCAAATAATTATGAACAATACAACAAAATTAATAACATTAGCCTCAATGGCGATTACCTCCACACTGAGTGCTCAAACGATAAACAATGCTGGATTTGAAAGCAACACCTTAGAAGTTGGTAAGGAATACAAAATCGAGCTTGCAGGTATCAACCAATCTACAAACCATGGCATCAAAACACTTGAGTCATGGAAGTGGTCTGGTGATGTGACGATGAATCAAGTAACTATTCCTCGTGTTAAAAGACCAAATCATGCAGCTAGAATTGGTGGAGCAGAAGTTGATTTCAACAACCTTATCGGACAGGCAGTGGCATTTAAAGAGACAGGTAAATACACAATTTCTTTCTCATCATACACAATTGCTGAAGGAGAAGCTGTAGCAAGTGTTTTTGCTGCTGCTGATTTCGATCAGAGCAGTGTTTTTGCTTCTAAGCTTTTCAAAGAAAGCTCAGTTGACAGCAGCGCTACTGCTCAGTCATTCGACTTCGAAATCACAGAAGAGATTCTTAAGAAAACTCGTGGTCAAGTAATCATCGGATTTGCGAATGATGGTGGAAAAGCATCACGCACTGATATGATGGTCGATAATGTGAGAATTTCTCAGGTTCCTGAGCCTAGTTCAACGGCTCTTATCGGACTTGGTGGACTTGCTCTCATCTTACGTCGTCGTAAGTAGTTCGAACATTGATCTCTGAGATCAATCATAAATTTAATGGCTAGGTCGTAATACGACCTAGCCATTTTTTGGTTATAAGATTTTATCAATCTAACTTTTCTCCCTTTAGTGCTATTGCTTCATCCTGAAGTGACCAGTGAGCTTGTAACTGAAAAGTGAGTGTTGCTCCTTGGTGCCTGATCCGATGTTGTGGATGATGAGCGGTGTGCCGTCTGCGCTTGCTCGGTCACT
>CAKZMG010000117.1 GCA_937128235.1 uncultured Verrucomicrobiales bacterium
GTGCCTTTTCTGCGGTGGAGGGTGCGGATGTGCCAGCCGTATTGGGATGCCATTTGGCTGATGCGCTCGCGGGTGTCTGTGCCGGAATCACAGAGGATGGTATAGTGATTCCAGGTTTTTTCTTGTGCATCGAGCGTTACTTTTTTGACGTGATCTAGCCGCTCTAGCGCGCCTGTGATGGCCTCTTCATCGCCTTGAATCTCTAGTGAAATTCTGCCCGCTGCGCGCATCCCATTGATGAGATTCTGCGGGGAGTCTGAGGCTCGGATCTGCCCGCCATCGATGATGACGATGTGATCCGCTATCATTTCTACCTCGCTGAGGATGTGGCTGGATACGAGGATAGTGTGCTTTTCTCCCAGCTTCTTAATCAGCTTTCGGATGCCGCGGATCTGGTTAGGGTCGAGCCCGTTAGTAGGTTCATCCAGGACGAGTAGCTGAGGGTCGTTGAGCAGTGCATCTGCTAGTCCCACGCGCTGGCGGTAGCCTTTTGAGAGGGTCTTGATCATACGCTTGCGCATGTGGGTGAGCCCGCAGGTCTCGGTGATCTCGGTGATGTTATTACGAGCTGCTCTGCCGCTGAGTCCTTTGAGATTAGCACGAAATTTTAGGTACTCGCGCACCCGCATGTCGTCATAGAGTGGGACGTTTTCTGGCATGTAGCCTATCTGCTGGCGGGCTTTTACGGAGTCCTTGAAAATATCATACCCCGCGATGGTGGCGGTGCCGGAGCTGGGTGGGAGGAAGCCGGTGAGCATCCTGAGAGTGGTGGTTTTCCCTGCACCATTGGGTCCTAGAAATCCTACTACTTGCCCAGTGCCTACTTTAAATGAGAGGTCTCTGACGGCTGTGAATCTGCCGTAAGTTTTGGTGAGATTTTGGATATCTATCATGAATTGCCTAAGATTTGCTGATTTAGAGAATAAAAAGGGTGAAAATATTACGATTTAAGTGCTTGTGTCATTGACTCTTTCTCGTCTGCCTCCTAAGTAAATACATCTGACTTACGAACCAAGCAATAAATGCGGAAAGCGTAAAAAGAATCTGAGGAATCTGAGATGATTCTACAAAAAATTTAATCAATTTATAATCACACCCATGAAATCAACTGTTTCTGCCCGCCTGAATGCTGATCTTCTCGATGAGAAGTATGAACAATGGAGCGATGACCCTCGCTCAGTAGATGAGACTTGGGCAGCGTTTTTCGATGGGTTCGAGCTGGGGAATGCGCAGACGAAGAAGGAAAGAGAAGAAGCTGGTGCGAGCACAGAGGTCACGCAAGCTGCCGCGATCCCTGCAGTGAGTAGTGGAGATGCTTCTGATTCTGAGCACAATCTTAGCTTCCGTGGTAAGTGCGTGAGCTTGGTTTATAACTACAGAACGCTAGGTCACACGCAGGCTTACATTAACCCATTAGAGACTGAGGCGGAGAGGAATCCTCGTCTGGCTTTGGATCAATTTGGTCTAACAGAAGCAGATCTCACGCGTGAGGCTTCTACACAGTTTTTCCAGGGTGGGAAGAAAATGACGCTTAAGGAAATGATCGATGCGCTTGAACTCTGCTACTCTAACAAGACTGGTTTCGAGTTCATGCACATTCACAATACGGAGGTGCGTAACTGGATCCGAGCTAAGATTGAAAACAGATTTGATAACTACGCGCAGTCTAAGGAGACGAAGGCGAAGAACCTAAAATTCGTACTAGAGGCTGAGCTGTTTGAGTCCTTCTTGGGTAAGAAATTTCTCGGTGAAAAACGCTTCTCACTGGAAGGTGGCGAGGGCACGATGGTGCTGCTGAATACCATTTTAGAGAAGTGTCCATCGAGCGATGTGAAGGAGATAGAGCTAGGAATGGCTCACCGTGGAAGACTGAATGTGCTGCGGAATTTTCTCCAGAAAACACTGACTACTATTTTGTATGAATTCACTCCAGACTACGTGCCAGACATCGTGGCAGGTGATGGTGATGTGAAGTACCACCTCGGATACGAGAAGGTGCGCAAGCTCCCAGATGGCGAGGTGAGACTAAGCTTAGCCGCGAACCCATCTCACCTAGAGGCGGTGAATGCGGTGACTGAAGGCAAGGCTCGCGCGAGGCAGAGAATCATTGGTGATGATGGACAGAAGACGAACCGCAAGCAGGTTTTACCTATTCTTATTCATGGTGATGCGGCATTTGCTGGGCAGGGCTCAGTGGCTGAGGTGCTGAACCTCTCCCAGCTTCCTGGATACCAGACTGGCGGGACGATTCACTTGGTGATCAACAACCAGATCGGATTTACTACTATGCCTGAGGATGCGCGTTCATCCGCGTATGCTACGGATGTGGCTAAAATGATCGAGGCACCTATCTTGCACGTGAATGGCGAGTCAACGGAGGACTTGGTATGGGCGGCAATGTTCGCGCTAGAGTATAGGCAGAAATTTGGTAAAGACGTGGTGATCGACATGTATTGCTACCGCCGTCAGGGACACAATGAGACGGATCAAGCCGCGTTTACGGCTCCGCACATTTATAAGAATATAAATTCAAGAGACACCTTCGGCAAAGCGCATAA
>CAKZMG010000118.1 GCA_937128235.1 uncultured Verrucomicrobiales bacterium
AAAGAAAACCACTCTTTTGATACCAGCTGAAAAGCCAAGATGTAATATCGCATCGGGAAGAGTGATCTAATACTGTTCTGCTAAAAATAACCATGTCACGCTACTACAACGGATACCGCCGAAACCGCTACTCAGGAAGCTATTGGGGCTATAGAAACGTTTCAGAGCGTGATCAACTCTCCGCAGACACAGGAGGAATTGATAGAGACATTGAGCAAATTTTTCTAAGTTTAGCACCACATAAACTCCAATCAGTATTAATACGATATGGCAAGGAACACGGAAGCTCTGCGCTATCATACGCAAAAAAAACTTATCCCAACTGGAAATCAAAAAAAGTGAAGATGAGTGGCAAAGTAGCCGAAAGGCTACTCAATCTAGTCCCCACTGTATTGGACTCTGACACTAAGTTTGATCTAATTAAGAAGGTTAGAAGCGCACACAGAAGAAAACTTACCAAAAATGTTCAATGCGAACCGCACGAATGGCGAACGGAGGTTGCCCCTGAAGTCGCAATACTACTAAAATCTAGTAGTGAATTTGAGCTTCCTGATGCGGCAATTAATAGGATTCAATGGCTTGCTGATGGTGATTCACAAGCAGCTCAACGATTGCTAGCTGCCGCTGAAGAAGAGGAGGCTGTAGTTCGTCTCCAACACCTTGAAAGAGAATTCCAACGTATTGATGCATTACTTCGTAATGTGCAAGGAAAGAAAGTTATCCGACATGCTATCGAATTACCACAAGGAACAATCAATGTATTAATTGGAGAGCCGGACAAAGAGGGCTGTTTAGCCGTTCTTTGTATTCTACTTTTTATTCCTATTCTGCTACTACTAAGATCATGAGAGACCAACAAGACAATTTACCAGCCAAAAGGACTGGCTTTTCTTTAACCCAGCCAGGTAGTTTATTAGATGAAGCATTAACAAAACTACCTAAGGAACAACAAGAAAAACTATTATCTAAAGCCATTGAAAAGAGGTTAGAGATCGACGATGATAGCAAGCGAGCTGAACTCAGATACCAAGCAAGCTCTCTAGATATGGCGAACACCGTCCGACAAATCGAAGAAACAGAGAGAACCACTAATAGCGATTATACTATTAACGCCGAATACGAAACAGCTAGTGGAAGAACGAAAATTGAGGTTAAGAAATCTAACAATACAGTGATTATTGTTATAGCCATTGTAATCGGGGTTGTATTTTTACTAATGTTCTCGAACTAATATTGAGATGTCCACTGAAATCACAATTCACCCAACCGCTAAAATAGCATTGAAGGCTGTTGTCATTGCACTAGTCGTTGGAGGTTGCTTGTTAGGACTAAAGCGATTTCTTAAACCCAAAGATAATAGCCATCCCATAACACAGCAAGCTGAGGTTGAGACGAGCATCGAGACTATCACAGATTTCCTGCTCCCTGTGATACGAGTTTCAGTAGACATTGATGCACATGAATCAGACTGGAGCAAAGCTTTAGCAAAAGCCTTGAAAGGACGCACAGAGGTTACAACTGAACACGGTAGAGTAGATGTTCTTACCGAGCGTTTTGCCATTGAGGTTGACAGATTAGCGAAGTGGCACGAATCAATAGGGCAAGCCAGTCACTATGCTCAAACAACCCAAAAAAAAGCAGTTGTAGCTTTAATCGTTCTTCCTAGCGACAGTTTAGACAAGTTAGAATTAATTGAGAATACATGTGCAAGCAAAGATATTAAGCTAATAATCCTACAATCTAACTCAGCAAAATCAAACCAATAAAAATGCAGAACAAACTACTGAGGCCATCCGGCAAGTAAAATTTACGAAAGTTTTTCACAATATCTTGGGTGGGTGGTTCTTATGGTTTCAATAAAGCTTACTAGTGGGCTGGAGGATTTTTCTAGGGCTGCTAAATAGGCTTTTTCATCGTAGAGTTCGTGGTTTTTCCAGCAGCGGAAGAGGATCCTTTGCCACTTGTAGGCTAGGCTTCTTAGGATGGATTGATGTCGGTGTCCTTTCGATTTTTGTTGTTCATAGTATGCCTTTGACCACAGTGATTTTAACACTGTTTGGCCTGCCCATTCTACGAATGTTTGCCGATCAAATTTCTTACATGCATAGCGACGTTGGATGTAACGCTTGTTGCCGCTTTGCTTCGTGAGTGGTGCTATGCCGCTGTCTTTCTGGACGGATGATGCGTCCTCGTAGCGGGAGCGATCACTGCCGAAAAATGCGAATAAACGAGCTGCGTAGCAAGGCCCTGCTCCTGGCAAAGTGGTGAAGAGTTTCATGTCTTCGTGTTGGCTCGTTTTTTCTTCGATGAGTTGGTCAAATTTCTTGATACCTAGCTGCACTTGGCTGATCAATTTCACGAGTGATATGACTTGGAGTTGATAGACTTCAATGAGGTATTTATCAGTGCACATCGGGACGGCTTTCTCGATGACTTCTAGTCTTTTTTCTAGTAGCTTAGCGCTCCGACTTCCCTGTGTATGGTAGAACTTTATGATGGTAGATTGCTTTGCTTTTTTAAGCTCTTGAAGTGAGCTCCATTTACACAGAAAGGCACAGGAAAGTGGCGAATATATATACTTCCCTACCAGCTCTAATGCTTGTGGGTAGTATTCTTTGAGCGCCTGAGTGAGTTTATTGGTAAGGCTCGTGCAGGTGCCTACGAGCTGACGTCTTTTCTCTACTAGGGCGGCTAGTTGAGTGCTCTGTGGATCGGTATTTTTATAGGGTTCAAGTCCTGCGTGCCGCTCGTAAATATATTGACCAATTGCGGCTGCATCACGGCGATCATCTTTAGCTCTAGAGGCGCTGAGTGATTCTCTAAATTTCTTGATCACATGTGGGTTCTCTAGGTAAATATCGACCTCAGGAAACTGGCTGAAAAAGTTCACCAGATTCTGACAAGGCTGCTCAATACAGATGGCTATGTTAGTGTCTCCTGGCAGCTGATTGATGAGGTCTAGTATCCAGGGAAGTAGGGTTTCAGGGGCGGAGTTTATTTTCTGCTCAACTAGGGTTTTTCCTTCGTCTGAGAGCTCGCGAATATCGATGGTTTTATCCGATCTATCGATGCCTATGTAGTAATGATATTTCATAATAATAATTTGGTTTATTGTTTAATTTTTAAAATGCGGGCTTGATCTTGCGACGGCTTTATAGGAATGTCTTTATAGACAACTACTGAGGAGTCGTTGTTGAACAAACCACTCTCTACTAGTCTCACAGTTTGTTGGTATTCATCTAGGTGAAACGCGCAGTATAGTGATGACTAGTAGAGGCGGAAAATAAGTATGTCAGAAAATGATCGAGTTGTGAATAATTCGGTTGTTTACTGGCGAACTTATTCACAATTCGAGGGAGGCGGTTCGGTCTAAAAGCTGACCTCTTCCTCGTATTGATGAATGAGTTCGGATGTACTATAAAGTCGCAGTAGCTAACCCCTTGGGCGCCTTTCCAGTCAAGTTTTCACACAATTACAACCTCAACACCTTCGTTCATCATCGCTCTCTCCCATGGGTTAGCTATGCTAGGACGTTCTGCAATAACATGAAAAACACAATTATAATAGCCCTCTGCCTTCTACTTAGTCCTTCAGTTTTAGCTGAGGGCGAAGAGAAGAAAGATATAATGAAAGTGAAATACCGTTCAAATAGCGCGTTTCCAACACATGGAGTTACCATGGCTGGTGCGCTGAAGTCTTTAGGGATTACACTGAATAAGATCGATTATGTTAAGTTAGTAGGTGATGAAAGTAGTATGACCACAGGACTATCAAAAAAAATGAAGATTGATGAGAGGTTTTGGGATCGGTATTTCGAGACAGCCGAGCCTTACAAGTATTGGGTTTCATCAGGCAATAGGCGGCTTGAGATATACCTCAAAGGTGAGATTAAACCTAAGACGGTAATATACATTAATGAGACTGACGGTTGCACGGCTGTTGGAGACGCAAGAGAGTTACGTTATATGTGTCACGGCCTGCATCGCTGGTTTATGGCTAATCTTAATCCCAAGACGAAAAAATGAGCAGAACAAGGCGGTGCTGGCGACCGGATGACGCCTCGTGGTCAGGTTCGGTTTTGGAGGCATGAGATGTTTATGGTATGCAACATTTGACTCAGCGGCTCCAGACCTCTACGTTAGGTAAAAGAAAGAAACTACTCCATGGGAATTTGGCCTAAAAGAAAACCTCGTCCAAACATCGATGAATATGGTCGTTCATCACTTTGGGAGCTATCCTTCAAGGGCGACCTTCAAGGGGTAAAAGAAAAACTAAATGAAGGAGCTGATCCTAATCAAGGTGACGACAGAGGATACACCCCTTTGCAGGTTGCAATCCAAGAGAAGCACTTTGAAGTGGTGGAGTATCTTCTAGCAAACGGAAGCGATCCGAATCAAAAGGATATCAATGGAAATACACCGCTTTGGACAGCCGTCACAAACTGGGCGAAAGACGAAAGAATCATATTGTGGTTGCTTGAAAGAGGAGCCGATCCACAAATCGAAAACAACTATGAGAATAGCCCATTTAGTGTCATCGACGGCATGGATGGAAAGGTTGGCGAATTCATGAAAACCAACTTCAATCAAAATACCTAACAAGTCGGTGCTCACAACGGCGACAAGCGCCGCGTGAGACCTCTGCGTTCTGCTAAAAATTTCATGTCTCTCAATCCACTAAAACTCATAGAAAAACTCATCGAAGAGCATGGCTCAGCGACGATCCAATCAAAGAACCTGACTTTACTCCGAGACCAGATCACTATACTTCAGGATCAATTTTCTGTTCTTACGAATAAGCATGAAACACTTCAATCGAAGTATGAGCACGTGAAAAAACAATTGGATTCCTACCAAGAGAAAGAGAAAGGTGAACAATGCCCTTTTTGCAAAAAACAAACAGGAATACTCAAAACTCTTGAACCCCATCCCGCCTCTCTGATGAAACAAATGGGAGCTAAAATAGGGAAATACAAATGCAATTAAAATCCTTCAGAGTTAAAAACTTTCGTTCTATTAATGACAGTGGTGAAATCACGACTGACCAATTAAAATCAATTCTTGGCAGAAATGAAAGTGGTAAATCAAACTTACTTTTAGCATTGCAAAAGCTTAATCCACCTGAAGGAATTGAAGATATTGAAGCAATTAAAAACTTTCCTAGAGATAGAAAGTTATCTGAATGTACTAAAGAAACAGATTTATTAGAAACATATT
>CAKZMG010000119.1 GCA_937128235.1 uncultured Verrucomicrobiales bacterium
TAAATAATCTCACTGTAATAGTGCTTAGTGTAATACATATTCTATTGATAGGTTTTAGGACAAATAGACCGACTAACTGAAAAATAAGCACTAGAAAAGCACGACAAATAATGCAGAGAGCAGGATTCTTCCGAGTGTGGGCTTGGTAATTCATATCTAATTTAGTAATATGGTTTGACTGTCTATTGGGTGGGTGTATCATGAGGGTAGTTCTTTAGCTGATGAAAGTAGCGTCTCAATATATTCTAACTCTTATCCTAGCGATAACACTGGTAAATCCAGTTTGTTGTTGTTCTTGGGGTGAGTTCTTTGCCAGCTACGGTGAAGATCAAGAGGACGACATTTCATACTCTTGTTGTGGTGGATCGACAGACGTGAGCGTATTAGATTCATACAATGGAGAAAAACCAGTCCCTGATGACTGTCCTAAAAGTTGTAACTGCAAAACAAAAAAGAAGTTCGTTGAAGCAGATTATTCAGATTTTACTTTTATAAATACCTTTCCAATTTCATTTTCACAGGATCAACCCGTAGAGGTTACTTTGCATCTTGAGGAAAGTAAGTGCTACTCCAAACTTGTAGCCTATGAAAACCCTCCCCCACCTAATACGCCTAAGCGTATTCTTTTTTCTACATACCTAATTTGATAGGTAACAGTAAATCCCATTTCTAGGGGTCTACTGATGATTATTTATACTGCCGCTCGCGCAGGATAAGTGTGCACCCATTTCTGATGGGTATCAACATAAGGTGCTAATCCACCACTACAGTCGTGCCTCATATTTTATAGGCATATTATAAACCAAACTAATTAATACATCATGAAACAAAATAAATATATCAAACTATCCGCATTACTCATGCTCATTGCTAGCCCTGTTTTACTCACATCATGTGGGGACAAGAAAACTGATTCAGATCAAGGAGCAACGACCGAAACAACAAAAGCTACGCCCTATCCGTTAGAAGTCTGCCTAGTCTCCGGTGAGGAACTAGGATCGATGGGTGAGCCACACGTCTTTGTCCATAACGGTCAAGAAATCAAAATGTGCTGCGATAAATGCGTCCCTAAGTTCAACAAAGATCCTGAAAAGTATCTAGCCAAACTTAAAAAGGGACAAACTGAAAGCAAAGAAACTGACCATTCTGGTCACAATCACTAAGCAGAGATTAATCCTGCACTCGGAGCAAAGATGCTCCGGGTGCTATACCCACAATCAATATGTCTTCTCGAACGCTCTACACATCACTTATCAGTTTTTTCTCTATTGCTATCATAGGATGCCAAACTCAAGGAACTGGAAGTAAATCTTCACTAACGGATCTTACAACTTCATCCGCACAAGGACGAATTCAAGCCACTAATTACACCATTCCAAAAGGAGCAGGTGTGGAGCAACTCGTATCTAAGGCTCTAAGCCACCACCCATCATTAGTCGCTGCTCGGCATAAAATTAACCGCCTTCAAGCCAAGGTTCCTCAAGCAGCTTCTCTTCCTGACCCTAAAGCTCGCATCAGTGCTGGAAGCCTAGCAGAGACAGCTGCAGGTCAAGTAAGTAGCATCGTTGGGCTAGAGCAATCCATCCCATTCCCGGGAAAGCGCAAAGCAAGAGCGAGTGCCGCTCAAAAAGAAGCGGATGCTAGCAGAGCTGAATTAGATAGCCTCAAGCTCCGCATTGCTGAGAGGGTGCGGATTGCCTACTGGAATTATTACCTAGCTTCACGCACCACAGCAATCAACCGCGACAGCAAGGCAGTCCTGAAAACGATCCAAGAAGTGGTAGAGTCGCGTGTCAAAGCAAACCAAGCCAATCAGGCAGATTTACTCAGAGTTTCCACAGAAATTTCTAAAGTAGATCAGCAACTTATCATGGCAAGTCAACAAGCGAGTAGTGCCAAAGCAATGCTAAATTCTTTACTCAATCGTCCCACAAACTCTTCTCTACCTTACCCTAGAAGTAGTTCTATTCCGAGTTCAAGTAGCCTTAACAATCTCATCGCGAAAGCAGAGTCTTCCCATCCAAGTATCCGAGCTGGGCAAGCACGGATGAATGCGTTTCAGCATCGTTTAAAAAATGCGGAACTCGATTTTTTCCCAGACTTAATGATCGGAGCACAGTATGCCACTGTATCAGACTCTGGACTCTCTGGTGTAGCTAACGGACGTGACCAAGCCATGCTGACTCTAGGCTTCACCATCCCGCTCTGGGATAAGCCACGCAAAGCGAAAGTCCGTGAGGCGAATGCAGGTATTGCGGAAATGGCAGCCAATGTAGCTGGCTCCAGAGCTGAGTTGCGTCAACGAATTGAAGACGCATGGTTTCAGACTAAATCCTCCAGAGAGATGATCCAGATTTTTGATGAAAGGCTTATTCCTGATGCCACCCAAGCCTACGAACTTTCTCTGCAATCCTACAGTGCTGGCAAGCAGTCTTTTGTTGATGTCCTCGATACATGGAGACTCCTACTCAAGCTTCAACTCCAACAAGAAAATAGCCGTGCCGCATTAGGCAAAGCTTCAGCAGCTCTAAAAAGCGCCGCTGCTATCCGATAAAAATATAGAACTATAATAACGTTATGAAAAAATTTAACATTCTCAAAAAACTCACTCCCATAGTGAAAAAACCGTTCGCTATTCTTCTCCCCATTACTCTGTTTTTTGCAGGCTGGTGGTTTGCCTTGCCAGCGGAAAAACATGACCATGTCGTGCTCCATATGGAAAGCGGCGCGCGCATCACATTTAATGACCCCCGCCGCTTTGGCGCAATGGATTTGTTGCCGACATCAGAGGGTGACGCCCACCCGCTTTTGGCCTCTATCGGACCAGAGCCTCTGAGCAACGCATTTAGCGAATCTCATTTGGTGTCTGTCCTTTCTGGCCGCAAGACTCCCATCAAATCTGCCCTTTTGGACCAGAAAAACGTCGCAGGATTGGGCAATATTTATGTATGCGAGGCGCTTTTTCGAGCGGGCATTCATCCCGCACGCAAGGCTGGCAAGCTATCGCGCGCCCGCGTGGC
>CAKZMG010000120.1 GCA_937128235.1 uncultured Verrucomicrobiales bacterium
ATTTACGGGCTAAGCGACCGCAAAGCATCCAACGATGACATTCTCAACTCTTGGAAAAAAACCACATGTAAAATCATTTACAGTAAGATCAAATCCCACCAAGACACCGAGCATGAAACCATGTATGGAGTAGGTGTCTTTTACGAATACACGCATGAAGGGAAAACCTATCGATCTAACAGATACGGCAATGACAGCTCCACCAGCAGCGAACGAGAAGACAAGCACGAAGAGATGGATTACTACGCACCGGGCACACAACACCACTGCTATGTAGATCCAGCTGAGCCCTGGTCATCCATGTTGGCACCGGAGAAAAAAAGCAGCACCCTCAGAATACTCATTATCGTAGGCTGGGTAATGGTAGCCCTGGGAGCCATCGCAGTATTCTTCGGCTGGAAAAATAGAGACAAAGCAAAACTTATATAAGTAAGGTAAAACCATGATCAAAGCACAACGACTCAGTGCCATCGTCCCCAGCACAGACATTATCAAAACCAAGAAATTTCTCATTGAAGTTCTAGAGTTCGAAGGACTCACTCTCCAATGCCCAGACGACCACTACGCCATCGTAAAAACAGCAGACACCGAGCTCCACCTACAAGCCACCACTGGCACCCCCAACGAAATGAGCATCTATATGCACGTGGAAAGTGTGAACAATGCTTGGGAAAAATTAAAAGATCTCGAAGGTATTAAAACCAAAGCCCCCTTTATCCAAGACTACGGCATGAAAGAAACCCACGTCATTCTACCTCACACCAATACTCTGCTGTTTATTGGTGAGGATGTAGGCTGATGAAAATGGTGATGTGATGATTGCCGATTCATTTAGGCAGATGAAATACTGCATGAAAAACTGAATAATCTTGGGCTTGTATCTGCCAAATAAAATAGATAAACAAGAGACCATAGCATGAGCCCCAATTTCCCAAATAAACTATCGATTCCTGTGATGAATCATCTGAGTGGTAAGATTTATTTCTTGAAACGAGTCGATGAAATAGAGCCAAGTGATGAACTTTTAGAGCATTTAGTTGCCATTGGAAATGAGTATAAAGTGTATTCATGGATTTTCAAAGAGATGCTAAAGGAAGAACCTTATGGGCTGAACAATGCGAATGACTTCTTTGAAATGGGAAGAAATGGCTGGAATGAAAATGAGCAATTTGTCTTTATGCTGATGACTGAGAATGGAGAGCCTGCCGCCTGCATCGACATCAAAAGCTCAGATTTAGATGGTGCAGAAATTGGCTATTTATCCAGCGTCAAGCACCGAGGAGTGATGACTAATACCGTTATTGCCATCCTAAATTTAGCGAGAGACGAAGGATACAAACGGCTTTTTGCATTAGTCCAAAAAGGCAATGATGAGTCATCGGATGTAATGTTAAGAGCTGGATTTTTGCACAATGAAGCCCGATCAGAGCAATGTGAAACTTATCACTATTATGAAACTTCATCCCAACAATAACTCAACAACTTTGACTAAACATGTTCACACCACTACCTGAAAGCATCATCTTAGAAACCAAGCACTGGCGTATCACACATAATCGTGATGCTAGGCTAGAAGGTTACTTGATGCTGGGCACACTTGAAGAAGCCTACGAATTCTCTGATATTTCTAGTGAAGGTCTGGCAGAGTTTGGTGAAATTGTATCATTAGCCACTAGCGCAATTAGAAAGACCTTCTCTCCAAAACATGTTTTAGTAGGACGGTATGGTGTTATGCCTGGGCACCGTCTCCATCTCCATTTGGTTCCCGTCTATGACTGGCTAGATAAGCGAATGGAGTCTGATGAAAGATACTCATTTCTAGATACTCTTTATAGCGATGAAGACAGCGTTCTACGCTATGATGCTGCTGACTATATGCTCTATACTTGGAGAGAACTATGTGAGAGAGCTGATGAATCAGGGCTACCAGAAGTTGACCTAACATCTGTTGTGAACAAACTTAAACGCCAAATAGAAAAAGACCGTTTGGATTCGTAATTCGAGAACACTATGAAACCGCCAAATATAACTCATCTTGAAAACACAATTTACCTTGTCACGGAAGAAACTGGGTTTGGGCAGTATGATTTTTGTTTTGAAGATCATTTTGAATGTCGTCACCCGCATTACTTGGATGATGAAATCACGGCGATTGCTCGTATGGGGGCAGCTCCTGATTACAAAGAACGCTACGAGCAAATGTTAGAGTTTGGGGTCAAACTCGTTCATACTCCAGAGCAATATGGTCAGACAAGCTTACTACCCACTTGGTATCCGCTGATTGAAGAATTTACGCCGAAGAGTATCTGGTATGACTCTCCTCCAGATTTTATCGAGATCGAAACCAACTTCGATTATCCCATATTCATCAAGGGTGAACGTCAGACCGCTAAACATAACGGCAACTTGGCAATCATTCAAGATAGAGAGCATTACTCAAAACTCACTGAACAATGGAAAAAAGATCCGATTCTTTGGTGGCAACGTATTGTCTGTCGTGACTTCCATCCGTTACAGCCAGCTAAAGCAAAAGAAGCCCAGTCCGCAATGCCGAAGAGTTATGAATTCAGAACGTTTTGGTGGAAAGGTCAGTGCGTTGGAATTGGGCGCTATTGGGTGGCTGTGGATTACCAACTGGATCCATCCGACAAGCCAATACTTTTAGAGATTGGCAAACAAGTCACTCAACGTATCCCAGCACCTCTCCTAGTCATCGACTTTGCTAAAACTCTCGCTGGAGAATGGATAGTCATCGAATGTAATGATGGTCAAGACTCAGGCTACGCAGGAGTCAAAGCCGTGCAGATGTGGAGGAACATCCTCGATATTGAACAAGAAAAATGATAGCAACATGAAGACCATCATAGAAACCGACAGGCTCCTTATTAGAGAGCTGGTAGAATCTGACGTTGATGCAATGTTCGAGCTTCACTCTGATCCAGAAGTTCATCGATTTTTAGGAAATAATACGGTGGCGGATCATGCGGGCATGATGGAAATAATCAGGTCTATAAGACAGCAATACATTGATTTCGGAGTGGGAAGATGGGTGATGATAGACAAGCAAAATCAAGAGTTCATCGGGTGGACTGGCTTACAATTTGTTACTCGAAAAACGAATAATCATAAGAACTACCATGACCTTGGTTATAGACTCTTGAAAAGATTTTGGGGGCAAGGCTATGCCACTGAATCTGCAATTGCTTCCCTAGATTATGCCTTTAATGAACTGAACCTAACTGAGGTCTATGCGATGGCTGATAGTAGAAATATAGTCTCACATAAGATCCTGAAAAAGATCGGTCTAAAGTTCATAGAAACGTTCGACTATGAAGGAGTGGTGCACCATTGGTTAAAGATAAAAAAATCTGAGTATACTCAGTAAAAAACATCTCTAAACAAGAAGCGAAATCTGAAATATAATGAATCTAACATTAATCAAACGAAAAGATGCTCAAGAACTCTTTGAGCTGACGGTGAAGAACAGAGCGTATTTACGTAAGTGGCTTCCTTGGCTCGATGGAGTGCAGAGCTTGGCTGATACTGAGGAGTTTATCGAGAGATCTATTGCTGGTCACAAGTCTAGTGAAGTGTGTAATTTTATGATTCGGCAAGGGCAAGAATTGGTCGGTATTTGCGGTTTCTATAAATTTGATTGGGAAAAGAAAATGGGGTTTATCGGCTACTGGCTGGGTGAAGAATTTCAAGGGCAAGGTCTGATGTCGAGAGCTTGTTTGGAGTTAGAAAAAATTGCTTCTCAGGAGCTTGGGATTTTAAAGTTAGATATCAGAGCTGCAGAATTAAATCGTCCTAGCAGAGCCATCCCAGAGCGTTGGGTTATGTTGAGAAAAGGACGATTCAGAATGCCGAGTGGCTGTATGATCACCATGTGGATCACGTGGTGTATGTAAAGGAACTGACCTGAGATTTTTGATGAGCATGAAACCTATTAACCGATCTTTAAAAGATGGCGAATGCGCTAGTGGTAGTGTGAATTTTATCACTAGAGAAGGTGAGACTGTATTGCGACCTATGGGGCATTGGTCTAAGAGTATCCATAATCTGTTAGAGTTTCTAGAGGGAGTCGGCTTTGTGTATGCGCCCAGATTTCTAGGCGTGGATACAGAAAAGCAACTCGAACGGTTAAGCTATATTCATGGAGAGGTTGAGCTAAGACCATGGACTGATGTGATGCTTGGTTTTTCTGGGTTAGCGCAAATAGCTGAGATGCTGAAATCGTATCATGAGAAAGTCTCTGCTTTCACATCAGAGGATGCGAGATGGCATTTGGATGATCGAGAACAAAACTCAAACATGATCATTCGACATGGTGATATTGGTCCTTGGAACATGGTATGGGAGGGAGGTCGCCTTGTTGGTCTGATCGATTGGGATTTTGCCGAGCCAGGAACGAAATTAGAAGACGTGGCACAGGTTGCTTGGCATTGTATACCGCTGAAGCCAGCTAGACAATCGCTACAGGCAGGTGTGAAGCCAGAAGAACAAAAGGAAAGGTTTAAGTATTTCTGTGATGCTTGTGGAGTCGCTACAGAAGATGTTCTGGAGGCTTTAAAGATGGTTCAAGATTTAGAAATTGAACGTATGCAAACTCATGGAGGTGCTGGAATAGAACCCTGGGCATCGTTTCTGAAGCGAGGTGATGTGAAATTTGTGAAAGAAGATATGGCTTGGTTGCAGGATGAGTTTAGAGCGCAACTCTTGACTGAACTCCCAACAGCTCCAGCGGAATCTGCATACGATGATGTTTTTGTCGTTTTCTCGAAAATAACTGAAGGTGATGAAGAGAAAGGCTTTGTGCCAGGCTATCATTTTCGGATTCTAGATAGCAATAGGAATGATGTGGGACATATTAATTTCCGTGTTGGTGATACGCCTCATGTGAGCTTTGCCGCTGGGCATGTAGGATATGAAATAACAGAGAAACATCGTGGAAATCGCTATGCAGCAAAAGCCTGTCTAGCCTTAGCTCCGTGGATAAGAAAAAATTCAGATAACGTTCTCATCACGGTAGAGCCTGATAATGTTGCTAGTATAAAAACGATTAAATGTATAGGAGCACAGTTCATCGATAAAGTGAATACCCCTGAGAATGATCCACATTTTCTAAGAGGATCACGAGTGAAGCTCCGCTATAATTGGAAGCCTTAATAATATGAAACAACAATATACAAGAATTTCAGCCTACGCGCTCATCACACAGGATGAAAAAATATTATTATGTAGAATCTCAAATGAACTTTCTCGATGGGCAGGTCAGTGGACATTGCCTGGCGGTGGTATTGAGTTTGGTGAAGACCCAGAGGGTGCTGTCGTTCGTGAAGTAGAGGAGGAAACAGGGCTAGTAGTTTCTGTTAGATCGATCACTCATGTAGACTCGATCACAGATGATTCTGGCGAACATGATTTTCATGGGATTCGTCTGATTTATGAGGTGGACATTATCGGTGGAGAGCTTCGAGATGAAGTCAGTGGGACGACTGATAGAGTGATGTGGATGGATAGAGACGAGATGGAAAAGAACTCGTTAGTTGACTTAGCGGAAGTGGGAGTAAAACTAGTTTACAGAAACAACTATGACCATTGAACCAGTAAAAGAAGAGCATAAGGAAGAGCTTTTCCAAATGCATGAGCTGTGCTTTCGTGAGCATATTGATCAGATTTGGGGGTGGGATGATGTTTGGCAGCGGGAGTATTTTGATAAAGAATGGCAGGTTGGCGAATGGAGGGTGATGGTAGAGAGCGGTCAGATTATTGGTTGCTTGATGTGGAGGCTGAAATGCGATCACTTGTATTTGCATAACATTTCATTGCTGCCTAAATTTCGTGGTGAGGGACGAGGTAGTGAGGCGATGAAATATATTCTCAGCAAGGCGAATGCTCTGAAACTAGGAGTGAAACTCTCTACCTTTCAAACCAACGAACAAGTGATTTCTTTTTATGAAAGACTTGGTTTCAGCGTAATTGAACAAAAAGAGAATGGTAAATTATTGCACCGACCTTTCACTGAAAAAACTAACAGAATCATGGTGATCGGCTGCTGTGGTGCTGGGAAATCTACGTTGTCGTTTAGGCTGGCAGAGCATTTTGATCTGCCAGTGTATCATCTGGATAAGTTATTCTGGAAAGCTGGGTGGGTGCAGACTGAAAAGGAAGAGTGGATCGCAAAGCATGAGAAAATGATTGAGAAACCGCAGTGGATTATCGATGGAAATTTTAGTTCTACCATGTCTGATCGCCTAGAGAAAGCAGACCTAGTGATTTGCATGGACATGCCGAGGTGGCAATGCTTTTGGGGCATATTCAAACGTCGATGGATGTATAGGGGTAAAAGCAGACCAGATATGACGGAAGGTTGCCCCGAGCGGATTAACTGGGAATTTTTAAAGTATGTCTGGGACTTTCATCGCGATGCCCGACCACTAATCATGGAAAAACTGGCGGCTTACAACGGTCTTAGCCCAGTCCATATCCTGAAAAGTAGAAAGGAGGTGAGGCATTTTCTGGAACAAATAACTCAAAAAAGAACCACCAACAAATCAGATGACTAGAACGTTACTCGTTTCTGATTTGCCAATTCACAGAAAACTACAACTTAAACATCCCTCCACCTTTTTTGCCAAGTAGAACGAATGCTCCTATGATAGCTACGGCTAAGAATGCCATTGCCCAGACACCGAGTGCGGCGGCTACTTCGTGCCCGTTTCCTAGCATACTGAGTAGAGCATAAATTGCCTTAGTGATAGGATAATGCTCGGTCTGCTGAGCGAGGATGAGACTGTCTGATACCTCTAACATAGCGAATGCAAACGCTAAGATAGCACCCGCAGCTAAGCTAGATCCGATGAGTGGTAGCCCCACTCTCATGAAAGTGCGCTTTGGGCTAGCCCCCATGGTCATGGCGGCTTCTTCTAGCACTGGATCACTCTGCTGTAGTCCTGCCACCGCGGCTCTTACCACGAACGGTAATCTACGCACCGCGTATGCGAGGATAAGCAGAAACATCGGGTCTCCTGTCGCTCCCACTAGCCAGCTAAATGATCCCTCACTTAGCGCTCGGTAACCGAATGCCAGAACGAGACCAGGAACTGCAAGAGGTAACATCATCAGAGCATCCACTACATTTCTGCCCCAGATCGTACTTCTAACAATCACCCATGCGATGGCTAATCCTAAGATCACATTGAGGAATGTGGCACCGAGTGAATAGACCAGACTATTCTTGATACTGCCTACTACTACCGGATGACCTAGACCTTCGCTGTAGTGTGCCATGGTCATGCTTTCTGGGAAAATGGTGCCATACCAGTCTCCAGAAACGGAGAGGAACATTACCCCGAAATGAGGAACAGCGGCGATTACAAACACAAGCATGAAGAGTCCAGAAACGAGCCATCCTTGCGGTCCCGTGAGAGTTTTCTGTGAATATCTAGCCTTTGGTCTGGGCGAAGTTCCTAGGTTGTTTTTCCCGAGCAATAATTTACTCACCGCAAAGACTACCAAAGAAATCACTAACATCACTGCCACTAATGCATACGGTGTAGGATTCCCCGAGAGATCCTTGATTCCATCATAGATCTGCACAGGTGCAACTCGGGTGTAGTCAAATACGAGCGGAACACCGAGCTCCGTGAATGACCAGATAAAGACGATCGCTCCACCAGCAAAGATACCTGGCATACAGAGGGGCATGGTGATTTTCCTAAATCTTTTCCATGGCGATGCCCCGAGATTCTGCGCTGCTTGCTCCATCGCTGGGTCCAACTTATTAAGTGCCGCGAGGACATTCATAAACAAGATCGGATACAAGTGCAGAGCGTTCATCATGACCACTCCCCAGAATTTACTTTTACCCAGCCAGTCAGTGGGAGCAGCTGCATCCATCATCCCGAAATCAATTAGCAAGGCATTCAGCGCTCCCTGAACTCCAAGAATATGCTTCACCCCCACAGCTCCCACGAATGGTGGAAGCACGAGCGGTGCTAGGATCAAAATAGATAACCATTTTTTCCCTGGAAATACCCAGCGGTAGGCAGCGAGTGCTAGTGGGAGAGCTATTAAGAACGTCACTATCGTGCTAGTCGTGCCTAACAAAAAAGCATTCCATAAACCTTGAAGATAGTTCGGGTTAGCAAACACCGTGAACACATAGTCCCAGGTGAAACCCTCGTCACCAGTGAAGGCTACTTTTAAAATATCGATGACTGGATAGAGAAAGAAAACACCAAAAAATAGTGTTACTATCACAGTAATAATTGTCGCGCGTCTATTATTCATCCTATTACTAAATTTTATCTATTCTGTCTGGCTAACTTCTGTGAGTCAGCATACGAGCGACGAAAGATCGCAGCGAGCCTGTTGAGTTTGTCGAGTACTCGAAGAGATTCTTTCTTAGTGCTCTTTTTGTTTAGAAGTCTTTTCAGCTCGTAGGTTTTCTTATACGAAAACAAGCGCACTTCATTGAAATTTTCTAACGCTAACGGAGGCATCACACCGTCCTCATCTGAATGTTCTATCAGCGTCTGCCATGCATCGGTAAGCTCATCATGGGTATCAATACACATTACCTTGATGGCATGGCGCATCGCATTAAAGAGTGTCCCAGTCAGCTCAGGCTTGTAGATGAAATCAGGCTTCCCTTTATATGGCAAGATCTCCGGATCTGTAAAATACGCCAACCTATCTTCTGTGTAGAGATCTGGTCTCACAGGCAATCTCCGCAGAGCATGATGCTTAGGTCCATTCGGTGATCCAGGCTTATTATTCCAAATCAGCTGCCCATGATCAGAGAGCAGAAATTCTACAAACGCCTGCGCTAACTTATCATTCTTAGCTCCCCTGAGAACAGCCACTGGATCCACACTCGTGCTCGTTCCTCCACTAGGAGTGACCCATTGCAGACGACTACTACCATCGGATTTTTTTAATTTCTCATTATAAGTCCTACCGTAAAAATCCACACACATCCCAGCCACTGCATCACCTTGAGCCACATCATGCGGGATCTTGCTTGCGCTGTCAGTGAAGTAGCGCGCATTGGCAGATATTTTCTGAATCAACTGGAACCCTTTCGTCCAGCCCTGGCTCTTAGCTCGATCAATCATGTGCGCATGGCTCTCACCAGGCTCACGCTCAATCGTCTGTAGCTCATCATGTATTTTCTGCTGAATTAGCATTTCAAATGCCTTCGCCACACTCCCACTCTTCGTAGGATCTGCCAGTGCTACGTGTCCGAAATATTTAGGATCGCCCAGATCATCCCAGGACTTGGGAGCTTCTAGTCCAAGCCTCGCCAGACCATCTACGTTATAACAGATACCAAATCTTGATAAACACACACCCACCCAGAGATGGTCTTTTCCGTAACAATCTTCTCCAGTGAAATTTTGCTTTATCCCCTTCTCTTCATCAAACCACTCCTTGCGACTCTCGAATACATCTAGCTTCTGGAGCCTGCCCTTGGATGCCATTTTCTTAAATAAATAATCACCACCTCCGAACAAGACATCTATACCGATCCCCTCATCACCGCGCTCATCTGCTCTGCTGAAATCTCCGTCTAAAATCAAACGTATCTCACTCGTTCCACCCGGTGTGCGCCAGTCCATGTAAACTGTCTCGCCCGTTTTTTCTTTCCAGTGAGCTGCGAATGCTTCACCGAACTCCCGCCGAATCGTCTCATTATGTGGCGTCATAATGATGAGCCGCGTGTCCGCCTCATCCGCATCAAATGGCTCACCTTTCTGGAGGAGCAACGGAGCTACTGCCACGAAAAACAGAGCTAACAGCACATAGACCTCATTTCTTGCAAACTTCTTGATCATGGCTTTAGAATCACTACGTCTTGTTGTTTAGCAATAATGGTCACCGCGTCACCTGGCTCTCTCAGTTTACCGGGATTCATCACCGCAACTTGCAAGTAAACTCCCTCCACACTCTTCATCAGATATTGGATCGTCGCACCCTGGTAAACACGCTGCAAAACCTTACCTTGAATCTGATTAATCACATCCCCACTATCATCAAATCTCACCACCTCTGGTCGCATCGCAGCCACCACGGAGTCTCCCACCTGTGGCTTCCAGCCTGGAAGAGTCACCTTGCCTTGCAAAATCTCTCCTGCATCAGAAATCGCGCGCACCACGTATCCCTCATCGTTATCTCTCACGATCCAGTCCACCTTACCTTTGAGGAAATTCACCTCACCCATAAATGATGCCACATGCTTCGTCTGCGGCTCACGGTAGATCTCCTCCGGGGTCCCTACTTGATCCACCTTTCCTTTATGAATCACCGCTATCTTATCAGCCACAGAGAGCGCCTCCTCTTGATCATGCGTTACATAAACAGCAGTCAGCCCATATTCCTTTACAATCCGGCGTATCTCACCACGCATCTCCACTCTGAGCTGAGCATCCAAGTTTGAAAGGGGCTCATCCAGCAGCAGACATTTAGGTCTCACCACTAGCGCTCTCGCCAGAGCCACACGCTGTTGCTGTCCACCTGAAAGCTGATCAATCCTTCTATCCTCATAGCCTTCCAGCTGGACACCCTTCAGAGCTTCTAGCGTTCTATCTACTAGTTCATCGCCATCAATTCCCCGCTCCTCAAGCCCAAATGCCACATTCTCACCTACCGTCATATGCGGCCAGAGAGCGTAGGACTGAAACATCATCGCAGCCTCACGCTTATGCGTAGGGACATCCGTTATATTTCTCTCTCCAAAATAAATCCTCCCACTATCGGGCTTCTCCAGCCCCGCAATAGATCTCAAAAGTGTCGTCTTACCACAGCCACTTGCACCTAGCAAAAAGAACAACTCACCCTCCGCCACGCGCAAGCTCACATCGTCCAGCGCAACCACCTCTTTGCCATAAGTTTTCTTCAGTCTATCTACTCGTATCGCATCCATTGGCAGTGGTTATACATAGTCGAAAAAAACAATCAACCCCCTTGACTAGAGAATGGTGAAAAAAAATTTAAAGCTAAATATAGGCTAAATATTAGTTTAAAAAAAACAAACCGAATCAAGAAAAATACCGGCGGTGGGAATCGAACCCACACTCCATAGGAACTCGATTTTGAGTCGAGCGCGTCTACCAATTCCGCCACACCGGCATAGATTGTGTGTTGTTAGAAAAGCGTGCCGCATCCTGAGCATTTCTACCAGAATGTCAAAGCTAAGATTCTAAAATTTACCGAGACGACTTATCCTTTGGCAGCAGCCCCAAAAACTTATCTGCAAATTTAATCGCTGGTCCATACTTCAGTTGGCTGATCGTCTCACCCACCTTGCTTGCAAAAATCGCAAAATCTTGCAGCTCATTCATCTGCTCATGGAAGGCCTTCCCCTCCACACTCTTGACCTGCTTGCTCCGCTCCGCACAGCCTTTCAGCAGCTCCACCGCTGGGTCTATCTCTCTCCGCTTTCGCTCGCGCAGAACAATAGTAAACACCTTCCAGACATCCTTCTCTGCCTCAAAAAACTCTTTCCTTTCACCCTTCTTCACCACTATTTTTACCAGCCCCCAGCCCACTAATTCCTTTAAATTCGTGTGGGCATTCCCACGGCTGATTTGCAGTTCCTCCATGCACTGATCCGTACTAATAGGCTCCGGACTTATCATCAGTAAGGCATGCACCTGTGCCATCGTTCTACTAATCCCCCAGCTAGTACCCAAGGCTCCCCACTGTGAAATAAAATCATCCTTCGCTGCTATAAAATCGTCTGTCGCGCTCATGGTTTCAATACTTACTGAAAGTATCCTACAACACAAGAAAAATAAATGAACTGAAAAGCCAGCAAGAAACGACCTTCACTCCATATCCTCCCTGAAAGCATAAATCCTCAAAAACAAGACGCATAAGACCTATACTCTCAACCCAAGCAAAATTCTGCCCATTCTGTTAATTTTGTATGAAACCCATAGCTATCCTGATCACTAGAATTCATATTCCCTTTTTATCAATAATAGCATGGATAGCAACGAGGGTCAGCCATAGAATCTCTGCTAAAAATTGACACTCCTCGGTATTTCTTTACCTTGCTTGTATGATTACAGTAAAAGAAATTGAAAAAGCTGTGGGAGAGCTAGATAAGCACGATCTCTCTTCATTCAGAGATTGGTTCACAGTATTTGATCAAACGCAATGGGACGCACAGATTGAACAAGATATAAGCCAAGGTAAACTAGACAATCTTGCCGCAGAAGCTATCAGCGAACATAAGCAAGGCAATAGCCGCTCACTATGAAGCACGTAGCTACTTCTAAGTTCTGGGATGCTTACGACAAACTTCCTAAATCAGTTAGAGTATTAGCAGACAAGAACTACGCCATAATTCAAGTTGATCCATTTCACCCTTCGCTTCACTTTAAGAAGGTGGGTAAATTTTAGTCTGTTAGAGTAGGAATGAGTTACCTAGCTTTAGGAGTCCGTGAAGACGACGCTATAATTTGGTTTTGGATTGGAACTCACTCCCAATACGACAGACTAATCAGCTAAACCCGAAATAAATTCAATCCAACAAAAATGCAGAATCGAGTAGCTGACGGAAAGACTTAAGGGAGCTTCTGGCAACCTGCTTTATGACAGATACGCAGGAAAAATTTTCATTTTCAAGGCGGAAAAAGACCCGCTATCCAAAGATAATGGTTCTTTTTCTAACGAAGAAAATGGAAATTTTAACAAGTAGATGGCATAAATGAGGTTGCCAGAAGTTCCCTTAATTACTCATACCATGCATTGATTGAAAAAAATTCTCAGGATACAGTCTATGACCTCACAAGCCCATATAAATAAAAAAGCCCTTCACAGTGAAGGGCTAAAATTAAAGAACTAAGAAAAAAATACCGAGAACAGGAATCGAACCTGCACGTCCTAAGACACTTGAACCTAAACCAAGCGCGTCTACCAATTCCGCCATCTCGGCTTTTTTTCTTGGGAGCGGCAATCTACCCAATTTCGGACAGTTTGCAACACTTTATTTGAGTTTATTTGACTTATTTTCAAATTCAGCCGCGCTATTAGCCTCACTATGAAAATGCCTTCATAAAACTTACCTCTAGCGCGAGCGCCTCGCTGACGTTGGTCTCAAACAATGCGCGTAGTTCTTCCATGGCATCCATTCTCTGGAGCAGTGATTCCAAGCTCTCTCTCTCAGCAGCTTCCGCCATCGCTTCTTCATGCTGACTGAAATCTAATCTTGGTGCACCTGACTTTAAGCGCACCAGATCACCCAGCCAGAGTATGAGTAGGTCGATGAATTTTGATCGCTCGAAGATGTAGTCGCTATTGGTGAGCGATTCATAGTGCTTTTCTCTGTCCTTGAGCCAATCGCCATCGGTAGTGTTTTTGTAATGATCTTGCTCTTCCTTCAGCGAGGCATCATGCACCTTAGCAATGGCAAGTTTGCGTTTGTTTAAAATAGTTGCGAACACGGATTTGATAGTGAGTGCGCGGGATACGGAGTTAAACCCAACTTTTGCATTTCTGAGCAATGTAGTCAGCATTTCCTGCTCGCCTTCTAGCTCCTCACGCACATCATTCTCAGCGATCAGTGGAATGTTCACACAGCGCGAGAGTATGGTGCTCAGCAGTCTTTCTGGGCTTGCGGTGAGAAGAAATAAGATGGATCCATTTGGTGGTTCTTCCAGCGTTTTTAGAAAGGCGTTCGCTGCCTCTGTCCGCATCCTATCAGCATCCACCACGATCCCTACCTTGTATTTCCCCTTGCGGGCGGTCTTGAACATGGACTTCTCCAGCTCACGCATCGCATCCACTGGGATGATCCTAGATTTCATCTGCGGGCGGACAATTCTTACTAGCTCGCCTTCAAGTTCTTGCAAATTTTCAGCCTCAGGCTGGGGTGCCTTATCCACTCCCTCCACCTCACCGAAGAGGTCAAACATGTCATCTCCCCCGCCCTCACCCTCTGTTTCTTCCTCACGGTTGATGAGGTTTATCACTCTGGTGGTAAGGGATTCCACCCCTGCGTGCTTGGTTCCAGAGATGATAAATGCATGACCCAGCCTGCCTCTCTCGTGAGCAGATTCTATAAGTTCAAATGCTTTATCTTCTGTGTATGCCATCGCAATGACAATTCACCATAAGTCACCAGCGCTGGCAAGCGTGATCAGTGAGTAATTTTCACTTCTCTGGTCTGATAAACTATCACACAAATCCGGCTTGACCTTTGCGCTTCTCGGGTGGATAGTCTCGCACTCTTTGCTAGTTCACTTTATATAGCAATGCAGTGAAATAACCAATTTTCCAGACACGTAGTATTTATGAGCAACATCGCTCACTATTCATTTTAACCATTTTCATCAAATCACCCATCCATGTTTTCAAAATTTTTCGGACGTTGGTTCGCCAACGACATCGGTATCGACCTCGGTACTGCTAACACTCTCGTGAACGTTAAGGACCAAGGTATTGTCCTGCGTGAGCCATCTGTAGTCGCTGTAAAGGCTGGCACGAACATCGTGCTCGCGGTAGGAGATGATGCCAAGCGTATGCTCGGTAGAACTCCGGGCGACATCGTAGCGATCCGCCCGCTCAAGGACGGAGTCATCGCAGACTTCGAGGTCACAGAAGCCATGCTTAGACATTTCATCAAGAAGGCGAACAGCAACAAACGCTCAAACCCACGTGTAGTCATCGCCATCCCATCTGGTATCACGGAGGTGGAGAGACGTGCGGTGCGCGAGAGTGCTGAGCAGGCTGGAGCTCGCGAGGTGTTTCTCATCGAAGAGCCTATGGCAGCAGCCATCGGAGTAGGTCTCCCAGTGCAGGAAGCATCTGGAAACATGATCGTGGACATTGGTGGTGGAACTACTGAGGTGGCACTCATCTCCCTAGCTGGTATCGTTTACAGCCGCTCGGTCCGCACTGCGGGTGATGAGCTGGATGAAGCGATCATTTCCTACATGAAGCGCGCGTATAATCTCATGATCGGTGAGCGCACTGCGGAAGAAATCAAGATCCGCCTAGGCTCAGCCATCGAGCTACCAAAGGAACTCACCATGGATGTGAAGGGACGTGACCTCGTGGCGGGACTCCCTAAGACCATGAAAATCTCCTCTGAGGAAATCCGCGAAGCCATCGCAGATCCCCTCTCATCCATCATCGATGCGGTGCGCACCACACTGGAGCGCTGTCCGCCAGAACTCGCGGCTGACCTCGTTGACCGCGGGCTCATGCTTGCAGGTGGTGGAGCTCTGCTAAAGGGCTTAGACAAACGTCTCAAGCTCGAAACAGGACTCCCAGTTCACGTGGCAGATGATCCGCTCAGCGCTGTGGCAGAAGGAACCGGCAAGGCACTTCAGGAGATCAGCTTCCTTCGCCGTGTGACCAACATGGAATAATCCATTTTTCATTTACTCATCGTAAAACTTATCTAATATATTTCTTAGTTTTCTCGGACTTTACAAATGAAACCGCTCAATCTCGTAACACTACTTGTTTTCCTAGCAGCCACCGCGTGGACGCTGACTAGGAGCGAGACCAGTGTGCGCCAGATCCAGAAAGGCTATTACTCCTTCATCAGCCCGTTCGTAGCGAGCGGCTCGGCGATGGAGACTAAGATCCGAGCCTTCGATGAAGAAGTAGAGCACTCAGAAACACTCTCCAAAAAACTCAAAATAGCTGAGACTGAGCTAGTAAAATTGAGTACCGAAATAGAGCACCTCAAGAAGCTGGAGAAAGAAAACGTCCAGCTCCGCGCAGCGCTAGATTTCAAAGAACGCACCCCTTTCAGCGTAAAAGCTGCAAAAGTCATACGCCGCAAACCCTCGAATTGGTGGGAAACCGCCCATATTGATCGAGGGTCAAATCACGGAATAAGCCCCATGCTTGCCGTGATCGCTGCTGAAGGACTCGTTGGCAAGGTAGACCGACCTGAAGACGAGACCTCAACTGTGATTTTGCTAACTGATGAAGCATGCCAAGTATCCGCCAGGGTAGTAGGCACTCATGAGTTTGGCATCCTCAGCGGACAGAGAGCCCAGAATGGTGATAACCCCATGTTACGCCTTCGCTATCTGTCCAGAGATTCTAATGTCAAAATTGGACAGAAAGTCATTACCACTGGTAAGGGCGAATTGTTTGAAAAAGGCATTGCCCTAGGTACCATCGTGGATATTACTAGGGGAGCTCTCTATACCGAGGCACAGGTGAAGCCAGCAGTGAACTTTGCGGATTTAGAAACCGTCTTTGTTCTCATCAAGTGATCCGATACCACATTAGCATCTTCATCCTCGTCCTCCTGGCCTGCATTCTTCAGCAGTTTCTGCCAGCGATCACGGGTATGTACGATGCTCGGCTACACATCTTGCCGCTCACCTTCCTCTGCTGCGTAGTGACGGTAGGCTTCTCACCTATGCTCATTCTGGCATTCATCTGCGGCTTCATCTGGGATGCGCAGAACACCCTAGGCAGCCAAGGTGGTGACCCTACTATCTACACCGCCCCAGCTGATCAGATCCGCTTTGGGTATTCCATTATCCTCTACTTCGTCATGGGTATTATTATGCAAGGATTCCAGCCACTTTTTCAGAAAGGAGTCTGGCAGCTTTCCGCCATCGTCACAGGCTTCGCTACCTTCTTCTACCTACTCTCAGAATATCTACTCATCAACATCGTCCGTGGTGAGTTCTACTTCCCCACTCGGGTGTTCTATCAGATCTGGCTCTCGGCTGCCATCACCATGATCTGTTCCCCGTTACTCTTTTTCATTCTATTTAAATTAGCCAGACTCTTCGATCACACTATCCGCTATGACGGACTAAAAAAACGCTACTTCCGCTTCCAAAAAACTGAAGAAGAAACCACTGCATAATTTTTCTAACAGCTTCATCTAACAACTCATCATGCCGCAACCACGCTACAGATATAGACTCTACCTTCTCACCCTACTTATTCTAGTAGGGACAGGAGTCCTGTTGCTGCGGCTCTATGATTTCCAGATCAAACAAAAGGACTACTACCGAGAGAAAGTCCCCTCTAACAAAAGAGTAGAAGTCCGTGAACCAGGCACCCGAGGCGACATCAAAGACCGCTACGGAGTCACCCTCGCACAAAATGATCAGTCATACATCGTTTACTTCAACTTAGCAGAAATTCATAAGGCATACATCGATGAGTATGGGAAAACTCTCCGGAGAACGATTCTCGTAAATAGAAATGGCTCTAAGAAAAAAATAGAGCGTATCGACATCGCGGGCATGGTCAATGAGCTCGTCCGCCCTAAGTTAGCTGCCTATAATCTGGATGCCGATTATAGTGCCAAGGCAATGGAATCTCACTACAACACCCATGGTGGGCTAGTTCCATTTGTTTATAGAAAAGACCTCAGCTATGATGAATTTGCAAAATACGCTGAACAAAACCTAGAGTTTCCAGGTGTTTACATCAGCGTTTCGCCATCACGTGAGTATCCCTACGGAGCCATGGCATCGCACGTGTTAGGCTTCATTAAGCCATGGAAAAAAGGAGACGTTCCAGACGGCTATCTCCACTACATTGGTGATCCCTTCGGTGAAGACGGAATTGAAAAATCCATGAATGATGAGCTCACTGGGCACGAGGGAATAAAGACCATTCTTAAAAATGACAAAGGTAAAACTCTCGGAATAGTGGACTACCAACGCCCCGCAAAAGGCTCTGACATTTACCTGACTCTCGACGCCAGAATCCAACAGATCACCGAATCCATTCTCAGGGATAATGGAGTAGGTAAAGGTGCTGCGATCGTCATGGATCCTCACACTGGCGAGGTCATCGCCATGGCATCTGTACCTAACTATGACCCGAATGATTTCATCCCGAGCATCACTGAGGAACGCTACTCGGTGTATAGGGAAAACAAAGCAGTGCCACTGATGAACCGTGCCATTTCTAACTTCGCACCTGGCTCTACTTTTAAATTACCAGCAGCCATCGCAGGCTGTAAGAACAACATGCATCGCAGCAAATGCAACTGCACAGGATACTCTCACTATGGAAGCATCTCCATCGGTTGCTGGAAAACTTCTGGTCATGGCACACTCGCACTAGCCGAGTCCATCCAGCGTTCATGTAATCCCTACTTCATGAACATAGCCAACAAAATAGGTTACAGGAAGATGGTAGAAACCTATCAAATGCTGGGACTAGGCAAGCAATCTGGTATCCGCCTTCCACGCGAACATTCAGGAGAAGTCCCTGGAAGCAGCCGCTGGGAGAAACGCTATCCAAATGAATCTATGACAGATGCATTCACAGGCATGATGAGCATCGGACAAGGATACTGCCAAGCCACTCCCCTACAGGTCGCATCCTTTGTCTCAACCATAGCCAATGGAGGAAAATACTATAAACCTAGAATCATACTCAAAACTAAAAACGCGCTCCTGCGAGAAGAAAGATCATTCAAAGAACCATGGGAGATCAATCTCCTCCAAGAAGGTCTCAAAAAAGAACATCTAGAAACGATCCGCTATGGTATGAGATTAGCTGCCAATGCCCCAGGTGGCACTGCTGGGCGAGCAGCACCAGATACTGAAGGTGTCATCATCGGAGCCAAAACAGGAACTGCACAAACCACAGACAGAGGAGTAAAAACACACGTAGCCTGGACCGCTGCATTCGCGCCTTATGAGGACCCGCGCTACGTAGTCGTAGTCGCCGTGAAGCGCGGTGGCAGTGGCGGTAAGGTAGCAGGACCACTAGTGAAGCTTATTCTCGAATCATTATTTGAGATAGAAAAAGGCAAGAAAGTAAAACTCGCCAAGACCAAACCCTATGCCGGTCACATGAATCTCATCGAAGAAACCATCATCCCAGAATCTACAACCGTCGCCTCATTCTTTGTGGATGGCGAAACTGGTAACGAGGCCAGTGCGGTAAAAATTATCAAACCAAAACGTAATCCAAATTTAGACAACAACTCTAGAAAACCCGAGCCATCCATCACCCCTGAGGTCGATTCCCGAGGCTCTATCAAACCTAAGAAAACGCCTCGGGTTATCAAACCGAAGCGCAATCCAAATTCAAACTAAAAATTTACACCCATTTAAACCAACAAACTATTTTATATGATCACAAAAATCAAAAAAGCATTCGGATTCAGTAGCGGCGAGCCAGACCCAACCAAAGGAGTCACCCTCGTCATCAACTCAGAGAAACTAGAGCGTAGAGTCGCTCTGCTAGAGAACAACATCCTAGAAGAATATGATGTGGAGCGCGAAGGCGAAGCCAATATCGTAGGCGGGATTTTCAAAGGCACCGTCAAAAACATCGAACAAGGGCTCAAGGCAATGTTCGTGGACATTGGCATGGATAAGAACGCGTTCCTCCACTTCTGGGATGCCATTCCAGCAGCACTAGATGGCGGGCTAGAAGAAATTCAGCGTGAGGGCAGACCTAAGAAAAAGCAGAAAAAGATTACCTCTAAAGACATCCCTAGCATCTACCCAATCGGATCTGAAATCCTTATCCAAGTATCTAAGGGACCAATCGGAAATAAGGGACCACGCGTGACTACGAATGTATCACTCGCAGGTCGCTATCTCGTCCTCATGCCATTCTCGGAGCAGTTTGGTATCTCTAGGAAGATCGATGAGCCAAAGGAACGCCAGCGTCTCCGCCGCATCATGCAGAAACTCCAAGTTCCAGAAGGAATGGGCATCATCATGCGCACCGTATCCATCGGGCAGAGAGCGAGACACTTCGTTCGTGACCTCGCCATGTTACTAGAACAGTGGAATGAAATTGAAACCAAACGTGACTCCAAGAAAGCTCCAGTCATCGCATTCCAGGAGCCAGGACTCATCGAGCGCACTGCGAGAGATTTTCTAACAGATGAGGTGGATCAAGTCATCTGTGATGACCTAGAGACCACAGAATTCATGCGAGAGATCGCGGGCAAGGTATCTCGCAGAGCCAAGCGCCGCATCATGCACTACCCGGCGAGACAATCTATCTTTGAGAAGATCGGTGTCCAACGCCAGATCGATGAAGCATTCCACCGCCAAGTCTGGCTTCCATGTGGCGGTTACCTCGTCATTGATGAGACAGAAGCTCTCATCGCTATCGACGTCAACACAGGTCGCAACAAAGGCTCCAAGGACGTAGAGAAAATGATCACTGAGACGAACCTCGAAGCCGCAGAAGAAGTAGCGCGCCAGCTCAGACTCCGCAACATCGGTGGACTCGTCGTGGTGGACTTTATCGACATGCGTCACCGCAAGGATCAGCAAGCAGTCTTCCGCGCGATGAAGGAACGCCTCAAGCGCGATAAAGCCAAGACTCAGGTCATGCAGATTTCAGCCATCGGACTCATGGAAATGACCCGCCAGCGACTCAATGAATCACTCCGTGATGCCATGTATGAGCCGTGTAACTACTGCCAAGGAAAAGGCAGAGTCAAGACCACCATGACCATGTCCGTAGAGATTCAGAGAAGGCTAAACACCGTCATTCAGAAAAATGATGACAAGTATGGTGACCTCATCGTGCTGGTGAATCCAGAGGTGCTAAACCGCTTCAAAAAAGAAGACTCGAAGATCCTTATGGAACTTGAGCGCAGCCATAATGGTCGCCTCATCTTCCGCACTGATGCCTCACTTCACAGAGAGAAATTCGCCATCATC
The DNA here is from genome assembly GCA_937128235.1 of uncultured Verrucomicrobiales bacterium. GTDB lineage: Bacteria > Verrucomicrobiota > Verrucomicrobiia > Verrucomicrobiales > Akkermansiaceae > Rubritalea. The sequence continues at coordinate 20,652 of CAKZMG010000120.1, forward strand.
GATGCCACCACGGAGAAGACCATCGTCTCACTCTAACAGAATAAATTTACCAGCAATTTCTAACTTTATGAGTAAGAAAGAACCACAGACCATCGAGGCTGATGTGGAGGTCGTATCATCCACTAAAAGCAAGAAGTCTAAGGCAAATAAATCTGCCGCGAATCAAGCGAATCAGCAAGCCGACAATCCGTTTGCCAACATGGGAGCGATGGGAGGCATGGAAGGAATGCCAGACCTCTCTGCGATGTTTGGCAAGAGCGGCATGCCAGATCTCTCTAAGATCCCAGGTCTCACACTCCGCCAGAGACTGACATTTAAAATAGTAGGACTGATGAGTAATCCCAAGCTCAGATTCCTCAAGAGCAAATGGAGCATCCCGCTCTGGGGCGTTATCGCCATCCTAGTGCTGACCATCATTCTCTCACTCGGGATTCTATTCCTCATCTTCAAACTCCTAAAAGCAATCCTGACTCCCTACATCAATATTTTCAGGAAGAAACAAATAGAGTGATAGCCAAGAATCCAGCCATGAATCCATGAAGAAGAAAAAGCGGCTCAAAAAGCTGATCATTGTTGCTCTCGTGCTGAGCATCTATCCCCTCTTCGTGCTTATCTATACCTGGAGTCACGTTTACCAATCTGAACTAGAAGGCGGACGGCATGGTCCACTAGATGCCTACCGTCATACGCTTGCCAGTGCTGTGGTCTCCTACACGCTTTCTGAAAATGCCGTAAGTGCCGTCACCAGCATCATGGAGTGGGGTGAAGGTGAAACGCGCCTCATGGATAAGCATAACAACATGATCGGTGCGCAGATCGGAGCCAATGCGAAATCATTCCAGGACATCGAACCCGAAGTTAGAAAATACATTTCAGAAGGCATGATCAACTCGACCGATCCAGCCAGAACCACCTGGCTGCCAAAAGAAAGATGGAAAGACCGCCGCGCTTGGTGAACTACTTAACCCGCCACTTGACCCGCCGTATTGGCATCTGTAAAATTAAGTCCAATGATCATTCCAGATTACCAACCATTCGAGGGTGAGCACTGTGAAAGTGTAGCGATAGGAAACCTCATCAAGCATCAGGGACTTGAGCTATCCGAACCCATGTTATTTGGACTAGGAGCTGGGCTTGGCTTCATTTACTGGAACATGAAATCCATGCCACTACCATTCCTAGGAGGTAGAACTAAATATTTATCTCAGAACCTCTGCGAGAATCTTGGCATCACCATGGAGGTAAAAGAAACTACCTCACAAGCTAGAGCATGGCGCAATGTCACTGAAGTGATTGATGCAGGGAAGCCCGTAGCCTTGCAGCTGGACTGCTATCATCTGGACTACTTCACCAAGAAAATCCATTTCGCTGGGCATCACGTAGCGATGTATGGCTACGACTCTAACAACGCCTATCTCGTGGACACCCGCCAGCAGGGATCTATGGTAGAAACTTCACTAGAAAACTTAGCCCTAGCGCGCAGTGAGAAGGGTCCCATGTCAGCTAGAAATAAATCTGTTAGCATTTCATTCGATTATACTGACATCGACATCAAGTCTGCTATTGTTAGAGGTATTGCAAAAAATGCTGAGGAATTTCTAAATCCACCCATCAAGAATCTGGGATACAAAGGCATCGGGAAAACCAGTAAAGAGATCAAGAAATGGTTTGCAGGGAGTTCTGACCTAAAGGGTGACTTTTCTCATCAAGCAATGATGATGGAAAAAGCCGGGACTGGTGGTGCACTTTTCAGAAATCTTTACCGTGATTTCCTAAGAGGAGCTCATGAGTTAGTAGGTGCTGATTATCTGAAAATTGGTTACGAGAAGTTCACAATGATCGCATCAAAATGGACTGAGGTTTCGGGTCTTTTCCAAATGATTTCTGAGACTGAATCAGCAGAGCCATTAGAGTCTGCTTCAACTCTGCTCAGTGAACTTTCAAAACTTGAACGCGAAGCGATGCAGGATTTGCATGATGCTGTGATTGGTTAGAGTGAACGTAGTTCTTTCAGAAGGAACTACCATTCCTCCTTCAACTTAGCAGCTATCTTTCTGCGTTCATCGATGGGTAGCTCAAAATATTGCTTACTTTCAAACCCATCATTTTTAAATCTAGGGATCACATGAAAGTGGAGATGAAACACATCTTGTCCAGCAGCTCGCTCATTGTTCTGGCGTATCATTACTCCTTCTGCGGAGAACGCATTCTTCACTGCGATTGACACGGTCCGAATCGCTTTCATCAGTGGCGCATTAAGCTCATCACTTAGTTCGTAGATATTCTCAACGTGACGTTTAGGGATCACCAGAACATGCCCGTGATTCCCCATTTTTTGATGTAGTGACACTTGGGCAAACACGTAGTCATCTTCGTAAACAGTAAGATCTCTATCTACCTGCTTAGCTGCAATTTCACAAAATACGCACCGTTTCATAGTCAGTTTTTCTACTAGCACTACTCATACTCCCATTTCATAATCCATGGATCATCGGTTTGTTTTTGGAGTAGTTTGAGGCGCTGTTTACGCTCTTCTAGTTTTTCCGCGAACGCTGGGTCTGATGCTAAGTTGTTAGACTCCGAGGGATCTTTCTGGATGTCGAAAAGTTCAAATCTTGGTCGCTGAATATAGGAACTCACACTCCGTTTTCCATACAATGCTTTCTGCCCTTTTTGATACTGTGCTTGCCAGCTGGATGCTACCCAGAGGTCTGAGGCAAATGGATATGGGAGTGGGGATGCGATGTTCCAGATGAGCTTGTAGCGTCTCCCGCGCACTGTGCGCATCGGGTAGTACATCTGAATTTCATGAAAGGTGTGTGAGCCTAGAATCTCATTCCATCCCTGCGTCTTCTCCGTTTCTAACAGACTCACCCATGAGCGACCGTGATAGTTCTTGAGCTTCCCGCCCGGGTTCTCACCTCTTCCTAACTTCTCAACGGGCAAGAGTTTTTTCGGAGCTCGCTTTGCTTCATCCAAGCCCCCTGCTACATCGAGAATCGTTGGTGTGATATCTGTGTGTGAGATCATGGCATCGCAAACAACGCCTCGCTTTTTCAGCCCAGGCATCCGCACGACAAAGGGCACATGCAGTCCTGCCTCATAGACGGTAGTTTTGGCTCCGGGAAATGCCATGCCGTGATCTGCTGTGAAAATAATCATGGTATTCTCATACTGCTTGGCTTCTTTCAGCGCCTCGATCATGCGTCCTAGTGCCTGATCTGTCCGGGTGCAGCTTTGGTAATATTGCGCTATCTCTCTCCGGCACTCCATGGTGTCTGGGAGGAAATCTGGAACAATGATTTTAGCTGGATCGTAAACCGTTTCCTTAATTCCTTGATAAGATTTACCTACTGGAGGATTACCAAAAAGATTTGGCTTAAGTTTCTCTGGTGCCGTCTTATCCACCCCACCGCTGCGGTGCGGATCATGCGTAGCAAAGTAGAGGAAAAACGGCTTATCAGTTTCTTCATTGAAGAGTGGCTTACATTTTTCAATCCATGATGGAGTGTTGTGACCATTTGGCTGGCGGATGTATTGGTCAAATTGGTAAACCTTCTCTGGAGCCACGTGGAGCTTGCCCATCTGAGCGGTGCGGTAGCCGAGTGCTCTGAGTTGATTTGGTAAACTAAGTGCCGCGCATTTCGCAAAGGTCTCAAATTTATGGAAATGATGAGTGTGCCCATATTGCCCATTCGCGTGATTGTGAATACCCGTGAGAATAACCGACCTGCTTGCCGAGCAAGATGCCGTGGTGGCAAAGGCATGGGTGAATCGCGTTCCTTCAGCTGCCAGCTGATCAAGGTACGGAGTCTGGATCACTGGAGACCCATAACATCCTGCGATGGGACTCTGGTCATCGGTGACGAAGAGAATAATGTTAGGTTTTTTGGCAGATAATGTGGATGAAAAAACCGCTAAACAGACTAATGTAAGAAGACTGAAAAGTTTGATATTGATGAGATTACTCAGAGTTTTTTTCATATAGTTCAAGACTAACTTACCTCATCTTGGTATTGGTGCTCGCCCACAACCATTTCACTACTTTGCCATCTTTGATGAGTGCTTTGGCTTGGAGCTGCTGTTCATCGAAAATGGTCTGTGCTTTATAGGTTACTAAGCCCACATCATACGTCCCACCATCGATCTCCTGCTCGCCCTCTCTCTTCCAGTCCACTACTTGCTCGTATTTAAATTCATTCACATCACCCGCTTTGACTGAGCTTTGGAGGGCATTGATAAATTCCTGATCATTCAGCTTCACCTCAGCTTTTGGAGGCTTGGGAGCTGGCTTGGGTGCTACAGGTGCTGGCTTCACTGGAGTAGGCTCAGGTTTCTCTGCTACTTCTGGTTTGACTGGTGTAGGTGTAGGAGTTGTCTTTTCATTTGGCTTCTTTGAATCGTCAGGTTTTGACGTTTGCTTAGCCAATTTTGCCTTCTGTTCTGCCTTGTAGCTATCGCTCAGTGCAGATTCCGCTACCACATCATTTTCTACAAGCTTAGGTAGCAGCATAGGGTGGAGCACATATCCGATGGCTGCGAAGACGAGACAGAGTAAAAAGCTGGCGATATTCATAGCTCTATTTCAACACCATTTACCCCCCATCTGACCAGCCAAATCTTGAATTTATTGAGCACTTTTTGACAATATCGACAATATCAATACTAACTATTGACCGACACCTGAGTTTAGACGCACTATCTGGGCATGTCAGACACTACAAATCGCCTCTTTTTACTCGATGGGATGGCTCTCGTTTATCGCGCGCATTTCGCTCTTATCAGGAGCCCTATTATGAATAGCAAAGGCATGAACACCTCAGCGATCTTTGGATTTGTGAATACGATGCTGGAGATCATCGATAACCATGCACCTACGCATCTCGGTGTAGCATTTGATACAAAGGAGCCTACTCCTAGACATAAGATTTTCCCTGCGTATAAGGCTCAGCGTGATGCGATGCCGGAGGACATCGCGGCGGCTATTCCTGAGATTAAACGCATTCTTAAGGCATTTAATATTCCAGTCATCGAGATACCAGGATTTGAGGCGGATGACATCATTGGGACGTTGGCTAAGCAGGCTGACGAGGAGGGATCATTCCACACGTTTATGGTAACGCCGGATAAGGATTTCGCCCAGCTAGTGTCACCCACTACCACGATGTGGAAGCCGGGGCGCAAGGGTGCGGATGTGCAGCTGTTAGATGTTCCAGCTATTCTTGAGAACTGGGAAATAGAGCGCACCGAGCAAGTCATCGACATCCTAGGACTCTGGGGTGATGCGTCTGACAATATTCCCGGTGTACCAGGCATCGGTGAGAAGACTGCTAAGAAACTGATCAAGCAGTTTGGGTCTATCGAGAAACTGTTAGAGTCCACTGATCAGCTTAAGGGCAAGCAGAAAGAGAACGTAGAAAATAATAAGGAGCAGGCATTGCTCTCTAAGGAACTTGTGAAGATTATTTTAGATGTGCCTGTGACGACTTCCTTTGACGATCTACTAATTAGTAATCGGGACGACGAGGCGATCCAGAGTTTGTTCACTGAGTTTGAATTTAACTCACTAGGAAAGAGGCTATTTGGCAATGACTACAATGCGGGAAGAGGCCATGCTACGACGACTGATGCGAATGATAACATCACTGCCGAGCTAAAGTCTTTGTCTAATTTCAAAACAAGTTACACACTAGTCGATACACCAGCCGCGCTAAAAAAACTTACCTCTAGCTTGAACAAACAAGACCTTTTCTGCTTCGATCTTGAGACGACATCGCTAAATCCGCGCATCGCGAAGTTACTCGGATTCGCGATCAGCTGGAAGAAGCATGAGGCTTACTTTGTGACACCTACTGACGCGCTACCGCTCAGTATCATCATCCAAAACATTACCCCTGCTTTCACCTCGAAGGCCACTAAAATAGGGCATAATCTGAAGTATGATCTTTCGGTTCTATTCGCTCAAGGGATAGAGATTAATGGGCCTTACTTTGACACCATGCTCGCTCATTCACTGGCTGAGCCGGATCAGCGGCACAACATGGATTACCTAGCGGAGAGATTTCTGGGTTACACGACCATCAAGCTGAGCGATGTGGCAGAAGCTCATGAGAAGGAGAAGGAGCCAGATGAGGAACCGCAGGAAGAGATAGCAGATGATCTCTTCGCGATGGCGGAGAAAAAGGCTCCTAAGAAGAAAGCGGCTAAGAAGAAAAAAGGAGCAGAAATTGACATGCTAAGCATCCCACCAAGCGCTCTAACAGATTACGCATGTGAAGATGCAGACGTGACTTTTCAGCTGGCAGAAATTTTAGCAGAGCAGCTAGATAACGCGGATCAGAGTGAGACGTTTTATGAAATAGAGTCTCCCCTGCTGCCTGTGATTACTCGGATCGAGAATGAAGGGATCGCGGTCAACACCGCCGCTCTTGAGGAGATCAGTGTGGTTCTAGGAGATAAAATTTCTAATTTAACAGCTGACATCTATCGTCAAGCTGGACAGGAATTTAACCTCAACTCACCGAAGCAACTTGGTGAGATTTTGTTCTCAGAAATGGAGCTCGTGGAAAAGCCCAAGAAGACCAAGACGGGGCAATTTAAAACTGATGAATCGACACTCTCGTCACTAGCTAACGATCACGAAATCGTAGCTAATATTTTAGAATACCGCGAAGCATCTAAGCTCAAATCCACCTATGTGGACGCGCTTCCAACGCACCTCTGCCCATCAGATCAGCGCATTCACACGCAGCTTCATCAGCTGATGACTGCTACGGGCAGAATCGCTTCATCGAACCCGAATCTACAGAACATCCCGGTGCGTTCCGAGGCTGGCAGAGAGATCAGAAAGGCGTTTGTCCCGCGTGATGAGAACTACACCTTACTCGCAGTGGACTACTCGCAGGTGGAGCTCAGAGTCATGGCTGCCATCGCGGAAGATAAAGCGATGATTGATGCTTTCCAGAGAGACCTAGACATCCACACCGCTACTGCGGCGAATGTTTACGGAGTGGATCTAGACGAAGTTACTTCTGACATGAGACGCAATGCAAAGATGGTAAACTTTGGTATCATTTATGGTATCTCCGCCTTCGGGCTCTCACAGCGTCTGGGTATCTCGCGCACGGAAGCTGGTGAAATTATCGATACCTACTTTGAGAAATATCCTGCGATCAAAAATTTCATGGATAACACCATCGAGAAAACTACTGAGCTGGGCTACACCGAGACTCTTACTGGCAGAAAACGCATCATCAAGGACATCAACTCGCGCAATGCGATGCAGCGCAACAACGCCTCACGCGCAGCCATCAATACTCCTATCCAGGGCACCGCTGCCGACATGATCAAGCTCGCTATGATCAAGGTGGATGCACTTCTAACAGATAGAAATTACAAAACAAAAATGCTCCTACAAGTGCACGATGAATTGATCTTCGACCTCCATAAATCTGAGCAAGAAGAACTCATCCCCCTCATCAAGCAAGCCATGGAAACAGCCCTAGAGCTACCCAATGGAGTGCCTACTAAAGTAGATACAGGAACTGGAGACAACTGGCTACAGGCGCATTAATCTAACTTCCATGTAACTGCCGTTCGACACATTGAGATACCTGTATATACTTTGTATGTTTTTTAGTTTTTAAAACTCATAAAAACTGATACATAGCTTTGTAAATGTTGAAATTTCTACATCTATCACGCTCAGTCACCCAAAAAAGTAGATCAGGGAAGCATGGAACCCACAGAGGTTTTGCGCTAATTTCTACGGTGATGATCATGAGTCTATTACTGATGATTGCCTTAGCGATGCTTAGTTTCAGCACAGTGGTGACTACCACAGCAGCTAGCACGAATAGTCAGCTTCGGGCACAAGCTAATGCCAGAGTAGCGTTGATGATAGCTCTTGGAGAATTACAGGCTGAGATGGGACCAGACATGCGCATTAGTGCTGAGTCTGCATTGTTTGATACTGATAAGGAAACAGAGAAAATAGATGGCATCCAGCAATCTCATTGGACTGCTAGTTACAATGCATGGGGAACCTGGCTCAATGCCGAGTATTCTCTCCCGCAAGCAAGCGGTGCGACCAGTCTTATGAAAATAAGCGACACCTACAGAGACAAGCGTGAGCCAATGTTCCGCAGATGGCTCCTATCACTTCCAGAGGATCAAGTCTCTAACATCGAAGCACCTGTTACAGGAGCGGGGCTTGATGAGAAAAATTCCGTCATACTTGTAGGTAAAGGCTCGCTAGGTAGTATCAACTCTGAGTCTGAACACCTCATTACCAGAGCATTTCTACAACAAGTAGATCAAGGAAACATCGCATGGTGGGTAGGGCCAGAGAACCATAAAGCGATCATTAACAAACCATCCAAAACGACAGCGCTCAACGTCACGGATACAGAGTCATCACAGGGTAATACGAGCGAAGTTGGCATCAGTAGTATTGAAGGATTTGGTAATCTAAAAGATGATACAGAGAAATCTAACAAACTCATTTCTGAACTATCACTCCGCCCAGCAGCCATCACACGGGAGCATGTAGGCAAGCATTTCTATGACCTCACTGCTCACAGTAAAGGACTACAGACCAGTGTGAGGACTGGAGCTTTGAAAAAAGATCTTAGCTTACTTCTAGATGCTGATACCATGCCCACAGCTTATAAATTCAAAAGTGGTGGGACACAAGAGCCATCGATCCGCCCTATGAGTGCTGATCTCCGTGCTAAGAACCCGCAGATTCCTGAACGTCACTTTGCCTCATGGACACGCATGCGCCACTACTACCGCACCTACCGCCAGACGAGTGACTCTAATAGGCTCGGTACTGGAGAAGCAGCCAACTTAAAATGGGATAACAACGATAAACCATGGACTCCCATCGTGACTCCATTAGCCAGCAATCTAAACACCTCTAACACCTATATCCGTGTTCCTATACTTGCAAAGCTCACCTTCATCTACAGCCTGCAAAGCATCGCAGTTCCTAACACCAATCCTAGAAGATATAATTGCTATTTGGTGTACACTCCAGTTTACACATTTTGGAATCCATATAACGTGGAAATGCGCGTAGGCAGCAGGCTACTAGGCACACTCTCTATGCCCTATAAAATACTACCCCTCGGCTTCTACAGCTACATGAATGGGGCTCAACAAGGTGGGGTGCGCTCAGTCTATCAAGGACTAAAACAAGACCACGGCTCATCTTTCGGAACTCAGGACAACTCAGAAATAGTATTCCAACCAGGGGAGCTAAAATTATTTTCTTACCGTAGCAGTGGAAACAGCACTGGCAAACAAACGGCTTTCCTCCCGGGGTTCGACCCTCAGGCTATCGGAGGTGACAAGCTTCTCATCCATAAAAAAGTCCTGCGCACGCAGCGACCAGGAATGGCTCTCACCTTCGCTAATCCATCAGGTCAGGGAGGTAACGTCTGGTTTGGTAACACACCTGGTTCACTGAACAATCCACTTACATGGTTACCTGACGGATACAATTGGTTACCTACGATGTATGCACACGATTGGTTTCAGAAAGATCAAGTCAACACACGGATCACTCCAGCAGGCTTTGCAGATGTAGCTAAGTGGCAGTTTTCTGATGATGAACCCCTTCCATTTGCTTTCAATCAATTCGTCATAAAAACATCATCAGAATTTGAATATGAAAGCATAGGATGGAATAAAGACTGGCGGAGTAAAAACTGGCTTCAGGCTCCTCCCTACTACTTTGGGAGCGCACAGTATATTTCCGAAAATCAGAAGATCGCGCATACTCAGAGACTGGATAATCCATATGTGATGCACTTTGGTCCAATGTCTGCTTCAGAGATGCCAAAAGTGGTCCCACACATAGGAGAACGCGCCTCTCTTGGCTCTGGCTCGTCACCCTACGAAAAGGTTAACTCGGCCGTCTTGTTAGAGCTTCCTACAGCACCACTCTCTAGCATCGCTGCATTTTCTAACATGAGGATGAATCCCGGGTGGACAGTACCAAGTGCATTCCGACAAGGTCCTAGTGGAGAATGGAAGTCATATAGCGGAGCTGCCTATAAAGCCACCAATTATCAAAGTGGAATCACAGGAGGCGGGCTGGGTAATTCCTTCATTCATCCAGTACTGCCTCGCAATGACATTTACCGCTATTTTGACAACTCCAAGAGCCAAGACGTCTCCAGCTGGGCAAACAATACCACTGAGCGAGATAACAAAGTATATAACGACTACTGGGATCACTGCTTCTTACTCAATGACGCCCTCTGGGATGACTACTTCACCTCATCACTAGCTGATCAGACCCGCCCCGGTGCAAGCGCAACACTGAGCCTAGATGAAAACATCAGCAGTTTGTTAGAAACTGGGACAGTCTCTGCCAATAGCCGTCTTCAGCTCCTGTCCTCAAGTCAAAATACTGACAAGATAAAACAAGAACTCAAAGCTGAGGACGGATATCTAAAGTCTGCGAAGCACCTCATTGTAGATGGCATGTTTAATGTCAATAGCACCTCTGTAGATGCCTGGCATGCGCTCTTCACTGGAATTCGCTCACGGCAGCTAGTGGAGCGAGAATCTGGTCAGCTCAAGAAAGTGAACATTCCATCTGGAAAAGTCATCGCACTCTCACGTTTCAATACAGAAGTATCTGGCAAGGAAATGGATGGTCCTGAACATGGCGTGAGACTCAGTAACGGCACCTCCGCATGGACCGGAGTTCGCTTCCTAGATGATGCACAGCTGAGAAAACTAGCTGAAGAATGCGTCAAGCAAGTCAAACTCAGAGGACCATTCCTCAATTACTCAGAATTCATCAACCGCCGACTCTCTAATGATATCCTAGGAACCATGGGAGCACTTCAGAGCGCGATCGACTATGATGACTCAGCACCAGAGTCTCATTCCATAAACTATAAATTCAAAAACGGTCCCGACTACATGATCACAAAAAATCATCTTGGCGATCATGACTTCAAGACACCAGAAGCTGCGGTAGGATCTCGCTTCACAGCTATTCCCGGCTACATCATCCAGTCAGATCTGCTCAAGCCTATCGGAAATACTCTAACAGTACGCGATGACACCTTCCGCATCCGAGCTTACGGTGAGGCGCTAGATGCAACGGGAAAAGTAGTAGCCCGAGCATGGTGTGAAGCTATTGTCCAGAGACAGCCAGAATATTCTGACACCACCAACGACCCAGAAGTTCCAGCTCGCACTATGACTACTGACGGCAAGTTTGAAGAGAATCCTGAACTCACAGAACTCAATCGAAAATTTGGCAGAAGGTTTCAGGTTGAGAGCTTTCGCTGGCTGTCAAAAGAAGAAATTTAGACAACTTATAAAATGACCTATATTAAATCATTTACCCTCTATTTCGCCAGCCTCATGCTTCTCGCAGGGCTAGCTCTAGCACAGGAACAAGACAGGAATGAGGCAGCTGGAAAAGCCAGCAGTAAAGGACGCGTTGCCTACTTAGCATGCACTAGTTTCCCCAAGGATATGGAAAACCCTGTCCTGGTGAGATCAGGAAAAAAAGTCATCAGTATTGAACTCAGTAAACGCTTAGTGAGTGATCCAATCAAAATTTCCAAACAAGGCATCATCGAAATCGTGCGTAAATCGGATGAGGGAGAATACACGGTCATCGCCAGAGCCAAAGCCCCAGAAGCTGCTAGAAAAACTCTAGTCATCATCTCACCACTCGCAAAAAAAACCACAGATAAATCCCCCCTTCTCTTTAGCTCTAAAGCCATTAATCTCAGTAAATTTAGAGGTGGCGACAACCTCTACATCAACCTCTCGCCCTCTGCCATTATCTGTAAGCTTGGAAAAAACTCCATCACAGTCAAGCCAATGAGTTCTCAGATCTACCATCCAGAAGGCCTCAAGAAGTCCACCAATATCCCCATCCAGTATGGTTACTATGCCCCCAAAACGAAGCAATGGAAACTGCTTACTGCCTCCACCATCGTCCTCCGCCCCACTCGAAGAGAAATCTGCATCTTTAGCTGGAACCATAAATACAAACGTATCGGTTACCACGGCATCACCTTCCCCGTAGATGCTGATAACAGTGACTGATAAAAAATAGTCTTATAAGATCACGCTTCATCACCACGAAGCACTTGGACACGATCTAGAATCATATCGCGGAGCTGGAAAACATCCGTTCGGATCAGCTTAAAGCCATCGTCTTCCATTTCTAAGGTATTACATGCGGCTACAGCTATGTTACTAGCATCTGCAGAACGCTTCAGCATAGCAATTCGGTAGCCTACTTCTAAATCCGCTTCGCCACTTTCTGGGCAAATCTCATTCAGCGTCTCAAACACAAAGCGCACCGACATAGCCAGCTCACCTCGTGATCCGCTGTCCAAAAACGAATTCCCCAAATACAACATCACATCCATCTGTAAAGCATGTGCCCGCTGCACTAGTGAGTCCCTACCTTGCACCCCTGCTTGATCTAACATATCCTGCGAGTCATCCTCATCTGCTGGCGAGAGAAAATCCACAGCCTCTTCCAGCGTATCTCGCACGCGTAGTCTGCGCTCCCATTCAAATTCATCCGCAGCCTGATCGAAGTCATCCTTCACCTGAGATTCAGCCTCATTCGCATGAGTGATCAGCTGCATGAAATGGTCTAGCGCATTCGCATTTTTCTCACGTTGGAGCCTATCACCAGACTCATCTACTTCCCATTGATGGCATGATAATTTAAGCTCAAACCCCGTAGCCTCTACGACCACTCTCCCATTCGCTAAACTAAACCACTCTAAGTTCAAACTGTTCTTCCACTCAAACGGAAGCTCCTTTTTAGCCTCCAGATACTCTATCATTTCATCCTGAGAAATAAGCAGTGACTTCACCTTCTGAGATGCCGTCATATCCCCCACCACCCCACGGTGCAAACCATGAAGCATCTCAACAACTTCCTCCTGTGGTTGCGGATCAGGATTCACAAAATCCAGCCGAGTCCCCGCCAGATCCCGCCAGCAGTTCCCTTTCAAAATCAACTCCAAAGGCCGCTGCATTCCTAACAACTCAATCCCCCCACGAGTAACCCCTGGAGTCGTGTTATCTATCCATCCACTGATGATAGCCTGATCGATGCGCAATGCCATAACTACATCATGCCAGACCACTCTCACCTGTCAACAAGTCCGTGAATGGTAATTACCGTAGATGATTATTCCTTTTACCTGATGAAAAGCCAAAGGCATAAAATAAAAAGAGTCTCATGCCCAGGAATTAGTTTCAACTCTCTCTTCATCCTCATAAATGCAAGAGTGAAGGAAACAAACAGTAAGGTAAGCATTTTCATTACTAAGGGACAGATCTATTTTACCAGCACCTATTTTGCCGCTACAGTTGACCCACCATCCTTTGCTCGTTCAGCAGCTTTTGAAATACTAGCCGCCCCCATTGCAGCCAAGCTACTCTTCAGGAAAAAATTTCGTCTATTCATC
>CAKZMG010000121.1 GCA_937128235.1 uncultured Verrucomicrobiales bacterium
ATCAGAGTGAGTTTACCATCATTCGCCTCCGCATTTTCTATCGCCATGCCCATTTGAGGATTAGGAAATCTGCGTTTTGATTCTGGAGCTTCTGGGAATTTATCCTGATCCTCAGAAAAAAGTCTGCCATTAGCACCGATGATACTATCACCAATAGAGACTTTGCCATCTGCCGGAGAGCCTTTCGCTATGACCGAGACTGTATAGCTCCCGCCAACTCTAAGAGCCGTGATCCCAGTTGGTCCTAGATTAAATGGATACGTCTTAAACTCTTCTCTAGCAGTGTACATCCCACCAAGCGGCTTGGAAATCTGCGTCCCTAGCTGATCAAGATTCTCGGTAGGCATAAGCGCAGCTAGAGCCGCGCGTTGCTTGGCTAGTTGAGCGCTATCATCATTCTCAAGAGAAGGCTCAACTTCAGCCTCGACTTCTACCTCTGCCTTCACTGACTTCTGGCTATCCTTGCAGCTTAATAAATTGAGACCAACACACAGTCCCACCAGGATCGAAATTTTAGAATAACGCATAACAGAAACCCTAGCTTTCTACCAAGGCACTACCAGCAAAAAGAAGCCAACCTACTCAGGTGTGACTTTCTCTTTTTCTATCTTTTCTTGCTCCTTTTTTTTCTCCTCTTCAGGATCCATGCTGGTGCGGAAGAGTCCTACTGTTCTGCCATCATTAGTATTTGGATTGGCATCGTAGAGGACGTAAAAAAGGAGGCGTTTGCTTTTATTTAGCCGTAGTGCCGTGTTGTAGATGATTTTATTTTCCTGCCCATAAGCAGCTGCGATGCGGTGTAGCTCCAAGCCCTCAATACTCTCATATGCTTGGAAGCCACCAGAAGGGATCATCTTTTTCTTATCATGATAAATACTTTTCACAGGTTTACGGCTTAGATTTAAAATGGCTAACCTTTTATTCTTAAGCTCATCACCGAGCAGGTCTATCTTCACTTGCTTTGGTTCTGAAACCCATCGCTTGTCTCCCTTTCCGGTGGGGCGGAGCAAGATCACAGTCATCGAGCCTGGCTTTAGTGGTGAGATGCTGATGTAGTCACTCAGTTCACTCTTGTCGCGGCGCTGAAGCTTCAGCGTCTTACTCGGTGGCACCTCTATGAAATGTGACGGGTTATTAAAGGTAACATTGATCGATTTTAAATCCTTCTGAGACTTCTTATCATCTTTCTTAGCTCCTGGTTTTTTCTTCTTTTTCTTCAGCTCGAAATGAAGTCTCCTCGGAGGAATCTCTCCTGGTTTTGGCGGGAGTAGTGCAGCAGCAGATCCTGCATTTACATCTGGTTCACCATCCTGGTCATCAGCCTTAGCAGCTGATCCATATCTACGCGGCGGCTTAGGGCCAATAGCGATAATAGCCAGCTTAGCAGGAATGATTTCCTTTTTCTCAGATGATTCCTGCGCGTGAGACAGGAGCGAGCTGGTGATAACGATGATGAGTATTTTATAGAGGTAAGTTTTCATTAGCTTATGATATTTAGTGTTACTCTAGACAGAAATTACAAGATGAACAGAACTTTGCTTTGTTTAGAGCAGTGTTTTCCAGCACCATCCTGTGCCATGGTAAAAATATTTCATTTTGATTCTTCATATAGATTTGCTAATTCTGTACCTGTGTAGATTTTTCCATCCAATTCAATACGAAATTGAGTGATCGGATAGCCTGATGATCTTAGTTTACTCATATTATTTCCATGAAATAATTTATCTTCTTCGTGGTCATTGTTTGCCATAAAGGAATCATCATTATCATCTAAAGCACTAGAAACACCTACCTCATTGCTTAGAGTATCTACTAAATCTGTATATGCCTCACGAAAAGTATCCATAAAACTATATTCTAAGTAATCAGGTACAAGCATTCTAAATAGTTCTGCTTTCCCAAGATATTGACCTCTAATTGAGGCAATATATCGAGATTGATCCTCTAATGGTTTATCATAAAAAGATTCATTTTCTATCGATTTTAAAAGCTCTTCGAGCGGTTCTACATAAGAACTACAATCATTACTTTGTTCTCGATGAGCCTTAATTAATTGTTTTGTGACAGTAACGAAAATATCCATTACTTGCTTCAATTCTAAAGTTCTATTATCTCTCTTCATTATTTAAAAAAGATTTGTAAAAATGATAAAACTTATCGCTAAAATCAGGACTTAAAAAACCATACTCAACTAGCTCGCGCTCTTGTTCTCCTTTACCAAAAACGGAAGCGTATAAGTGAATGATGAAATTTCTACGACTTTTGTTATCCATTTTACATAGATCTTCATATGTATATTTATAATCGGGAAAGCAACTTTTTTTTGCCTCAATTAATTGTTTTAACATTCCTTCAAATTTTATTTGGCTCATCGTACTAAAATTGTGGTAAGATTATTTCTTCTACATCCCAATTGATTTGATCAACTACATCATCTTCTAACCAGATTTGAGTAGCTCCTCCTTTAAAGCGTCCATTCATAGGTGCAACATGTCCTAGATACACATACTCACCTGCTGGGATTTTTACTTCAATATATCTATCATAAGCCTGACCTGCATCTTCAACAAAAGTTTTACCGTTAACCCCTAGAGCATAGTCGACTTCTACTTGAGAACGATGCAATGGTTTTTCATACATCACAAAATTGCTAGCTTTTCTCCCACCTGAAGGAAAAACTCTGTATACGGTAATAGGTTCAGAAGTTTTAAATACTGACACTGTTGTCTTAAGAAATGTACTCATCAGTTCATGACCTCCAACTTTTCCCGGACCAAAATTACTCATTTTTTCATTGTTAGCTAGTTTGGATAAACGTGAGACTATTTCTTCATCATTAAGATCTCCATAGAGCTTATCAAAGTTCAAAGTACGAGCAATACCGTTACCATCATTAATTTTCTTAGTTCCTTTCGGAAACCCATCGACATGATCAGACATTTTCAACACCCTCTCAATCACCTCACCGTCACCTTTTCTGACCACATTAAATGCCTTCGCGGCAGAGCCGGGGACTAGGGGGAGGAAGCCGATGGCAGCCATGTATTCACCTTGGCTGATGTCTTTGATGGTGAGAGCCCAGTCTGCTCCTTCATTGGTTATACTTATGATGATTTCACCGCCTACGCTGATTATAGTTCCAGCACGTCTTGACCATTTGTCTATGTTGTCAACTAGCTGCTTTTTTTCTAACAGAAGCACATTAATGTCTGCCAGTGGAGTGTCTTCTCTCTCCGCTAACCAGACCTTGAACTCATGTTGCTGATAGACCCAGCCGATGAGAATACCTGCAAACTGGATGTCATCTCTGGTGTTGTCAGTGGACCAAAATTTAGTTTCCTCTTGATCTATTTCTATCGTGGTAGTTATTTTAGATAGTGTCATCCACGCAAAGCCTGAATAATCCTTATTAACATCTAAGTCAACAGTATCGCCAACCCACACATCTGAATCGGTATAAATATGGAGCTCTTTCACAACTCCATTGCCATCTTTACCAGTGTATTTATAAAGAAGCCAGTGATATACTTTAGGGTCTAGAATTTTTATCCATCTGGCGATGTGTGAGGTGCGAAAGGCTTCTCCGTGACTCCTTAAATATAGCAAAATATTACCAATCTTGTCTATCTCATCACAGTTAAGGTAGTCATCACTTCCGAAATACCCATAGCTATAGCTGAGGTCGATGTTGTCATAGCTTAGAGAATCTATCTGCACTTTTCCCGCAATGTCCGCGCCTGAATCACTAGGGTCACCAAAAGCAATTCCATCTAATGTCCCAGCTTGTGCGGTAGCATTAGCTATTTCTATGTCATCAATATGAAAAGATGCTAGATTTCCTCCGTTAGGGATAATCACTTTTAGGTTGTAAAATTGATTGAGTTTCAAACCGTCCGGGAAGTCTGCAACTGACAGCGGGAAGACAGTATTACCGATTTGTAGCTGATTCGATTTTACTCTGCAGATCCATTGTTTAGCTCCGTCTCCTATCGCTAGTTGGATAACTCCGTTTGTTCCGTAAATTGTGTCAAAAGCTTCTATTTTAAATTTCAATGAGATACCGCGTGTTCCATTCAGGTCTCGCGGTGCTGTTGCTGAAGTCTGAGCATAGTAGTGATGATTCCCTCCGCTAGTATCTAAGTATATCACTCCGCTTTTACTGTAATTTCGAGAAGGATCGTTTTGGTTTTCAGTTACAATCCATGGCGTGGGGTTAGATTCAGGATGGTCTGGTAAAGAATTACCTCTTAGTACCCATGAATTTGGCTGGCTGGACCCATCTCCAGGATCAACAAAAAGTTGTTTAGTTTTGGGAACAAAATCTTCAAAGGCATTCAGAAGCATGAAGCTTTCCGCTATGTGAAGATTGTTGGAATCTTTAGCACTTTCAGGAAGTGCCGCATCACTTCTGATACGAGTAATTTCAGCAGATAAGTTTGCTCCATCATCCCCATCAGGGGTGAATGTCTTCTGCCTGAGTGCCCTGCCTTGTTCTGCATAAAGACGCTCTAATGCTGGGTAAACACGTCCCGGAGGACCTCTAACAAGGAAGGTTCGCTTGAGCGGATTATTCTCAAAGAGGTCTTTGAGATCAGTCATACCCACTATCTGACAGCCACTTTTTTCTATGTCCTCAGCAAAGGTCATTAAATTAATATCTGATGCTACAGGATAGTATGCATCTTGAGGGCGACCAACTATCCCATCTTGAGTGACGTCTTCGACACGATCAGCAGAAAATACCCGCACACCGCGTTTACTCGGAGGTGCAAATCTAAAGCTATGATATGACTCATCAAAGTAAGGTGCTTTTTCACCATGAAAACTAAATGCTAAGTGATTGTATCCATCTTTTAAGGCAAGATCATCAACACTGAATAAGTGCACAAAGTTTTTATCATTTGCGGCTAGAGCATTGTATCCATTCTGGTAAGCCGTTTTAAACTTTTCGCTTACATCTTGCTGGTGTCCGTTCAATTTATACGTTTCTAGGTTGGCGCTTACCCTTGGCGAATCACCTAAGCCACGTGCTTTGACTTGGACATTTACAACGTGGTCATTGGTTTCGGTAATTTCCACTACTTTTGGTGATGATAGCTCTAGTCCACTCTGATGATAAGTCCAACTCATCGGACCATTCCCAGCTAAATTGAGTGTCATTTTTAAGTCATCTTCTAGTTCAGAGAAAAAGATAGGCGCGTCAGCAGGAATAGCATCCATGATCTCTTGCTTCGCTGTGGCTGGCTTATGCACAGAGATAAATGGCTTAGTGGTAAAACTGCTAATACTGTCAGAAGCAGTCACTTCTCCTTCTATTTCAATAGTCTTGGTGCCTAATTCTAGTGTGACTGTCTGATTAGCTGCCATTTTCAAACCTCTAATAATACACACTGATGGGTAGGTAGGTTGTTGAGGAACTTTGTCTAGTTCAGCAACTACTGCATATCCATCCTGCTCATCACCCTCCACGATCACTGTGTGGTATGCTGGCACTCCTAGCGCGTTTTCAACCGAAACTGTAATCACATTTTTACCAGGGAATAATTGATGCGAATATTCTTCTATCTTATAAACACCATTCTCATCACCAGAAACTAATTCAGCACTGCGACTGTTGACCCATGCTTTGGGCTTTAGAGCATCGTCTCCTTCTGCAACATCTGCAAGGGCATCATACAACTGAGCATTGATAGTAAGTTTAGAACCAGAAACACTGTGACTGGTAATCTCAACACCAGGAACAGGTTGGTTTCTTGGAATACCACTTAATATGGAAGACAAACCTGTACCTGGTTTTTGTTCCTCGTTTTGGCTCACTAAATTGGGATGCTTAATTTTCAATTCAGCAGGTACTAGCAAGATTAACTTCGTACCACTTCTCGCTAAAATCATGCCAGAATTATTAATATCTCTTCCCTGTATATTCGGCCAAATACTTGAATCAACTAAATCATCCAGGAGAGTCCAGTTACCGTTTCTCCATAAATGATAATAGCTTAAACCTTCACCTCGGCTGTTGATCTTTCCCCCGATGCGCTGTGAGGCATCTGGTTTTGTCGATGTTTGCCATGTGAAATCACTCTCCGCATTCTCCCGCTGACCTATCTGGAATCTATCATGGTCATTCTGCCAAATGACAATATCACCAGCTTTGATTCCAGCTGGATACAATGAGGGATCAATACTCGCGATGCTAGTTAAAGAATATTGAGTTTCTCCTTCTGGGGGATTAGCATTCATAAGGTTATTTTGTTCAGTCAATCTGGAAAAAATAACACGCCTCTCATCATCTGGAGTACTTTTCCATACAGCCGCATGCCAACCTCTACTTTCACCTGCCATGTTAATACTGGTTGGGTCGTATGACTGATTTACATCTGCTTTCTCAATTTGTATTCTTATTCCTCCCTCTGGAGGAAACCTTGTAAACCAAGTGTCATATGTTAACAAACTCCCAGGGATATTCACCCAATCAGATTCAATAATCATTACTCCATTCTTACCAAATGTCTCTAGGTATCCATGTTCTGAATCAACATAACTCGTGGAAAAACCTGTTTGACCACCTATCAAGGCCCACTCATCATCAGCGAATTGAGCTTCTAAATCATTATCTTTTACAGCTTTTGCTTCATCCCAACCATTAGCGTTTTTTTTCCAGATAACTCCTATTGCTTTAGCACCCGGACAATCATCTAAGGCGCCATATTCAGATGCATAGACACTTCCATAATAGTCTAAACGTGTGCCCTGTGCTCTAATATTGGCTGGTAAAGTTAGATTTGCAGACCATGAATTTGTACTAAGATTCCATACATAATTATGAAATAAGTCTCTAGGTGGTGCTCCCACAGTTGGGTCTGTCGCCGCTGTCTCAGGAAACTCTTTTGAGAGCAACACATGCCCCCCTTCGCCCAGAGCGGCAAACCAACCATCCGCTAAATCCACCCCCGCTGGCAAACCCAAATCAACCACTAGATAAGGATTTTCAGCTACTTTTTTCCAAGTCACCGCCTTATCCAGTGGATCAGCATCATGGATATCTGGTACACCATCTTGATCTGTATCTACTAATTCATTACTAGCTGGGTTATCATCTCCATCAATTACACCGTCATTATCGGTATCTTCATCAAGCATATCTGTTCCATCGCTGATTTCTTGAATGTTGGAAACGCCATCGCTGTCTGAATCTACATTCGGATCACTTTTGATTCTCCAGAATTGTTTATCTGCCATAGCCACAGTGTGTGGTCGATGCGGTTTTAGAGCGGGCGTTCCATTTTGTGTGTCCGTATTGATCCCTGTTAGAATAGAGCTGAGAGCATTCTTAAAGCTGAGATCTTTCCCAGTCAATACAGAGTCACTATCGATCACTGCTAAAGGCGTGTTCAGACTTAGAAAAAGATAAAAACTACTTTTAAGTCCTGTGTATTGATTCGGAAAGTTGGGGTCTAGCTCTACCGTTGTTAAATGCAGATGTTTGACAGTTTGATCCTCAAGAGAGATCCATGAGACATACGTGCCCCCACTAGAAACAGACCTAACTTCTGCTGATACTGTTTCATACGGAGCATCATTCCCATTCTCTGCTACTACATCAAGGTTCAGTACAAACAAACGTAACTTCACCAACTGTCCACCTCCGATAAAACTCAAATCATCATTCCAATCAATTAAGTTAGTAGTTTTTTGGAGTGTGTAATGCACTCCTTTTTCAGCTACAAAATGAAGTTCTTGATATTGATTCGCTTCATCCTTTTTCATCACTGCTTCAGGTGGAGCAGCGACTGTTTTAATGATGGTAAACCATAATGAAACTATAGCTAAGATACAAAAAGCAATAAGAGAGTAACGGTATTTAAAATGAGAGAGTTTGGTGATTAAAGCCATATTTCAAGCTTAATAAGGAGGAGATATTTCGTCAAACGAAATCAAGTTTATTTGTTCCTCAGCATTTGCTTTTTTGTTAGATTTTTTATCCTGTAAAATTAAAAATAACTTCTAAAACAGAGAATAATTCTTGGCAGTAAGTGAGGTGAAATAGCCGCGTGGGTTATTAAATATCGATCTCTACCTATGGTTTAAGATCAGACAGCTTATAGCTGGGCGGTTTGGCTGGGCAGCCTGAGAAATCAATGATCAGGTATTTTTCGATTTTATTCTGAGAGTCTTTATTCTTCATCACAAGCACCTTAGACTTCTCATCTGGCTTTCCTGAAAAATAGTATGATTGCCTATTTCGATATAGAACGGCATCGCAATGATGGTTCCTTTGGTTCGTAATAGTCAAACTCTCCACGTCGCCTGCGATTTGCATTTTTTCAAAATCTAAAACCTTGCGGATGTTAAATATATCATGTCTATGAGAAAAGTTAGCTTCTGTGTGCTCTTTTATCTTTTCACCTTTAGCATGATGAATCTCTGTCCATTTTCCCTTATACGGTTTAAAGTAAACCATGTTTTTCGGGATGACGTAAAGTGAAGCTAGGCTCACATGGCATGTGAATAACAGAGTGAGTAGGATCATTCCTTTCAATTGATTTTTCATAGTATGGTGATGATTAGATGATAAGAATTTTATAGAGTTGTGCCCTGCAGGGCTTACCACGAATCTGCTCGAATATTCACGAATGATTGCTTTGGTTGTGGCTTGTTGCAGATGCGGGCAAGATGCCCACGCTCCCGTCTTTGCTTAATTTGTGACTGGATTTGCTAAATGACAACATGCTAGATGATAAATGCTAAATGTTTAAACTTCATCCTTGTTCAGCCAGCGGAATGATTTGATGCGGTATTTTCTGCCTAGTTTTTTGT
>CAKZMG010000122.1 GCA_937128235.1 uncultured Verrucomicrobiales bacterium
TCATCTAGTGGAATCACATGGCAGCCCTCTGCCTGAAATTTTTCCCCAGATTCACCCGGCACACCAACCGCTATCCCTGCACCAAACCCCCTTCTCACATAACTCTGAATCACATCCAGCGAGTTCACTTCCACACTGACATTCCATTCTATTTTCCGCTCCTGTAGTCCCTTCTGGAAAATCTGCTGAAGAGCCTCATTCGGAGGTAATCCTACTAGCGGAATTTTAGCTCGTAGCCCAGTTCCATCATCACTTTCTTCTATCAAATCATCCAGAGTCTCCACCTTGCATGTCTCTGGCACTAGTAAAACTATCGGCAATCTCAGCAACTCCTCAGCCTTCAATCCATCAGTGAGTTTGCCGTAAATAATACTAATCGCAATGTCAGCTTGTTGGTTAAGCAAGCTCGTGTAAATAGCTGCCGGTTCCACCTCTCTGAGACTCAGCTTTAAATCAGGAATCCGCAGCTTCATTCTCTCCAGCACGTTCGGCAGATGTGTTCTCAAAACAGACGCAGAAGCACAGACTCTCAGATGTTTCCCGAGTTCACCTTTCATGCTCTCCTCCACCTGAGCCATCCTAGAGAAAAATGGATACACATAATCATAGAGTTCGTCCCCCTCAGGCGTGAGAGCAAATGGTCGCCTGTTAAACAGCTTCACTCCCAGCTCATTCTCAAGCTGCAAGATCTGCCCACTCACAGCAGGCTGCTGAATCCCATACGGCATCTTCCGCACCGCCGCCGTGATCCCTTCAAATTTAGCCACATAATAAAACAATTCCAGATGATGAACATTCATAGAACGTATCTAACAGTAATGAAGTATCACTATCAATGATGAATTTGACCAATCATTGTTTACTGTCTGAAATTATTTCATCATAATTCCATCGACCAAGTAGATTTCTGGATTATAGTCCTTTGAGCAATGAAGAAACGACCTGCAACAAATAAACGAACACTAGCGATAGGCGATGTCCATGGATGCATAGATGCGCTGAAAACTTTGGAAGAGTTCGTCGGTTTTTGTGAGTCTGATACGATTATTACCTTGGGCGACTACATTGACCGAGGTCCAGATTCAAAAGGTGTGATTGATTGGCTCATCGCAGGACGTGAGAAGTATGATCTCATTACTTTAGTGGGAAATCATGAACTCATGATGGAGGAAGCGAAGCATAA
>CAKZMG010000123.1 GCA_937128235.1 uncultured Verrucomicrobiales bacterium
GCTATTTCCTACGTGACACTCTCCTGCAAGGAACGCCCATTCCGCGTGATGGAAAAGAAGGTTTCACCCACTCTAGCGTGGGGCTGGCTCATCGCCACAGTCATCGCTGACACGGTATTCTGTGCCGCCCAGTTCTCGCTCGGCCGAGGTGCGTTAGAGGATAATCTCGGCTTTGCTCCTGGGCCCTACATCATTACTGGATCTCTGTTTATCATCGCAATGGCTCTCATCTGTATTTCTCAGAAAAGCACCAAAGCCGCAGCATTCATCGACAACATTCTCAAAGTATTAGTAGGAGTCATCGTCCTCTGTTTCATGGCGGTGGTAGTCACGCTTATTTCAAAGGGAGCTGTGCACTGGAATGAACTTTTCTCAGGACTCGTGCCGGACTTTACTGCTCTCTTTAGGCCAACAGATCAGATCGCAGCTGCTATCGCCACTACGGGTGATAATGCTGAATACTGGACCAAGTATGTCACAGGTGAACAGCGGACTAAAATTATCGCAGCCTTCGGAACAGCTGTCGGTATTAACATGACTTTCCTTCTCCCCTACTCACTCAAGAAAAAAGGCTGGAGTAAGCCACACCGTGAGCTATCTCGCTACGATCTTTTCTTAGGATTATTCGTCCCATTCGTCCTAGGAGCCTCTGCACTTGTAATCGCATCTGCCGCATCATTTCACGCTAAGCATGCTGACATGATTACTGAAGATGGCAAGCCACTCAAAGGTATGGAAAATGCTTACTATAAAGTAGTAGATGCTCGTCTAGGAAAAGAGCACAAAGACAATGTTAGTAGTCTATCTGCAGCTACAGCTAAATTCGATCGCTGGGAAAAAGAAGGTGGATCAGCTGATCAAATACTAGAAGTTCAGACCGAAATATCCACTTTAACCACAAAAGTAGATTCTTCACGAAGTGCTCTCCCTATGGAAGAGAAACAACTAGCAGCGATGCTCTCTAACAGAGGAGTAAAGAGCCTAGCCAAATCACTCGAACCATTCCTTGGAAAAAACTCACAGACGATCTTCGGTATCGGAGTGCTAGCTATGGCTATCTCCACACTGCTCGTCCATATGATGATGAATGGTTACGCAATCAGTGAGGCCTTTAACAAGGTCGGCAACGCGAAATACTTCATCCTTGGTGCAGCTATGCCAGCGATCGCAGGCTTCTTCTCACCTTACCTCTGGAGCGGAGACGCTAAGGCAGCTCTAGCTATCCCAGCATCTGTGATTGCCACTACGCTGTTACCCATCGCTTACCTTGGATTCTTGCTTCTGATGAACTCTAAAGCGGCTTTAGGAGACGAGTTACCAAAGCGTAGAACACTCATCAATATCCTGATGATATTCTCAGCAGGTATCGCATCCTACGCCTCTATCTGGTCACTAGTAGGTAAGTTCAA
>CAKZMG010000124.1 GCA_937128235.1 uncultured Verrucomicrobiales bacterium
GTGCTCAGTCAGTCAGATGTCATCTACGACACAAGGATGCAGAAGGAAAGATTCGATGATTTAGACCAATACCATCTTGTGAGAAATGCATTCATCTTCACCCCTGAGATGGTAGGGAAGATGAAACCCAGCGCTACACTGATGCATCCTTTGCCACGAGTGAATGAGATCCAGCAAGCAGTGGACCTGTTACCTCAAGCAAGATACTTCGAGCAAGCCCAAAACGGAGTGCCAGTGAGGATGGCACTGATTGCAGAGGTGCTAGGGTTGTAAGTTATTTTATTCTTCTGTTACTAGTTTAACTCCTTCGATCACATGTTCTTTCTTGAGTGGGTAGGTAGGTAGTAGGATGGCTGGCTTATTCAGTGAAGCTGGGTAGATGGCATTTACTGGGATGCTTGAGCGGTTGAACTCTTCACGTAGTGTTCTGGTGATTTCAGGGTTTTCATGTGTCCAGTCAGCTTTAAGGGCGACTACGTTATTTTTCTCGAATAGAGCCTGAAGGTCTTTTGCGTTTTGTCCTGAGAACACACTGTTCTCATTTGCTTTACAAGTAATTCAGTTATCTGCAGTGAAGTCCACATAGACCCGTTTACCCGCGGCTCGGAGCTCGGCTACTTTTTCTGGCGACCACTCTTCCCAGATGAATCCGTCTTCAGTAATTTCTGTACCTCCATTGTTTTTGGGAGGATGAGAGTTTACTGCTTTGCTGGTTGTCCAGTAGGCTAGTCCCGCGAATAAAAGAGTAGCTAGGAATGCTTTATAGCGTGTGGATTTAGGTTTGTATGGGACTCCCCAGTGTCCGTAGATATAGAGTCCAAAGGAGATGGCAAGGAATGACCAAAGTAGCCATTGAGCACCAGATTTTCCTGTGAGGCTCATGAACGCTCCGAAGAAGAATACTACTGCGGCAAACATTGGAAACGCCATGATTTTCTTGAATGTGACCATCCAGGCGCCAGGTTTAGGGAGCTTTTGGATGAGTTTAGGCATGAATGAGAGAATGATGTAAGGGGAGGCGATACCTAGTGCAAAAATGGTGAATACGAATAATGAAGGTATAGGGTTTAAGCTAGTAGCGTATCCCATGACAGGTGCAACGATGGGAGCTGAGCAAGGGGTAGCAATGAGGGTGGTGAGTAGACCAGAGAAGAATGAACCACTGTAGCCTTTTTTGGATTGGAGTTCATTGCCTACACCTGTGAGTTTAGTGCCGATTTCAAAGAGACCACTGAGGTTTAATCCCATGATGAACATTACAATGAGAATGATGGCTAGGAAGATTGGACTCTGGAGTTGGTATCCCCAGCCTTTGTCATCACCAAGTGACTTTAGGATAATAAGTAATCCAGCTAGTGCCCACATGGAAACTACTATTCCGAGAGCGAAAATGAGTCCATGCCATTTTATCTTAGATTCGTCTTCTCCTGCTTGCTGTGCAAATCCAGTAATTTTTAGACCTAGCACGGGGAATACGCAGGGCATGATGTTGAGAATGAGTCCAGCTAATAGGGCGAAAGGAATGACGCTTAAGAGAGTGAATTTTCTTTCAGTGGTTCCATCTAGTGAAATCGCCTTAGGTGGGGCGGCTGTGTTAGAATCAGTGGTCGCAGTTGCTGAATCCTTACCCCATGCGGTGCTGATGAAAACGCTATGGTTTTCGCCTGAAAGTGCTGTTGATGGGCTATGGAGGATGCCGGCGATGTGGTCTAGTTTTTTAGCTGGTTCTGGTGAGAAATCATTGCCTTTGTTAACTTGGCCGGTGATGAAAAGTTTGTGTTCTTTTGCGATGATTTTGATGGGTTTTTGCGCATCGATTTGTCCGTTATATTCGTAGAATTTTAGGTCTGAGGGGAAGGGGCTTCCACTTGAGTCGATTTCAATTTCTATGGTGTCTGGGGTTGCCTGTGCAGATATTTTCCAGTTAGTAGGGGGGCTTTGTGCAGGTATATATTTCTTTTGGTAGTCTGCTATTTCTTTGTTGTATTCTGGATTAGGGGTGGTGGTTTCTGAGCTTGTTAATTTAATGGTGTGTTTACCTGATTCTTGAATACAGCTGATTTTACACATTTGCCATGAGGCATCTGCCGTGATCTGTAATGACTGACCTATTTTGAGGTCTTTAGGTGCGGTGATGTTAGTGATGAAATAGTTTGTGCCATCGTATCCGTATGAGTTAAGACCAAAGGAGTCCATGGAGTGTGGGGTAGGGAAGGTGAGCGGTGCGGCTTTGAAGCCAGTGGGTAGAGTCCATTTTATAGCAGGGATTTGTGAGACTCCTATGCCGTCATTGTTATAGTATGAGTGCCAGCCTTTGGGGTGGTTTAGTTTGAGGGCGATTTGGAATGTTTCACCAGGCTTGATGGAGTTTACGCTGGTGATGACTGAGGAGGTGGATTTTTCTTCACTACCTCCTAGACTGTAGCCTGTGTCAGGCTGACCGAATTGAGCGTTTGCCGGCTGGCTGAGGATTAGGAAGCCTGCGAAGCAGAGTAGTGTGGTGAGTAGTGTGGTGAGTAGTTTTCTCATGATGAATGTGTGCCGATTTAGATTTGCAGATGAGCGTCAGACTAGCGTAA
>CAKZMG010000125.1 GCA_937128235.1 uncultured Verrucomicrobiales bacterium
CGATTCTTTTTATCCTTACGCAGCTTTTTTTGCTTAGCTGTCAGAAACCAATCGGTAACATCATAAATATCATCTCCATCCTTCGCATGCTTCCAGGCACTATCTACAGCACTCACTTTACGTATCCCAGCCCAAGTAGAATCAGGAGCCCTAACAGTAGCAACATGAAGCTCCATCAATACCCACGGAGTCTCATCAATAGGCAGATCCTCAGGATAATCGATCCTAGGGATCCTCAGTAATTCTTTTATACTCTCCTCATCTCTATCAGCAACCTCAAGCGACTCCTGCCCATCAGCGATAGTAAACAACGCAAAAAAGCACAGGACAAACCCAAAGAACACTCGCCCTTTAACGATAAAAAATTTACGGGGTTTCATATTTTCTAGCTTCATCACTACTCATAAGTTCCTCTATTTTGATCATCATCACAACAGATTTTCCAGCTTGTTGTGATTCACCCATATAAACTATTTTCAGACCTCCTGATTCAATGTCTTCTATTTCACAATCTTTTTTCAAAACGAGCCTGGGCAATTTGAAATCTAACTTTACATACGCACTCACCAGATCATCATAATCCCTGATTAGCTCCATCTCCAAACTACTTCCTTGATGCTCCAACTTCACTCGTTCTCCGCTATTTGCAATAACACCTAAGCCCGTGATTAATTCTGGATTACTCGCCAATAGATCTTCTACTGCCCATTTGAGATTATTAGAATCTTCCAATGTATCAACCTCATAGAAAAAAACTCGTGATTTCAAAGCCAGTCTTCTTCCTCCCATTGAATCATCTAGCAGCTCTTCCAGCATCTCGTGTTGCTCTTCTACAGCATAAGCTACTAATAAGCCTTGAGTTCGATCAAACACAGCCCTTACATCTATCCCTTGAAGGTGTAATAATCTAGAAACATCATCTTCAGACACTTCACTAGCATCATCCTCAAATGGTGAGTCATTACTATCATCAGCGTTAGGCTGCAGTAACTGTATAAAATCTGGAGGAACTCTATATTCGCGATGATAGTTCGGCTCGTCAAAGGGCAAACTGCCGACAGACATAGCTTTCTTAAACTGAATAAAATCGCTCTTGCGCATACTGAAATCCATCACTTCACCATATTGATTCACCACCTCGCATTTAACCATAATGACATCTTTTTGTCCGGATCTTGAAATCCCCCAGTCATTTATCACCCATTGAGTCGCTGGAACATGAAACCTAGTAATGACTTTTTCATCACCTATCTTTAGTAGCAAATTGCAGTCGATACTTATCAAATTACCAGAGAGAATAGGCTCAAGTTCTAGATAGTCCTCACCATGAGATAGCCTGATCAAATCCCCTGACCTACAAGTAGAAACACTACGCCATTTTACTAAATGTGGGTTCTTAGACAGAGATTTCATATCAAGCTTACCCCTTCCCTCTACTTCAAGACACGTAATCGAAACCCTTGTAGATAATCTGTTAGCTTGCATCACCTCCATCACATAATTGTAGAGAGATATTTTCAGAAAGTGATCTGCATAAGCGAGAACATATCCATTACTCCTGTTATAATAAACCCAACGTAGCTCTTTCTCATCTCCCTTGGCTCTCATCTCGGCTAGTGGAAACCAACTACTAATATCAACCAATACATCACCAGCACTAACATGCTGCCAGTTTTCATCTACATCATTCACTCTGGAAAGACCATCAAGAGGTGTAGGCGGCTTCTCAATAGTACCAACATAAATGTAAGCCAACTGAGCGGGAGTTTTAAAAAACGGCACCTTATAGAAAGCGCGCTGCGGCTTAGGTCCTTGTTCTTGCTCAGCTATGTATGCATCAAAATCATCCCCAAATGGATCTGCATTCTCTTGAGCCAGAGCTATACTTGATAACCATATTCCCAAACACAGAGTCTTTAAAAAATTCATCATCATTTTCTATATTTACCAACTACCTTTCTATTCCATTCCAGTAGCATTACTACTGATCGTTTCGTTGCCGCGTCCATGTCTAATTCAATGATGCTCATCTTCCCTCTATAGCATTTTCTGTTGACCTTTTTTATGATCCTTTCCCCGTTGATCATCAGGTCAAAGTTCCCATTTATATCCAGCTCGCCGTAATCATCCATGATCGTTTCTAAACTTATATTTCCTAGCTTTGATTTAAGTCTCATGCATTCTCCACCCATGCTCATCACTCCCAGTCTTCCTACTAATTTAGGTCTTGCGGATAAGAGCCTTTCCACCGTCCACTCTCCATCTCCTTGCATCTGGTAATCTACTTCATAAAAAGTCGAAGTCAGTTCTAAATTATAGGGATACCGTGGTCCTGTATATTCGTATCTCATCTCTTCAAGCTGCTCTAACGTAAAAGCAGAACACTTAGTATAAATATCCTGAGTCGATTGATTCATTACTACCCAGTCGCCTCTTTTCACTCTGATTCCTTGCCGTTCAAAAAAATCTCGGAGATCATAAACTATATCATTTTTCTTAAACTGAACTCCTTCAGCTGAACTAAACGGAACCAGTAAGCGTCCCTCTGTTCTTTCATAGCCGTAAAACACCCCTAAATCACGAGTTTGCAAGCATATCGCCAGGCTACCCAAGAAGTCATATTTTTCCTCTCTAGCCTCTGCTCTAGGCATATGAGATTCAATAGTCTCACCCATCATATCCACCCATTCCAATTTCAAACAAAGCACGTCTTTTTCACCTCCATCTGTTAGCCCTACCTCTACAAAAATTTCCCTACCAGCCTCCATGGACATTCTAGTCTCAACATCGAATGCATTCTCTCTAAACAGAGTGAGTGACAGATAACCTATCTTTCGAGAATCATCATCAATGAGATCTATGCTAATTAAATCTTT
Source organism: uncultured Verrucomicrobiales bacterium (assembly GCA_937128235.1). Lineage (GTDB taxonomy): Bacteria > Verrucomicrobiota > Verrucomicrobiia > Verrucomicrobiales > Akkermansiaceae > Rubritalea. The sequence goes on from CAKZMG010000125.1 coordinate 2,877, forward strand.
ATCTAATAAGAAAGTCATCTCCTCACCAGCCTTGAACACTCCAGAAAATTTCATTAATGTCTTATACTCTGAATCCCTTATAGCATCTATATTTAGTGGGACATCCTTATCCACAGTCATGTAAGTAGCCGATAATCTCATACTACTGGGAAACTTCATCTTACAGCGTGCCACATACTCATTCACCGATACGCGTAGTGCGAGATCCACCTTTGCTATCACCTTACATGATGTTTTATTGTAAACCACCCAGAGACCTTTTTTGCAGTTCGGAAAATATCGACTCAAATCTAACAATTCATCACTAGAATCAACATCATCAAATTTTGTTAGATCGATTTCACACTGAGGGGCACCCGAAAGCTCATATGGAAGGAACATTAAATTTCTAACAATCACTTCCACATCGTTTGTATCACCCAAAGCAGACGTTCCCGCTAGAAAAAACGCTTCTCTTGGAACCAATGGCAAAGGTTTCTCCTCCTCAGAAAACGGATCCCTCTCATCACACGCCCATGCTGTAACAGTAGAACAAAAAGCTAAAAATAGGATAAGAAAGTTCACCGCTTGTTTTACTTGCTAGTTTCAACATTAAGCACCACCACATACATCCTGCTTGTGTCCTCACTCTGATTCATCTCGTAGAAGGCTGAGCTACCGCTTCTCAATGTGGTGGAAAATTTCATCGACATATCTCTCACTGCGATTTCAACCGCAACATCCACTAACTTAAAGTCCTCACCTAAAAGCGCCTCCGTTGCGAACACACAACCTTTATCATCAATTTTAGCGAGCTGACCAGATAAGGTGATGTTGGTGAGTTCGGCTATTTTTCTGGCTTTTTTAAGCTGCTCCGTGGACTTGAAATTTTCACCCAGAGGAAGTGCTGCCGCGTCATAAACACTCGCGGTTACTCGGAGTTTATTTTCAGCGGGTCGCTTTACTGTATCATTGGTGATCACTATGGTCTCAGCAGATTGCTCAGCAACTCGATTCTCAGACACAGGTTCACTCTGTAAAATTTCTTCTTTC
>CAKZMG010000126.1 GCA_937128235.1 uncultured Verrucomicrobiales bacterium
TTGTCCAATATTCCCCACTGCTGCCTCCCGTAGGAGTCTGGGCCGTGTCTCAGTCCCAGTGTGGCTGGTCATCCTCTCAGACCAGCTAGAGATCGTCGCCTTGGTAGGCCTTTACCCTACCAACTAGCTAATCTCACGCAGGCTCATCTAATAGCGGAAGGCTCCGAAAAGTCCCCTCCTTTCCCCCTCAGGGCGTATGCGGTATTAGCATGCGTTTCCACATGTTGTCCCCCTCTACTAGGCAGATTCCTACGCGTTACTCACCCGTCCGCCGCTCGTCAGCAGGAGCAAGCTCCCCTGTTACCGCTCGACTTGCATGTGTTAAGCCTGCCGCCAGCGTTCAATCTGAGCCATGATCAAACTCTTCAGTTAAAAAGTTTGCTTACTCAAAATCTATTACACTAACAATAACTTAATCATCTCATCATCCCGAAGAACAACAAAACAACATAAAGCGAATTGACGTGTTAGACGTTTCGCAAGACTTCAATTTTTTTGATCGCTCACCCGCTAACAAGTTAGCCAATGTCGATCTTCTGAAGCCTCTAGCGAGCGCCCACACAAATTATCTGATTATCTATTTTAAAGAGCGTTGCCGTTACACTTAAGCCACTTCGTTTCTCTGTGAGAGTGAAGCCCTGTCCGTGTCAGCGAGGGCGTATATTAAGGATCTACAGATTTTGTGCAACCCTTTTTTAAGGTTTTTTATTATTTTGTCATATTTATTAATACTTTTTAATATATATTATTAACTGCAAACATCTATGGATGAGCTCAAAAAAGTGTTGAATTACAAGGTCTGAGGTCGCTTATTTGATTGAACCCTACTATTAGTATGGTCTAACATTTTCCATTAGAGATTGTAAAAAACTGAGATTAAATCAGATATCGTTTTCAAACCTAAAAGCTTTACACTTCTATAATAATCAAGAAATAAAATTGGCTTTGAGTGATTTGATGGAAGGAAAAAGGATCTGTTCTTCCTTGGGGAGGTGCATGTCCAGCTCCAAGGATAATTCCATCACCAACTGTTTTAAATCATTGAGATATGGAAATTGATCACCATGAACTCGAGCCACTTTATCGGCATAAGCCTTGAGTGTAGGCGCATTGTCATATATATATTGATGGTGTTTTTCTACAATTATATCGCACAATACCCCTGGGGAGAAGATGCGATAATCGGTATTTTCAGCAGTAGGTTGACCTACATTTTGCAGTTCAGCGAGAAGGGAATCGGTAGAAATGTTAGCTTTTTCACAAGCCTTTTCTACACTGATTCCACCACCACAGCAGAAGTCTATATCATGTTTTTTAAATACATGGGCAAAAGCGATGTTTTCGGCTACGTATTGGCCTACTTTTTTGTTTTTATCTAACATAATTTTTAAATTTTTTGGAACCATATAAATCGCGCTTTCGGAAAGTCTGCTTCCCATTGCGCTGGGGTATCATTAGGATTAGCACTAAGCCATACGTGTTCGGAAGTCGTGCGAATCAGCGGTCTTATTTTTAAAGGATTGATTCCAATAGCAGCAATTAAGCCTAGAGGCGAATGAATTTGTTGTGGAATCATGAGTTCTTCGAGAGGATTTTGGCTAAAGCTGATCCAATCGAGCTGTGGCAAAATCCATAGATGAGAAT
>CAKZMG010000127.1 GCA_937128235.1 uncultured Verrucomicrobiales bacterium
ACTGAACAGTGAAGCTGACCTTTGTGTTTTAAGAAATCCTCTAACGTATCTAATTCTCTAATTACTGAACATCGCATAAGCTAATCATACGATATTTCCAAAACTGTGCCAGAGGGAAATACCATTAAATTGCTTCTTCCTTTAGAACGCCAATGTAAGGTAAATTTCGGTATTTTCCTTTATAATCCAACCCATAACCAATCACAAATTCATCCCCAATCGTAAAGCCAACATAGTCTGGCTCATACTCGACATCATGTTTTTTGTCCTTAGCGAGCAACACACAACTCTCAACAGACAATGCTCCAGATTTTTCAATCTTATCACAAACTGACTTCATCGTTAGCCCCGTGTCATAGATGTCATCCACCACAACCACACGCTTCCCCTCAAAATTCGGCATCGTGTTATCTAGAAACTTCACCACCCCGCTACTCTCCATCCCACCATGGTAGCTAGAAACATTAAGGCACTCCAGATCTAACATCACTGGCATTCTCCTGAATAAATCTGCAGCAAAAACCAAGGCTCCTTTCAGCAAAACCACGATCATAATATTGTCTTCGCCTTTCTCTAACACTTTTTTAGCCAAGCCATCTATCCTGTGCTGAATCACTTCCTCACTCACCAAAATTTTCTCTACATCTTTATGCATGAGAAACACCTAGCATAAATGAGAAACAACTCCGAACAAAAAAAAGAATAACACGATCTGGCCGCTGAAAGTCAATATCCTATCTCGATCTCAGACAACAACTTCAACCTTATGCGCCTCATAAAGCCACGGAAACTCCATCCGCTCCGCCTGCCGTAACAATGCTTTAGTCGGAATAGGGTTCTCACGCTTTTGATTACGAATCAATAGCTCCTTAAGAGGAGTAAATAACGTCACTATTCTTGAAGATGCACCATAGTCATGTGCTAGATCAACAACCCAGCTCCGCCCATTTTCTCGCGTATTTGTTGCATCCCAGATGACATTTTTCTTCTCTCGGAGCGCTTGCTTCAAGGCTTCTTTCGCATCCTGCATCACCTGACCATTTTTAGATTGGTCATCGCGCTTTCCTGTAATTACCTCTCTCAATTTATCGAGAGAAATCACCACTTCATCGCCCCTATTCTCTTCTATCCAACTAGATTTCCCAGAACCACTTGGACCACATAATAAAGTCACCGTATATGGCTTCTCAGCTAAATTCCATGCTCTAGGAATCGCCTCATGAATACTATTAATCAGCCCATTCTCATAATCAAGTTGAGAAACTGCTAACGCGTAGTCGTGAAAAATCTCAGATCTTTTGGGAAATGCATTTTTGATTTCTAAATCCCATCCATCATAAGGATCATCACTCCAGCAATTCCACTCTTGTGCTTGTAATTTAAATAACTCCACTTGCTCTAGCTGAGATTCTTGATCATTACAAATTCGCCCAATCATATCAGCACGACAGAGCCGATACAACAATGGCACAGGGCACAATCTAGCTAGACGAGCATACTTAGCTCTAGGTAAATCATCCAATACTAACTTTCTCACATCATGATGATGTCCTACTAAAGCCAGAATAGTATCCAAATCTAGATTTGAAAGCTCGCTCTCTGCCGTTAAATTATTTGCTAAATAACTCCGTCCAACATGCGCGTGCCTGGGAGATATTGTCCTAAGAACTCCCTCAATTTCTCTCTCACGAGTAGTTAATGGCTTAGCAATATCATGGAATGCTGCAGCATGGATTAGAACTTCAGTATCATCACCTTTATTAGCCTCGTCCACTATGGCATCCATCACCATTTGGGTGTGAATAGCGACGTTTCCCTCTGCATGCCATTCCGCATCCTGATGTGTCTTTTCTAGTTCATTTAATAACGGTAGCTTCCGCCTGAACTTCTCAATAACCTCGTTCAACTTAGTCATCGATTTTAGCCTTCAAGCCGTTTGGGATAATTTGTGCATGCATCCAATGTTGATCCGTCTGCACATGCTTAGGTCTTACCCATTTCGCAACAGATTCCGAAAAATCACCAAAATGAAATTCACCCGCCAGCCTTACCACATAACCCTCACTACGCTCTGTATCCACAACAAGATCACGTATCAATGATTCATCCCATAAACCTCGGTAAAGCTCCACTGGAGTCGGGCAGTCTAGTAAATCAGCCCATTGTCTTGTTTCATCCCATGCCAAACAGGTATTTTTTTCATTCCAAATAGAGAACAAGTAAAAATAGCTTTCTAGTTCTTCATAAACAACTGAATGTTGAGCATACATATTCTCACCACATAGCCGCCAGTTTTCTGGTATCTCATGAGCTATCATTGCATGCCAAGACTTCACCCAGTCACGTGATGAGTGATGCCTTCCATCTAGAGAGCGAGCATGAATATCATTTTGGTACAGGCTGGTATTTTCCCCATCCATTTTCTCGGTGATCACTACTTCATTCCCTACAAACTGACTAAGATCTAATTGATAAACATCATCATTGGTCACACTGGCTGACCAAGGCAAATGCACAGTCCGTGGATATTTCTGTAACTGAGACGACATAACTTTCGTTTTTATAAGTTACTAAAAAATACATTACAAACAAAAAGTCAAAACCACCTAACAAAAAACTAATCTAGCGGAACGTCTGCTAACAAGCAGCCCTCATCTAACAGCTTCCCTGCCTCATCAAATTTCACGCCTTCTTTCGCTAGAAGTTTTCGTTTTCGCTCTATTTTTTCTCCAATGACATCGCCCATAAATCCACCTAGCATGAGGGTGGCTGGGATGACTCTGTGGCACGGGACTTCTGGGGCGAAGGGATTTCTCCGCATTGCATTCCCGATAGCCTGTCCCGAGGCACAGCCTACTGCGTGACCCAGGGTTTTATACGTCACCACCTTGCCAGCGGGTACTCGGCAGAGTGCCTCGTAAACACGTGATTCAAATACTGTAGGTTCTCTATCCATCGCTTTATTTTCTTACCATCTTACCTTCTAACCTTCGCACGAAAGGCGGCAGCGAACTGCCGATGGCATCTGCCATGGCTCTGAGCATCTCTGCTTCTTTATTTTCTAGCTCGCCATCATTCATCACCGCTAGCCCACATGCATGGATCACACGTCCTTTGATCACTGAGCTAGCTTGTTCTAATTTATTGAGCGCTTTCTCTACTTCTGAAAGCCCACATTTCTCTGGAGGTAGAATAGATAATCTCTCGCCAATATCAGTGAGTTCGTTGCAGGCAGTATGGTAAGCAGTCACTAATTCCTCACCATTTTGAGCACCTATTCCAGCCAGTGTTGAGAGTAGAATATTCACTTCATCTGCGACTTTACTGATCTTGGTGTAGCGAGTCTTCACTGATCCATAGTGTAGGAAATGCGCAGATAAATGACGCTCCAGCACCTTCTGTAGCATGAACTCGAAAATATCCACCTGCCCATCACTCGCTATCATCCAGCGCGTGATCTCGATGAACCGCTCATACTCGGGCATGGTCAGCCTTCTCAAGGTAGGGATGCACAGATCAATCAGTGCTATTTTCTCCGCGGAGTGCACGTCTCTCAACTGCTGATTCCAGCTCAAGGCAATCTCTACCGCATTCTTCCCAGCTGACTTATTCAGGAAGGAAACTTCACCTTGGAGTAACGCATCATCCTCTGCTAGCAATAACCCGAAAATCAATGCCTGAGCATACTCTCGGTCATGGCAGGCAGCGATCCACTCCTCAGAAATGGAACTTCTGATGCGCTCACCCACCTTCACATCTTGATGAGATGAATCACCTATTTCATCCCACTTCTGTCTATCCACTTTCACCTTAGATGAGCTATCTACTGAGCCACCAGCGAAGCCGCTCAGGCGAGCATCACTAGCGCCCGACATGCTGCTAGGTTTGCCCTGGTGAGCCACAGGAGGCAGCTCAGTGTTTTTGAATTTACCATCCCAGTCCTTCTCGATGGTAGAGATACGCACATCGAGTGGCGGATGGGTCGCGAAGCCATAACTAAACATCCCACCATCAGCGAAGAACATGTGGCTCGCCTCAGCTGCCTTAGCACTACTGACAGATGAGCCAAATTCCTGACCACCTATTTTCTTCAGCGCACCTGCTATCCCGCTCGGGTCTCTGGTGAACTCCACCGCACTTGCATCTGCTAAATATTCACGCTGACGAGAAATAGCCGCCTGGATCATCCGTGCGAAAAACACACCAACAGCACCGATAACCATCAATGCCACTCCCGCTAGGAGTAATGCAATAATCAGCCCGCCATTATTATCCTTACTATTTCCCCTCACCCTCACATATCTCAGTGAATGGAAAATCATCCGTCCCAACATGGACAACATCATGATGCCGAACAACCAGCCAATCAGCCGCATATTCAGCTTCATGTCGCCATTTAAAATGTGGCTAAACTCATGCGCTATTACACCCTGCAGCTCACCTCTCGTGAGACGCTGCACACAGCCACGCGTCACACCGATCACCGCATTTCCAGGTTCTGTTCCTGCCGCGAAGGCATTGATCCCTGCCTCATTATCCATGATCCAGACTTGAGGAACCGGCAGACCACTCGCTATCGCCATTTCTTCTACCACATTCACCAGCTTCTTCTCATCCAGATCCGTGCTATGCGGGTCCACTGGTCGCGCCCCCACATCGCGCGCTACTGCCGCACCTCCGCCGGCTAGCTGGAGAGACTTGAAAACATTGCCTAGCAGAATCACTCCCGTAGTCACCGCAGCCACGGTGAGAAATCTCCCCGTATCCCACCAGGTTCCATTCGTCACTTCACGGGTCACATTACCGAACTGGTCACGGTAAGTAATCTCAGAGCCGCCCTGTGCCTGATAAGCAAAACCTACCACCGCGTAGACAGCTGCTACCACCCCCACCACAGCGAGGATGAAGTACAGCACTAGCCACTTCGTCCGCTTGCGAGCATCATCCTGCGCTTCGTAGAAATTCATTTTTGCTAGTAAGTATTTTTAATTTCTAACCAACGATTAAACCTTTCAACTAAATCATCAGAATAAATAGACAACCTCTCAGGATCTTCAGTAATGAACTCTTGATACCTAAAATCATCTTTCACATCATCAGCTGATTCCAAAAGCGGCACACCAATAAATTCATCCGAAATATTTGCATAACCAGTCAGTATATCAGAAAGACTTTTTCCATCTACTGACACCACTTCAACGTCCTCAGCCTTACACCAATTTATATTTCCTGTAGTATTGCTAATAGCTACCATTTGGCACTTACCAGACTGCTCCACAGGAAACATATCACCCATAATTTTTCCTGCTCGGGCAGAGCTATATGCACCATAACCCACCCCCAACAATACTGCATGTTGACCAGATTCTTTTACTTTCACTATTGTAGCCACGGTGTTTAGAAATTCATTTTTTTTAGTAGATAGTAGTCGAGTAGTTAGCAGAACCTTTCCTACTAACTACTTTCCTACTCTCCTACTTAGAATGATACCTTCACGCTTTCACGCTCTGCATCATCTGCTACTTCAAACAGAACTGCTTGATTGAAATTAAACATTCCAGCGAAGATGCTTGATGGGAACGTCTCGCACTTATTGTTGTACATCGTCACCGCATCATTGTATGCTTGGCGGGAGAAACCTACTTTATTTTCTGTCGTAGTGAGTTCCTCGCTAAGTTGCATCATATTCTGATTTGATTTCAAATCTGGATAGCCTTCAGAAAGCCCAATGAAGCTGCCCATCGATGAGCCTAGGCTGGTCTCTGCAGCTGCTAATGCACCCATGGAAACGGAGTCTTCTGGTGATACTGACTTACGCGCATCGCTCGCGGCATTTCGTGCCTTGATGACATTTTCCAGCGTCTCGCTCTCGTGCTTCATGTAGCTTTTCGCGGTCTCGACAAGATTAGGAATCAAGTCATGCCTACGCTTCAGCTGCACATCGATCTGCGAGAACGCGTTTTTGTAGCGGTTTCTGCTTTTCACTAGCCCATTGTACATTCCCATCAGCCAAAATGCGATCAGCACGGCTACTACTATTAATCCAATTATATATCCCATATTTTTTTGTGTTGTTATTCGATAGCTACACTTTGCACTCTCATGAGAAAATTTCCATTATAAAACTGCAATATTTCTGTAATCCAAGGTTCTATTCCATTAGATAAGTCCATCTAACGGCTTAGTAGCATCTCCTAGCCCGTTACTCATCCCTTCTACTCCCATGCCCTCTAGCATAGAAAGCCAGAGACTACATAGGGGTGTGTTTTTCTTATATTTTAAATGCCGTCCAGTCTCCCACGCACCACCAGCTTTACCCGCTACGACTATAGGTACGTTTTTAGGATCATGGGAATTTCCATCTCTCAGAGAAGAGCCGTATCCCAGCATGCAGTTATCTAACAGCGTCCCTTCTCCTTCTTTCAGCTGCTTCATTCTATCTAACAGATAAGCATACTGCTCACTATGCCAGGTATTGATTCTCTGATACTCCGCCAGTTCATTCTTGAGCCCTCTATGGTGCGAGAGCTGATGATGCCCACCATTCACCCCATCTAAGAATGAGAAATCTCGCCCACTCACAGCCCGACCAAACATGAACGTAGAGACGCGCGTGGAATCTGTCCAGAACGCTAGCGCCATGAGATCCATCATGATGCGACAGTGTTCGGTGTGGTTAAACCTACGGAGTGAATTCAGCACTTTCTCGCGTGATCCATTCTTTCCACCCATCGCTTTCTCGATGCGCTTGTCCATAGTATCGATTTGTAAAAGCATCTGTGGTGTTAAATTTTCACCTGACTCTAGGCTCGCCGCTTCTCTTTCGATGCGCTTTTCCACCTCTCTCACAGAATCTAAATACTGATCCAGCTTCGCCTTATCAGCCACTCCTATTTTTGAACGTAGTCGTTTCGTTTCCTCACGGACAAGATCTAGCACACTCTGATCATGCGCTCCCTGCCCTACGGAATCTGGTCTGAATAAGCGATCAAACGCAGCACGTGGATTCGTCTCACACGGCAGCGGCACATTTTCGGTTCTCCAGGAAATGTGTGAGCCATAGAGCTGAGTGTAGTTCACATTTCTATCTATCCCAGAGGCGATAGCTTCGGTGCCAAGCTCCAGCGATGACAAGCGTGTATGCTGACCTACCTGCTGAGCTGCTATCTGGTCCATCGATACCCCATTTGCAGAAATGTCAGACCCCGTGGTCTTTGAAATGGTTGTTCCTGTGAGCCATCCAGCGGTTTTCACATAGTGCCCATCGCCAGTGAATGATGCTTTGTTTTGCAGTCCTGTTAGAATCAGTAACTCTTTTTGATGTCTCTGAAGTGGCTGTAAAATAGGTGATAGTTTAAAATCTGAACCCACGCCTGAAGGTGTCCATTTATCGGAGCGCACTCCGTTTGGCATGTAGAGCATTCCCATTCTGGTTGGCAATTTCTGCTCCCCGCCAGATCTACCTATTTTTCCCGTAGCCGCCATCAGCGGCATCATGCTCTCTAACAGAGGCAGAGCCAAGGTCGCTCCTGCACCGCGGATGAATGATCTGCGGGGCATGTGCCAATTATTTCGCTGAATATTTGCCATGTGATAATTAAGGTTCTTTTGATCGGTGAGTGAATGGACGAGACTGAACGATACCTAAAATGAGCGCCTCACTCGACATTTTTTGCTTTCGCAACGTAGCCACTAATTCGTTCAGTAGTGGTTGATCATAGTATTCTAACTCTCTTCCAATAGCGTAGGTTAGCATTTGTTTTGCAAAATTGCGAACAAACAATGCATTGTCATCTAACAAGATTCGTTTGAGTTCGTAGGGGGTATGAAACGTTTTTCCATTAGGTAAAATTGATTTTGTGTCCAGAGCTTTACCGCCGCTATCAGTCACGCGCCATCTTCCTATTGCATCAAAATTCTCAAGACCAAAACCTAGCGGGTCAATTTTAGCATGACAGCCCGCACAGCTTGCTTGCTGCCTGTGCTTTTCGAGTTGCTTGCGGAATGATAGACCTTTATGTGGCTTATCCGTATCTGGCAGGCTTCCCGCATTTGGCGGTGGTGGTGGCGGTGGTGTCCCTAAGAGCTTATCGAGTATCCAAGCACCACGCTTCACTGGGCTGGTCCTGTTAGGCATCGATGTCACTACCAGCATCGCACCTTGCCCTATGATGCCTCCTCTGTGTTTATTTTTTAACTTCACCATCCTCATTCCCTTCCCTTTCACACCAGAGATAGAATAATGTACAGCTAGCTCCTCATTGAGAAACGTGTAATCAGCATGAATGAAATCTGTGATGGGACGGTTATTTGAAAGCACATGAGATGCGAACTCTATTGATTCATTGTACAGCGAACTTTGGAGTGAGTTCGTGTAGCTTGTGAATTTCTTCGTATTCGGATAAGCCGTCCCCCAGAGATCATCCAGCCCCAGCCACTGACCACCAAAATGCTCTGCAAATGCCTTTGCCTTCAGGTCTTTTAACATCCGCCTAGTCTGCGCGATTAACACCTTTTTATCCGACAACTTCCCCTCCTCAGCCAGCCTCATAAGCTCATTATCTGGCATCGATGACCAAAGAAAATAGGATAAACGAGTCGCCAACTCTAAATCACTTAACCTCCATTCCTTGAGTGTAGGATGCACTGCTTCCATTTTATAAATGAAAGCAGGATGCATCAGCATCGCTTGGAATGGTCCGCGCATAGAGTTTTTATAGGTCGCACCTTTTTTAGAATCAGCTTTAACAAAGAGACTCATCAACTGCGCTATTTCATCTTCTGTTAGAGGACGACGGAATGCTCGACGTCCAGCTCTACGGATCAAATCCCTGGCAGCCTCACGCTTCGAGCTTCCTCTTTTAATTTTAAACGTGCTCCCCACCAGCTTCGGATCAGCATACCATTTATCGATGATCGCTTTTGATGCTAGCAGATACTTCTCTAACATGACAGGTGAGGTGAATAATGCGTCTCCAGAATTAGTAAACCCAGAACTACCAGATCCATCAGCAGGAAAAAATTGCTTCGTATCAAATTCCACCCCGAACAAGTCTCGAATCGTCAATTCATACTCATCTCTATTCAGCCTACTGAGCACTGGACGACCCGCCTTTTTCTCAAAATCACCGGTAGAAATTTTCGTCTTTATCTTCGCTAGTTCCTTGAGAAAATTTTCCCTTTCTTGCTCAGTCGGTAAAATATCTACCTTATCATCTGGCGGCATGTCTTCATATTCTACCGCGTCTAGGCACCGCCCTAATAAATCATGCCGCTTCATCGCGTCCTGCTCAGTCAGCATGTCTTGCAGCTCGATACCAGATTTCGCCTTCTTCGCATTATGGCAGTCATAGCAATGCTGCTTCATGAATGGCACTGCATTTCTCGCAAAGCTATCCATCTTTTCTTGGGCGTTTGTCACGCTGAAATATCCGATAAGAAGTGGGAAAATTAGAAGCCATCTATTCATCAGATACTATTTACGTCTGGGAATTTCTTGATCTTACACACACCCGCGACATATACTATGGTTTTTATTCCCTGCCTAACTGCGCACTATGAGAGAAAATTCTTAAAAAAGATGGAATAAAATCAACCTTACGCTACTCTCATGACTAGGATGACAAGACAATTCATAGCAATCATATTGATGTTAGCGATCGCTAACCCGTTTTGCTGCTGTTTTGGAAAAGACATAGGATCTGATAGCCATAAAGATAGTCAGACAACCCAAGTAAACTTCAGCTGCTGCCACTCAGCATCTACTGATCTAAAAAAGAGCGATCCCAGTGACCAGTCACCCAGATTCCCTCACTCTTGTCCCTGTAAAAAACCGCAGGTCCAATCTAGCAACGATGATCTCAACATCCCTTTGACGCTAGACACCCTTGGTAAACAATCATCTGATTTAGAGACAGGCACCGAGTATCCTCTGCTCAGCGTTTCTAGATTATACTCCGAGACGTTGAACTCATGGAGACCTCCTCCTCCAGAAGATCCTCTGCATCTTCTTAATTGCGTATTCATCATTTAAATTGAGACCGCAGCACAATCCTTAAGCCATATTCACCTCATGAATATGATTCCTTTCATTGTGCTCATTTAATGTCTGCATTTTACGCAGAACTCACACATTTTCTACCATCTGTTTTTCTCAAGCACCTTGCTCAAGAGATGTCAGATAGCATTTCAACATCAATTTAAATCATGAAACTATTCTACAATCTACTCATACCCATAACACTCGTTCTATCCATCACCACTAGCAGCGCGAAGGAAGTGAATTACCAACTTAACATATCAGAAAAAATCATTCAGCCAGCTGGCAAAAAAGTAAAAGCCATCGCAGTCAATGACTCTATCCCTGCTCCTACACTTAGATTCAAAGTCGGAGATACAGCTAAGATCACCGTCTCTAATCACCTAAAAAACCAACAAACATCTATTCACTGGCATGGCTTGCTGTTACCGAACAAAGAAGACGGAGTTCCCTACCTTACCACACCACCCATCGAGGCGGGTAAAAGCAGAGTCTTCAAATTCCCCCTCACACATCCTGGAACTTATTGGTATCATTCCCACACAGGTCTCCAAGAGCAGCAAGGAGTCTATGGCTCCATCATCGTGGAACCAGCTAAGAAAATAAGAGATGCTGACAGAGAATACGTAGTCGTCCTCTCAGACTGGAGTAACGAAAACCCCAAAAGCATCATGAAGAACCTGATGCGAGGTAACGAATACTACGCAATGAAAAAAGGCAATGCACAATCAATCTACGGTGCCTACAAAGCTGGTGCGCTTAAGAACTACATCAATAGAGAAAAATCCCGCATGTCACCCATGGATATGTCTGATGTCTATTATGATCAATTTTGGGCAAACGGAAAACCCACTCTCCATCTGGACGCAAAGCCAGGAGAGAGAGTCAAACTCCGCTTTATCAATGCAGGAGCCTCCACCTATTTCTACCTCACCTCAGCCACTGGTAAACTAAAAATCGTAGCAGCAGACGGCCCCAGAGTGAAACCTGTTGACATCTCCACCTTGCTCATCGGGATGGCGGAAACTTACGATGTTATTGTCACTACCATAAATCCTGCCTTCTTAGGCTTGTTGGGTGGCAGTAGTAGTGGATTTGAAATCAACATCAATGGTACTTCTTATGGTACATTTGAATACGATGGTTTGGCAGGTTTGGCTACAATTGATACAATTGAAAATGCTGAGTTTCCTATATTTGT
>CAKZMG010000128.1 GCA_937128235.1 uncultured Verrucomicrobiales bacterium
TTGATTCCCATAATATAAATTTGTTAGAATGATTTGTTAGACTACTTAGTCCCCAGCGCTTCCTGCTCTCCAGACTTAGCAGCATCGACCGTCCTCGATGTCTCCAGTTCCCACTCCCCCATGACGTTGCCAGCCTCATCGATATAGGCACCACGAGCATAGCCAGTCACTCCATGATCAGACACCTTTAGACCAGCCTTAGCACCAGTCACTGGATCCTTTATGAAGGCCCCACCGCTGATATTTAGACCTTGCAGCATCTGAGAATTACATGAGGTGAACAACCCACCGACACCAACACAGAATCCCACCAGCAGCATCTTAACAGTTTGCTCAGGAGTAGCAGTCTTCTCGATCCAGCTCCACAGCATCGGCACAGCCACAGTCAGCATCGTGTTAAATGAATCCATCACACCAGCATCGACATAATTTGAAGCCACCAGGATCGCTCCCACAGCTCCAAAAGCCTTGCGAATTAGAGACGTAACCTTGCGCCACGACGCTTTAATATAAATCGAATAAGCCACGAGCACGATCGCCACGAACGCCGAGACCAAAGCTGGAATGCTATAGCCGGTTAGAAATCCTAGCCCAGCCAGGAACGTAAATAAAACTCCACCTAGCTCTCGGAGCTGCCCAGCTAACACACCTTCTGATTTTGAAATATCCATGACTTTTGTGCCATGTCAAAAATTTCACTTCCAGAACCGATCTTTCATTTTTTGGGGCAATGGAGCATAAACAATAACAACCACTACTGCTATGATTCCTACGGCCACTGCGCCGACTAAATTCCAGAGCATAGAGAACGCAAAATAAACCGCAGCTACTAGATAACCTAGCGGAGCTATGCTCGCATCATGGTAGGCCCCACCTTTATCAACCAAAGCCAGTGCCCATGACAACTTCAACCAAACAAGCAAACGCCGAAACCACAAAGGAAATGACGCTCTACCATCTTGTTTTTTATTCGTCATCCTCTGGATCCGCTTGCTTATCTGACGTGGTTACTGAGTTATCAGGATTTACAACTGCATTAAAACTTGCAGGAAGACTGTGCTTCGCTTCTGGCAGCTCGCCCATTTGATAAGCTAGTAAAAAAGCTTGAACCAATAGACTTTGCTTAGGAGTTAGGCTGTCCGTAGCATCCGATACAGATAACCCTTGCATCACTTGACCTACTGCATTGTGTATCTGCACACTTTCTTGATCAGTGAGTTCTTCCGAGATTTTAAGTGTGTTTACCGCATCTTTAGCCAAAGCTGAAACAATAAGCAATGTCCCTCCTGCAGTTCCTGCCTCTTTAAAGCGCTCTTCATGGTTTGCCGTGAAATCACTGATACTTGCCTGTGTTTGCACCGCAAGCCTATCACTAGCTTTAAATACTTGAGCGATGCTTTGTGATAAAACTGTCGGTTTTAAATCTGTTAATTTTACTGTCATGTTATTAATTATTGTTGGTTGTTAATTCCTAACACTTCTTTATAAGAAGCTCTAGGGTTGACGTTAAATCCGCTAGTCCCAATGGCTGATTCATTTCGCATCAGATAGCAGTGCCGTCCTATACTGACAGCTACGTTAGATGTGTTTACTGTGACTGATCTTGTAAATTGGAGTATTGCTTGATTTGATGTCGTTCCATGTTCTGATATGATGTAGAGTGAGCAATCCACTCTTACCGTATTCGCTGCCACATAGGTTTCGGTGAGGACCAATCTAAATAAGTGGATGTTGTTTGAGCTGTAATACTCAGTGCTTGAGTCATGCTCTACAACGTCCCCAGATTGAGATGCTACCAGCTTTGCTGTATATCTACTTGCGGAGCCTCCCGAGTTAGCTAGGACTAGAGCATAACCATACCTATTGTTGGCACCGTCATGCCCAAAGAGCGTCGCATTGTCTAAAGGATCATTACCGTATAGTGTGCCTATAGCCATTGATCTCTCACCTTGATTTGAGCCAGTGTGCATGGAGAACATGTAGTCAGCTACGAATGAGCGCCTGCCACTTGTAACATAATTGGGATTAGTTGACCCAAAGAAGGTTGATGGGTATTTAAGCTTTGCCCAATCTCCAGCGGTTGCGGTTGCACTACCATATATTCTGACTGGATTCCAGCTATCCCCATTTGCGGATACAACGTGATTAGCGACAAATGTGGCCCCCAGCTTCTCACGTGAAAAAACGTTAGGCATTGTAAAATATTGAGACCCTCGCTCTGTAAAATTGCCCCTCGTTTGAGCTAGGTTCATTAAAGCTTCTGGGTCCGTCATATCATGATTACCCATCGTAGCTAGACCGTCAATATCCAGATCGTTTACTACCTTGTCTCCTGTTAGATTAGCATTAACGATGCTACATCCTCCATGCGCAAAACCGACGACGGCCACACCAGCAGCTGGGATGCTATAAGACAACATAATGTTACCATTTTGATCGGCCATGCCTGTAGCATGAGTGATAGTCATACTGTGGCTATTAGGTGCTGCTATAGTCACGACTCCATCCACTGTCACACTCCCCAACTCCAGCGCCGCTCCAGCTGCATTAGTAGGCTGCACTGTATAACCCAGATCGTTATTAACGAGCGCATAACTCAAACCCACCCCCTTAAAACCTCTTGTCCCTTCTTTGGGCATGTCAGAGTCGAACAGATCCTTCACCTGCATTTTTCTATAGTCCAACTCCACAGTGACAACACGGAATGATGAATAATGAAATACAGCTATATTTTACCCTTAAGTATATTGCTTAGTGCGGGTGCACAAGCAGAATTAGGCCATGCAGGATTTGGCGGCGAAGTCGGTGTAATGGCTGGGTTTGGTGGTGGTAAATCTAACTTCAATTTAGATAACGCAACCAAAAAAGGCGCGCTCAATAGTGCTGGAGAATCTGAATCTCAAGCGTTATTTATTCCGACTGGTAAACTTAACTATACCTTTGGTGAGCAAAACAGTCAGCAGCTGTATTTTGGTATGCCAGATAACGATCTTGTTGGTGAAGCTGTTGCTCTCGAATTTGGCTATAAAATTGAATTTGCCAACGAGTCCTTACTGACATTGGCTTATGTGCCAACCCTAAGTAAAGGTGAAACGTGGCAAGACCCTTACCTTACCAATACCAAAAGAAAGAAAACCGATGTATCAGGTAATACCTACAGTATCAGTTATGAGAATATGTTTGATACCGGTTTAACTGGTGCCTTTTCTGTTTACGATAAAGACATCGATAACGACCAAGCGGGTAACAGCGCAACCAGTTTAAAACGCAGCGGTGATGGTTATTTAGCAAGTTTAGCAATGGGCCTACCCATCAGTGATATCGAATTTATCGAACCTGAACTGTCGTATCATCACTTTTCTGCCGACGGTAAAGCCATGTCTTTTGATGAATACGTGCTGGCTTTCTCTTATATGGTGATGCTCGGCAAAGAATCATTGGCCGCTTCTGCTGGATACAGCAGTAAACAGTTTGATGCGAATAACCCACTGTTTAATAAAACCCAAGAAGATAGTAATTACAGTTTGCAATTAATGTATGAATATAACGAGTTTATGGGTTGGCAAGATTGGAAACTCAATGCATTGATTGGTTACTCTACCACGGCTTCCAACATCGCTTTTTATGATACCAGCGATTACATGACAGGTGTCGGTATCACTTATACTTTCTAACGCCAATGAAGGGCTATTGCAGCCCTTTATTCGTTGGCAGAGTTAATTCAGCATTCACACCACCTGCAATATATTCAACACTCAATTGCCAGCCAAGCCGTTTACATACCTTCTTAGTTAACTCCAGCCCTAATCCAAATCCCGAC
>CAKZMG010000129.1 GCA_937128235.1 uncultured Verrucomicrobiales bacterium
GAGACATTTACTATTTACTTATATTTAAAGAGTCTTTAGTATTTTCCTGAGCAGATGTCTCTTTCTTTAGTAGAAAGATGGGAGAGGTGCGTATAGAAGAGAAGTATATGAAGATCATAATAGCATGTGGGGGGACTGGCGGTCATTTATTTCCTGGGGTAGCAGTAGCGCAGGAGCTGAAGAGCCGTGGGCATGAGGTGAAGCTGCTGATCTCTCAGAAGAAGGTGGATGCACAGGCGAGTGAGAAGTATAAGAATTTAGATTTTGATACGGTACCAGCGGTGGCTAAGCCGCGCACGTTGTCATTGAGGATGATTCCTTTTGCATGGAAAATGTGGAAAACGATCGGTCAGTGTAAGCGTATGCATAGGGAATTTGGCACTGATGCGGTGATAGGAATGGGTGGATTTACTTCACTGGCTCCAGTTCTAGCTGGGCATAAGCTAGGAGCGAAAGCGTATGTGCATGATAGTAATGCGCTGCCAGGGAAGGCAAATAGGCTGACAGCAAAGTGGTGTGATAAGGTGTTTATTGGTTTTGAGGAAGCGCGTAAATTTTTCCCGAAAAGTGAGGTGGAGCTGACTGGTACGCCAGTGCGTGATGAGATACGTAGCCTGCCTAACAGAAATGATGCCGCTGAGAAACTGGGTGTGGATCCTGCTTTGAAGACGGTGTTGGTGATGGGTGGCAGCCAGGGTGCGAAGCGTCTGAATAGTTTGATAGTGGAGGCTTCTAAGGCAATGCCGGCGGTGCAGTTTCTACAGATCACTGGGAATGGAGACTATGAGAGGGTGAAGGCTGAGTTAGGAGATACTCGGCAGCATAAGTTGTTAGCATTTTGTGATGATATGGCGGCTGCGTATGCTGTGAGTGATTTGGCGGTGATGCGCTCTGGGGCATCTAGTCTAACAGAACTTTCGTATGTGGGGATGGCGAGTATTTTAGTGCCGTATCCTACTGCGGCGGATGATCACCAGACGCGGAATGCGGAGGTGTTTGAGAAGGTGGATGCGGCTCTTCTGAGAAAGGAATCTGATCTGGATGCTGGCTCGCTGGTGGCGGATCTAACAGCGGTGCTGGATGATACGGAGAGACTGGTAAATATGGCAGCTGCGGCTGAGGGGTTATCAGTAAAGGATGCTGCGGAGAGGATCTGTAAGGTGGTGGAAGGTGAGTAAAATTTTAGAAAGTAATAGATGATGAAAATTAAAGAACTAAGCCAGAGACTGACGGAGAGAAGCAAGCCACTGAGAGTGCATCTCATCGGTGTGGCTGGCTCTGGTATGAGTGGTCTGGCTCTACTTCTGCTGGGGATGGGGCATAAGGTGAGCGGCTGCGATAGAGTGACGAGTAAGGAGACTGAGAGGATGAAGGGGCTGGGTCTTATTTTCAGTAGTCCGCATAATGAGGAGAGCATCGAGGATGCGGATGTGGTGGTGTATAGCTCCGCAATCCGTGATGAGAATGTTGCTCTGGCGGGTGCGAGGAAACGAGATATTCATTGTATCCGTAGGGCTGAGTGCTTGGCGGCTATTTTAGGGACGAAGAAAGGAATCGTGATAAGTGGGACGCATGGTAAGACGACTACGTCTGCAATGAGTGCGCATTTACTGCGACGTGGAGCAGTGAACCCGAGTCACTATGTGGGTGCAGAAATTCCTGTTTTAGGAACGAATGCGCACTGGGAAGAAGAGGGAGATGCGATGGTGGCTGAAGGGGATGAGAGTGATGGGACGCTGGCACTGTATAGCCCAGAGCATACGGTGGTGCTGAACATGGAGGAAGAGCATTTAGATTTTTATAGCGGGCTGGATCATATCAAAGAGGTGTTTAATCAGTTGTTAGATCAGACTTCAGGGAAGGTGATTTATTGTAAGGAATGTCCTAATGCTACGGATGTGTGTTCGGTGCGCGAGGGAAGTATTTCTTATGGCTGGAGTGATGCGGATTTTACTGCCACGGATGTGCATGAGACGGGTGGAACGGTGGCGTTTGATGTCTCGTTTGAAGGAGAGCTGTTAGGGCGTGTGGAGCTGGGGATTCCTGGAATGCATAATGCTCTGAATGCTCTTGGAGCGCTGGCGGTGGCGCATGTTTCTGGCGTGCCGTTTAATGATTGTGCTCGTGCGCTTTCTACATTTGCGGGTGCGAAGCGGAGATTTGAGACGAAGTATTTTTCTGAAAAACTTCGTATCATTGATGACTACGGACATCATCCTACCGAGGTGGCGGCTACACTACAGACGGCGAAATCTCTCAGCTCGAAGCGTGTGGTTGTGGTATTTCAGCCGCACCGATATAGCCGCACTCAGAAGCTGGCGAGTGATTTTGGTAAGGTCTTGCAGGCAGCGGATAGGGTGTTTGTGACAGATATTTATCCCGCTAGTGAGCTGCCCATAGATGGGGTGACTGCTCAGACGATAGTGGATGCGATGAAGGAGCACGGGAAGACGAAGGCAGAGGTAGTAGGGACTGTGGAGCAGGCTCATCATGCTGTTGGGAATGCGCTACGTGAAGGGGATCTTCTCATTACTTTAGGAGCTGGGAATGTTCATGAAATAGGTGGCAAGATAGCGCGTGATTCTCAGGTGTTAGAGGAAATTTTACGCAGCGCAAAAGACGCTGGAGACGACGATGCGGGTGGAGAAATCTATGAGCCAATGCGCAAGCACTCTACGATGCTAGTGGGTGGTCCGGCACAATTCTGGCTAGAGCCTAGCACGAGTGAGGGGTTCGCAAGGATGGTGAGATACTGCCGTGACAGGGGAATCCCGGTGCGAGTAGTGGGTCGTGGATCTAATCTGTTAGTCAGGCAGGGAGGAATCCCGGGAGCTGTGATTCATCCTAGTAGAGGTGTGTTTGGTGAAGTGTCTGTAGATGGAGAAATCCTTACTGCAGGAGCTGGCGTGAGATTTAAGAAGGTAGCCAGTGTGGCTCAGGCAAATGGTCTAACAGATTTCGAGTGGATGGAAGGAATCCCAGGAAATGTGGGTGGCGGTCTGCGGATGAATGCGGGTGCTATGGGGACTGAAAGTTTTGACCAAGTAGTGGATGTAACGTTTCTAGATGAAGATGGGGAGATCCGCACTCGGACTTGTGATGAGATTAAGCATGAGTATAGAAATGTGCCATCATTGAGGCGGAATTTCGCTCTGAGTGCACGTTTCAAAGGGACTCCGGCAGAGGCTGGAGATATTCAAGCGAAGATGGATGAGTCTTCTGAAAAACGAAAATCATCTCAACCAAGAGCTGCAAGTGCGGGCTGTATTTTTAAGAACCCATCAGAGATGCCGGCTGGGATGTTGGTGGATGTGCTGGGCTGTAAGGATATGGCCGTGGGTAAGGCGAGGGTCTCTCTGGAGCATGGGAATTTTATAGTAAATGACGGCAGAGCGACTGCTGATGATGTGATGGAGCTGATCTCAGAAATCAGGAAAAAAGCGCGTGAAGAGCGAGGTATCGAACTGGATACCGAGGTGCAGATCATCGGAGAAGATGAGGCATTATTTTAACTAACAAAGAAAGAATAGAGTATGGATAAGAATTTAAAAATAGCAGTGGCAATGGGTGGACCAGGGTCTGAGCATGATGTTTCTATTGCTTCTGGTGAGGCGGTGCTGAAAGCTCTATTAGATGCTGGCTGTAATGCTGTGGGATTGGTAGTGAATGATCATGCGATTGTGGCTCCTGAAGATGTGGATGTGGTGTTTAATACGATCCATGGGACGTTTGGTGAGGACGGGGAATTGCAGAAATTGTTAGACGAACAAGGTGCGGACTACACGGGTGCGGGTGCGATGAGTAGCGAGCTGGCATTTGATAAAGTTTTAAGTAAAAATAGATTTGTAGAAGAGGGCGTGCCTACTCCTAAGAGTGAGATAGTGGACTGCACAGATGGCTTGGAGATGCCTGTGATGGATCTGCCATTCGTAGTGAAACCGCCGCGTGAAGGCTCTAGTGTGGGAGTGCATATTTGCAGAACATTTGAGGAAGCAAAATCTGCGATGGAGGATGCGATGAAATTTAGCAATGATGTGCTAGTGGAGCAATTCGTGGAGGGCAAAGAACTCACTGTTGGAGTCTTAGATGGTGAGGTTCTTCCAGTGGTTCACATTGCTCCGCGTAGTGGATTTTATGACATGAAGAATAAGTATCCGTGGATGACTGGAGATGGTGGGACAGATTATTATTGTCCAGCTGATCTATCACCAGAGTTAACGCAGAGAGTGCAGGATGCTGCTCTTGCTGCGCATCATTCTCTGGGGATCGAAGTTTATTCAAGGGTGGATGTTTTGTTAGATGATGAGGGGAATCCCTATGTGTTAGAAGCAAATACGATCCCAGGGATGACCGAGAGTAGCCTGCTACCAAAGTCTGCTCAGGAGGCTGGGTATGGATTTGCGGAGCTATGTATGAAGATTATTGATTTATCAATGAATACCCAGAGAGGGTGAAACGAAGGGAGACAGAGTTATGTTTAAAAAGAAGACGAGTAAGTTGAAACAGAATAAGCGCAAAAGGCACGAGCGTGAGCTGGTGCTTAATGTGACGTCTCCTCGGATCGTGTTCTTCCAGTCTCTGAAAGCCATTCGAGGTATGATGAAGACGGCTATTATTGTGCTGGCTATCGGGAGCGCTTGTTGGTTTGGGTATAAACAGATTCATGATCACTTTAACAATAATGAAGAGTTTGCGATAAAGAACTCGCCCGTGACAAACTTTGATGGTGAGCCCACGGTTGTGCTTTCTAGGAAACGAGTTTTGGAAATAGCTAAGGTGGATTTGGACGGGACGATCTTCAGCGTTGACTTAGATGAGGCGAAACGACTTTTGTTAGAGAGACCGGAGATTCAAGATGTGAAAATTAAGCGCACCTTGCCAAATACGATCGATATTCAGATAGAAGAGCGAGTTCCAGTAGCTTGGCTTTCTTGTCGTGAGCTTGGTTTGGCTGGTCG
>CAKZMG010000130.1 GCA_937128235.1 uncultured Verrucomicrobiales bacterium
TATGCAACTGACGACTAACGCAGCTAATCTCGCTATCTTGTTTTGCCCCTCACAAATCAGCTCTGCTGCAATCCCAAGATACCCTAACACTACTATTGAGCCAGTATAACTGTGAAAATGGTATAATACCATTTCGATTTCTAACAATAGCATGGACGCTTCATGTAGTGCAAACAAGTCAGCGGCGCATCATCCAACTTATTATCTAGCCGCTTAGTCCGCTAGTAGTGCTATTCCTGGCGCTATTCCACTTCGACTCGATAAAAGCGTTTTGGTTTTGTTCCGCCATTGGTATCAGTCACCTGTATGGTGCCACCTGTGCCAGCCAAATTCTCCTGTGCCACTCCGCTTGTCATCACCGGTGACCAAGAACCTCCCACTAAGGTCTCTGACCACTCTACGTTGTAGATCTTACCAGCCACACTAGGGAAACTGAGCATAAGGTCATTGCCAACAAAATCTAATGAAGAAATATAGAGGAAGCTGTTGCGGTCATTCGGATCAGTGCCTGCATTAAATTCTTCGATGTTAGTGACTCCGTCACCATCCGGATCTGCATTGTCAGTAGAATCCCCTGTGCCATCTGGCGTGTTGAAGTTGACTAACCTCCAGCTTTCCAGATCAGTGAGTCCATTGAGTTTAATGTCATCGAAACCTACCCAGTTATCACTACCTGTTACTACTTCGAAGCGGATCGCGATCTGCTCACCATCCACTGCATTTGTCCCAGTGGCATAGATAGGCGTCCCATCGACCTTTCCAGAGCTGTTGAGACCCGAGATACTTCCCGTTTCTGTCTCCAGTGGAGTGAAGGTAGTCCCGTCCCATGTCCCGATAGACACGTTATAGTTGAGCGCTCCACTTGCAGAGGCAGCTCGCGCAGCTTTCCACTCTAGCTCAAATGCCTGCCCAGCCACGAAGGTGTTGTCTAACTGATTCACAACAGCAAACGGAGTACCTGAGCCAGAAGAGTTAGAAATAAGCATCTTAGTGGCTCCACTTCCTGTATCAAAAATACGTGGGTCACCACTCGTCTCGATCCATCCATTATTCACAACCGTTCCAGTGGTGCGCTCGAAGTCATCATCAAAGAGTAGCCCAACTAAATTACCCACCGTGATGTTAATCGTAGTATTTGATGAGAGTCCATGGTTATCAGTTGCGCGGATCACCCACTGGTTTGCACCGTTATCGCTCACTGATGGAGTTCCCGTGAGGCTTCCGTTAGCCGCCACACTGAGCCAAGAAGGTCCAGAGACCTTACTAAAGGTCAGTGTATCACCAGCATCTGGGTCCACCACGTCATCGGATAAATCAGAGCTGTATGGACTCCCCTCATCAGCGCTGGCTAGATTGATCTGATCACTTACCCAAAATGGTGCGTTGTTAGAAGACGCGCTAGCATCCTCAATGATCACCGCAGAGAGTGAACCGCGATTACTGGAGAAAAAAGTTTTACGTTCACCAATGATGTTACAAGTAGCTCCAGAGCTATTCACCACCCAATAATTACCCTGCACAGAACCAGGAGATATTCTTGTCCATGGAGCTCCATTGTTTGCATTGTTAGAATTTATCGATCCCCAAGCACCTGCGGTGGTGGATGAGTCCCCTCCGAGCGCCCATGTGCCATTCACATCAAAATTACGCATCGTTACAGACCCGCCACTACTTTGGTTAGTAGCAAATAATCCATAAACACGGTAGCTAGAGTACGGAATGCCGTTGAACGTGACACGCGCCCCTTTGTTGTTAGAGGTAGTTCCATCATCTAGGTACCCCTTCGCCATACGCCCTTGATCGTTAGTAGTGTTGTCTCCGTTCCTCCACGTAGTTGAGCTATTCCATGATATACTAGCACCAGTGGTGGCTCCCGTGCTGTCTTTGAGGGAACCTTGAGAACCAGAACTCCCTGAGGTTCCATTCCAGTTGCTACTATTCACAGATGTTGGTCCTATCAGCTCACCGCCAACTAGTGTCTGGCTACCACCTTCACCGAAATCCACAAGAATCGAGTCAGGAAGCGTTCCTGTAGTGAATGACCATGTTTGGCCAGTTAAGGTCCCAGATGGAGTGATGGTGTCCACTCTCCAGAAATACTCAGTCTGGTCAGCGAGAGTCGCAGAATATTGCGTGCTCGTCGTGTTACCTGTAAATTCAGCAGAAAGATTATTCGCACTGTTTACGGCTAACTCACTTGTTCCCAGATAGACGTCATAAGAAGTAGCTGTTGCGCCCGGTGACCAGCCTAAGACAGGGATCGTTACATTGACCGCACCATCGGGTGGTGTCGGGCTTTCCGCGCCACCACCTTCGAAGATAGATTGGAGATCCGCTTGAGATAATGCCTTGTCATAAATACGAGCATCGTCGATGGCTCCTTGGAAATGTCTTGCAGCTTTAGAAGATTCCCAGCCCACGTATGTGTTGCTAAAGTTCACAGGACTGTGGCTGGTAGTGCGCACTGATGACTGAAAACCGCTTCCATCGTTCATGTATAGCGTTGCTTTCGTTGGTTCGATGACGAGCGCCACAAAAGTCCAGGTATTGTCAGGAGGCGTGAGTCCTGAGCTCCATGACCAGTTATTCACTGGACCATCCCAGAAATAACGGAGTTCTTTAGAAGGACCAACAGTTAGTCCCGCTGCATGACCGGTGTTGTCAAAGATGATACCTGCCCACTCATTTTGAGTAGCGCCTTGACGCACCCATGCAGTCATCGTGACGGTGTTAGAATTAAGATCTACGCCAGTCACTGCGATGTGCTGATCCACCCCATTTAGGTTCACAGCATTGCCAAACTTACCAGCTGTTGACGCTGAGTTAAACGTCGTTTCTGAGAGTTCCGCAGGATTTTTAAACACTGATTTATCAGAAGTGTTCGTTCCACTCGTCTCGTCAAGAGGGAGGTAGAGACGTAGATCTGCACTTGGCTGTAATTCTATCAGGACGACACCAGTCGCAGTTTTTCCTGTGGAGTCAGTGATGGTGTATGAGAAGGAATCCATTCCTAGCAGAGAACTTGGAGCAGTGTATATTAACTTCTGCTGAAGCTGGCTGATCTTACCGCCTTGAGCAGTCGTGCTATCATGGCCATTGATCGTAATTGTCTGAGCATTAGCATCATGGTCATTTGCGAGGACATCAATCGCTATTGAGGTTTCGATACCTTGCTTAAACGTAACCACATCAAGTGCAGCATAAGGTGGGAGTTCAACGTCAGAGTAGCTACCCTCATCAACTGTAAATGCTAGCTTGCCATCACGGTGATTGAAAATCCTTTGGACTTCAGGACCACTGAAGCGGCCAGGGGCATTACCACCCATGATTCCCGCTCCTTCAGGATTACCTCCCACATTGTGACCAGACCCCCAGTTGTGCCCCATCTCATGACGGAATGTCACATCAAAGACTTCATCAGTACCACTCTGGTTCACTGAATACTTACCAGTGCCGCCGACAACTCCAACAAAGGCAAGTCCACCACCAACTTTGTCAGTGGAAACACCTGCTACCAGAGCAGGACTCACATCAGTTTGATTAGCCTCCCATTCTGCTTTCACTGCAGCCAAATATTCTTGACCTGTTGTGACCGAATTATAAGGGCTTTGAGACTCGGTGGTACGGAGAATAACTCTTCCTAGATAAGGTCTGAGAAGAACATCACGCATGTAGATAGCACGTGTCACAGCGACCGAGTATTCGATCATTTCAAAGGTCTTTGCTACGCTACCATTTGCTGTGTAGTAGTTATTAGCGGCATCAAGGCAGAGCTCGTAGCCATACATCGTAGTCCCTGCATGTCCGGCGCTCACCGTATCTGCAGTTGGCAGCACGAAAGCACTGAAACTCCCGTAACCTAACGCACGGGTGGTATGGACAGTCGTCCCTAGTGTGAACCATGTTTCACCTCGGTCAAAGTAGATCGCACCACGAAAAGTGCCGTTATCCTGCAGAATACCGCAAGAAACCGCACCAGGGAAGCCATCTACCGTGCCAATATATGAACGCTCATCAACTACGGTGGCAGGAACATAGGCACCACTAGAGTTCTGAGTTAATAACTCGAAGTTAGCTCCTCGGAGATCTTGCCTCTTCAACTGCATGGTGACTGTATTACCATTGCGAATGACCGATTGGGTCAGCGTGGCTGGTGCCGCAGTGGCATTAGAAACCATTCCTAGTAGGAGGCAAAGTATGCTAAAAATATAGAGTGTGTTTTTCATAGGGAAGTTTTTAAATATTTGTATCTTTTTGGTTCGGACTGTTTAACTCTAGTTTTCTGTATTGATAGACCAATTACGATCTACCACACTTAAGGTAATAAAACGTTGTAAACCAACTTGTTCATTTGGTCTTGTTTGTAAACCAGCCAGCACAAAAAACTCTAAAGACTGTTGGTTTACTTCATCATTTTACATTCGTATTTGGTATTAGCAAAATGCAGGTGACTGGTTACAAAAACACTTGAAAATAAACTTCTAAAGTACAGGACATGTCTCTTCTCAAGTAGCGTAATTCCGCACTAAAATCATCTTGTACCATGTAGTGATTGAAATCGGACAATAGCCAGAGTGAATCCTTTAAAAATCAAGACGCGATGAAGGAGTGATGCGGGCATCACGACTGAAGAGAAACGCAGATTTTTAGAGGATTCGCCTGGCACTCTATAAGAAATGCGAAGCACAATTTATTACACTCACTAAACAAATCTATTGTCCGATATCAATTGCGGAATGGTATTATTCCAATCTGCAAAACAAAAGAGACGATAGTGTTTATTTCTGATGTTTTAAGATTGTGCTTGGCAATTAGAAAAAAGACAGGCGTATATTTATAAAATATCCACTCTGTCTATCGTCTCATTTATTCACAGGCTGGTATTATTTTTTTGCTCAATTTTTCCATTTTGTTAGATAATTCTACCAAGTCGATAAGAAGCGTATCAACAGCATCCTCACTCAAAACGCCTCGTTTAAGGTCTTGCGGGACTTCATTCCTTTTGTCTGCCATAACATCTTCCATATATTGAGACTCATAATATTTTTTTAATGTGTTCAAATTTTCCAAAGAATCAACAAGCTCATTCATTACTTTATCAGATTTTTCAACTACTAGAGTGAGTTCGTCCAATATGGCTTCCATTTTTGTAATACGGTCTATTCTATTATTCATATAATGTATGAGTAGGAGAGAATTAAAACAGCTTCACCAGATACTGCTCCTTCAAGCCTCTGCCTTTGAGTCTTACGAGGTAGTAACCTTTTTCAGTAATAGCAGCTGCCTGTGGCTCAAATACGATGGTGTCAACGTAACATTGGACATAGGTACAGGGAAGTTTGACTCCATCCGGCTCTTTGCTAAAGCTAGGTAACTTATCTTCCTGCTTATTAAGCTTCCATACCTCGACCTCACACGTGCTTGGTGCGGCACCTGACGCGAGGTGGTAGATCCAGCCATTACCATGGAGGTATTTGATCGGGTAGAAGCCGTGACCTGGGTAAGAGTAATTTTTGCGCACACCTTTAGCAGAATTATCATCAACAAAGATGCCTGCGAAGGGACCGGTTATTGCGAAGCCTGTTTTGCCCATTTTGTGATTGAGGCATGAGCGGCGGTGACCACGTCTATCGCGATTATTGGCTCCGAAATCCATAATGTACTCGAACACACTTTTCTTCATTGTGAAATTCCCCGAGACCATCGCCAGATTACACTTGTCAGTGGAGTGTCCAAAATCATGAGAAATGGTGCCCTTCTCCTTGCATATCATCACAGCATCCTCGGCTGCCGCCATCATCTTTTTATCTAGTTGCACATTATAAGGAACACTACTCAAGAAGCGGTAAACGTTCAGAAGGTTTAAAGCGCCTTGTGCATCTTTTGATATTCCTTTAGCTGCTTTTCTCGCAGAAATTTCGGCTATTTTGGAGAGCACTTTTTGTTCTTCTTTGGAGGCATTTGGATCAATCTTCGAGATACTTTGATCCGTACCTGAATCATCATCTCTAGTTTGTGTATCTTGTCGCCCTCTGAGTTTTACTACCGCAAGCCCAGCTTTGGGCTCATAGAAGCTGACTTCCAAACTGTCAGGTTTAGTTCCTATCTTAGCTGATAAAATAACGACATAATTAGCTCCTTTCCAAGCCACTCTGGTGTGTTTGATTTTTGCAGTGGAGATAGGTGAAACTACCTTACCTTTAGAACCCAGATTTTTATCCAAGAGTTTTTTCCAGTTAGATGCACGTTTGTTGAAAGTACTCTTGTCCATCAGCATCGAACTTTCGTTGCCGAGCACCACGAATTTGAGTTCGCTTAGGACATTTTTTGTTTCAGTCAGTCTCACTGACTCAACTGACTCAGCCCAGAGGGTAAGGTTTTTTGTTGTTGAAATCAGGGGGGAGTTTTTATCGGCATCTTCCCATTCTAGATCTGTAAATTGACCAGAAAAATCACGAGCGTTTGTTTCCCAAAGTTTATCACTTGTTGCGAGTGCGGACAGTTTAGTCTGTGCGCTTGCAAAACCAGACAGAGCGAACAATCCTGCGAGAATGAGTGAGATACGAGATTTCATATTTATTTACTGTGAGGTTAGTTGTGAAGACGCCACGACCAATCAATGATATGACGGCATACTGATGATAGGCGACGTTTGCTGTGGTGCTTGCAACATAGTGAAGTATTAACTTTATCACTAAGGTAGTGTGTAACTATGTGTATGCAAATATACACTATAGGTCTTGTAATCAGACCAGCTCGACATGCCTATAAATCTGCCAGCGATGGATTAGGGCATAATAAGAAAAAGCACCAAGGTTACCCTTGGTGCTTTGAAATGATTTCTGCCTAACAGAAAACTTAGTATCTGTAATGATCAGGCTTGAATGGTCCTTCTACAGGAACACTGATGTAGTCAGCCTGCTCTTGTGTGAGAACAGTAAGCTTAGCTCCTATTTTCTCAAGGTGGAGACGCGCTACTTCTTCGTCGAGTGCCTTTGGAAGTAAGTAGAGCTTGTTCTCATAGCTGTCCTTATTTGCCCAGAGATCGATCTGTGCGAGAGTCTGGTTTGCAAAACTGTTAGACATCACGAATGATGGGTGACCCGTTGCGCAACCAAGGTTGATGAGACGGCCTTCAGCGAGAAGGTAAATGCTATTTCCACCAGCAAACGTGTATTTATCTACCTGTGGCTTAATGTTTAGATGTGTCACGCTAGAATCACTAGTGAGTTGCTCACCTTGAATCTCATTGTCGAAGTGACCGATGTTACAAACGATCGCCTGATCCTTCATCTGCTTCATGTGCTCAAGTGTGATGATGTCTTTGTTACCTGTGGTAGTGACATAAATATCAGCAGTCCCGAGTGTATTTTCGATGGTGTTGACCTGGAAGCCTTCCATTGCCGCTTGAAGCGCACAGATAGGATCGATTTCAGTCACAGTCACAATAGCACCCATTGCCTTTAGCGAAGCTGCTGAGCCTTTACCTACATCTCCGTATCCACAAACCACTGCGTGCTTGCCAGAGATCATCACGTCAGTAGCACGCTTGATTCCATCGACGAGTGACTCGCGGCAACCGTAGAGGTTATCGAACTTTGATTTCGTAACTGAATCGTTCACGTTGATCGCCGGGAACAGAAGCTCACCGTTATCTACCATTTGCTGAAGTCTGTGAACGCCTGTAGTAGTCTCTTCAGAAACTCCTCTACATTCAGCTACCACACCACCCCAGAATCCTGGACGCTCAGCGTGAGTCTTCTTGAGAATTGCTTTCACGCAACCTTCTTCCGTGTTAGCTGCTGCTCCGTTTACCCAGTCACAACCATTTTCTAGGTCGTTACCTTTGTGGATAAGAAGAGTCGCGTCACCACCATCGTCAACGATGAGTTGTGGACCTTTATTTCCAGGGAATGTGAGTGCCTTTAATGTGCAGTCCCAGTATTCTTCCAGAGTCTCGCCTTTCCAAGCGAAGACCGGTACACCAGCTGCGGCGATAGCTGCAGCAGCGTGATCTTGAGTGGAGAAAATATTACAGGAACACCAGCGAACATCAGCCCCGAGATCAACAAGCGTCTCGATGAGAACTGCCGTCTGGATCGTCATGTGAAGTGATCCCATGATACGCACTCCAGCCAGTGGCTTAGAAGCAGCATATTTCTTACGAATAGACATCAGCCCTGGCATCTCATGCTCAGCAACGTCTATCTCTTTTCTACCCCAGTCTGCTAGGGAAATATCCGCGATTTTGTAATCGTCTATCTTTGGTTTTTCAAGTGTGGTATTCATTGTTTTATGTGGTTATGTTTAAATTTATCCTAAAATGCTCTTAAGATCTTCGACCTTATCAGTCTTCTCCCAAGTGAGTGAAGAGAGGTTATCCTCACGTCCAAAATGTCCGTAATTTGTCGTGTTTTTATAAATAGGTCTCATTAGATCAAGCTGAGAAATAATATCCGCAGGCTTGAAAGAAAATACTTCCTTTACCGCTTTTTCTATCGCCTCTTCATCTACCTTATTCGTGCCAAATGAATTCACATTCACACTTACTGGATGCGGATGACCGATGGCGTATGCTAATTGAAGCTCACACTCATTCGCTAGCCCAGCTGCCACTATATTCTTGGCAACCCAACGGCACATGTAAGCAGCAGATCTATCCACTTTCGATGGATCTTTCCCAGAAAACGCTCCACCACCATGACGTCCCATTCCACCGTAAGTATCCACGATGATTTTGCGTCCTGTTAGACCGGCATCTCCTTCTGGTCCACCGATAACAAATAACCCAGTCGGGTTAATAAGAATATCAGTTTCTGGTGTTAGAAGGTCTCCTGGAAGGTACTTCTCAATGAGATCACGCTTGAGAATTTCTTGAATTTCTCCTGTTTCTATCTCCTTCGCGTGCATGGTAGAAATCACAATCGAAGTGAATCGATTTGGCTTACCATCCACATATTCAATACTAACCTGAGTCTTAGAATCTGGACGAAGCCAAGTATGAACGCGGTCTTTTCTCAGCTTAGTAAGCTCACGACCTAACAGATGTGAATAATGAATCGCCGCTGGCATTAGTTGCTCTGTATCATTCGTTGCATAGCCAAACATGATCCCTTGATCCCCTGCTCCCTGCTCATCCGTCTGCTTATCTTTCGCTGCCTCAGCATTCACTCCCTGAGCGATGTCTGGCGACTGCTGACCCAGCATATTCATAAGAAATGCACCCTTCTCAAACTTACACGTATAAGAATAATCAGTGCCATTCGCATAATCAGCATCATAACCTATCTCTTTGATCGTGTTTTTAACGATAGTGCCGTAGTCAAACTTAGCATTCGTCGTGATCTCACCTGCGAGCCCCACTACATTATCTTTCACAAATGTTTCACACGCCACACGGCTGTTCACATCCTGCTCAAGACACGCATCTAGGATGGCATCGGAAATAGTATCACATACTTTATCTGGGTGTCCTTCAGTAACGGACTCTGACGAGAATATAAATGGTCTAGACATATTTTTTTATTTCTGACTTGTTCTTATCAACAAATCTTGATACGTTGATATAAACCAAATAATCATGTCGTCAATTCTTAATTCACTAAAAATTATCTCAGACCCTACAAGACTCCGCATCTTGCATTTGCTCGATGACCAGGAGCTAAGCGTGGCGGATCTCCAAGAGGTTTTAAACATGGGACAGAGCCGCATTTCCACCCAGCTTTCCCAGCTCAGGAATGAAAACCTTACCTCTGACCGCCGTGTTGGGAAGAACAATCTCTACACCGCCACCATTCCAGAAAAACTTACCCCTATCATCGCTGCGGCAAGCGAAGAGATGGCAGAAACTCAGCAAGACCAGGCAGCTCTCAAGCATTTGCTCAGTAAACGAAGGGATAAATCAAAAGCGTATTTCGATGAATTGGCAGGAAAATTTGGCAAACACTACGTCCCAGGTCGTTCATGGAAAGGACTAGCTGAGTCGTTGCTAAAAATCCTCAACTACGACGTCGTAGCAGACCTCGGAGCGGGCGAAGGAACACTCTCTCAGCTGCTCGCCCAGCGTGCCCAGAAAGTCATCGCCATCGATAGCTCGGAGAAAATGGTAGAGTTCGGAACCAAGCTCGCTAAAGACCACGATCTCCCAAATTTAGAATACCGCCTCGGTGACATATCCACCCCCCCCATCGATGATTCATCTATCGACCTAGCCATTTTCAGCCAAGCCCTGCACCATGCAGAACGCCCGCGTAAAGCTCTCCGAGAAGCCTTCCGCATCCTCAAGCCCGGCGGAGCACTGATCGTGTTAGACCTCCTCCAGCACAACTTCGAGCAAGCCAAAGAACTCTACTACGACGTCCATCTAGGCTTCTCAGAAGTAGAACTCTTCACCATGATCAACGATGCAGGCTTCACCAACATCGATGTAGTCATCGCCGACAAAGAACCCGAAGCCCCCCATTTTCAAACACTGCTGGGAGTGGCGAGGAAACTATAAAAGCTAGACTCTGTCGCTCACCTTTTCAGCACGTTCCTCCCTCAAAGTCCGTGTAATTGAGGAGACTTCTAGAAACTAGCAATGTTAAGAGTCTGTCAGATTTTTAAGGTCGAATAAACCAAATCGACAGAACGTTAAGATGTTAACACACAGAATATTACGTTACTATTCATATGCTCTTATTATCATTAGCTACCATCAAAGATCACACTTAACAGCCTGTAAACCGGTCTCGTAACTTTGGGTTGGTTGTAATTGTGAGAAACTTGACTGAAAAGATGTCATAGGCATTTGGCTATTGCGACTTCGCTTTTTTAGTTATTTTAATACGCTTAAAGAATTCACGTCCGTTGATATCTGAAATACCATCAGAAATAGAAACGGAATATGTGTTTGAGTCTTCAAATTTAATTAGACTAAAAGGTGATTCAGCAAAAAGTTCTTCTTGAAAAAAAATCTTTATCACTAGCTGGTCCCTAGCTTCTCCCAATATTTCATAGGTAAATTCGATGTTAGTTTCTGGGATTTTCCATTCCTCCCCGTTTTGCTTGGGAATAGTGATTGCTTGTGTCTTTACTGATCCAGAACCGTTTGGCTTAAAAATGATGACAGAGTTGCCAAAGAATTTGGGTAACGCCTTCTTTTGGTATTCGGTGAGTTTAGCATATTTATACAGATATTTCTTGGTGAGTTCTCTATCTGATTCCCATTCCCCATGGATTTTAGATGCAGTTTGTTTTGAGTAAGCAAGTTGAGTTAGGATGAATAGTATGAGTAATTTGAGCATAGTATTTTTTAGCAAAACAAGGTTATTTGGATACTCCTAGCTAAAATTCAGCTGAGGGTTTTGGCATTGGATTAGTACATTTTCTGTTTTCACAGGCTTTTTCATTTTAGTTGGTTAAGTCTAGTTAGATTTGCATTTTATAGCAAGATTCATTTAGATGAGTGCTTGCATGTATCAGCTTCGCCGCGCACGATGGTTCAGTGGAGGGGAAAATGGTTGAGAATGTTAGAATAGATTTTATTTGTCTTATGTGTCTTATAAGACTTATGCTTGAGGATCTACTGGGAAATGACTGCCATGTTAAATGGGATAGTATGGCTTGAGCATGAAATAGCAGATGGGACCTGTGATGGCTACGTAGAGCCAGACTGGGAAGACCCATTTGGCTAGTTTTTTGTGTTTGGCGAATTGGTTTGTGAAGCCGTAGAGCCAGGTAAAGAGGATGAATGGGAGGCTGATGCCGGCTAGGATAATGTGGGTGGCTAGGATGAATAAATAGAGTCCTCGCATGGGCTCGCCTTCTGGGAAAGTGGTCTCCGCTGTAGTGAAGTGGTAGGCTACGTAGCAGAGCAAAAAGAGAACGGAGCTGAACATGGCGATGCCGATCCAGAGTTTGTGCGCGTTGATGTTTTTCTTTTTGATCATCCAGACTGCGATGATGAGACTGATGGCTACGATGGAATTTAGTAGAGCATGAATAGGAGGCAGGAAACTCATGCTCACTCCCTCTGGAAGTGGGATTTTGAGATTGGGTCTGCGCATGAGACCTACTAGGATGAAAATAGCTGCGGTGAGTATCCAGGTGATAGTTTTAAGAGTCTTAGCCAGTTTAAGGTTTGGCTTTTTCTGGAGGTAAGTTTTTAAATCACTCATGAGCTAGTTGGCTTGTTATTTCTGGTCTTTTAAAGCCTCTAGAGCTGCGGCTACTTCAAGGTCTAGTTGCTTCTTTTTGAGGTCCGCTAACAGGGTATTTCCTTGCTTGAGAGGAATATAAACATCTACTTTTGCCTTCATGATCATCTCACTATTAAAGACAGCCATGCCCATATCATGAAGTATCTCACCTTGCATTCCGTCTCCATCTTTGTTGGTGTTTTCTTGGAATTTTAGGTAGAGCATGTGGGCGGAGCAGAACTCGTTCACCTCATTCACATCCGCTGTGAGGAACCACCAATTGTCTGAGGATGCTTTGCGAGTCTCAGCCATGTTTTTCATCGCTTTTACTCCGTCTTCTTCTTCCATGATGCTAATGGTGACGATTTGGAAATTTGGATTTCCTTTGTATTTTTCATATAAATCGGTGAGAATATCAAGGTTCACTTTATTGCATTCTGGACATGAGCCATAGAACTGAGCGAACACCCAAACCTTACCTTTGAGTGACTGGAGGTTGACGGCTTCTCCGTCTTGGTTTGTTGCGGTGAAGTCTTCTTCCAGCTTCATGATGTCAAATTTACCGATACTTTCCTCAACAGTCATTTGCTGTTCGATGACGACTAGGTTTGAGCTATTATCAGCGTTTTTGTCAGCTACTCCTCGACTGTATTTACCCAGGAACATGAAGCATGAAATGATGATGGCAGAGATGACGGCGACTCCTACGTAGATCATAATGATCTTCGCTTTCACATTCTCTGGATGAGTGGTATCTTCTACTGGTGCGTTCATGATTATTTCTTTTTGTTGTTATTGGCGGCTAGAGCTAGGGCTTCCATTCTGCGTTGTTTTTTGAGGCGGTATCCCATGATGAGGATGAAGAGGATGAACCCTGAGAATACGAGGAGTGGCACGTGATATCTATTGGAACGGTTTTCTTTTTTAAGTGCTGCTACATCTGTATTTTCATAGGTTAAAATGTAATCAATATTCTTATACATTCTCTTGCGTTGATAACTGAGTATATTATCAAATACTTCCTGAGCTTGCTTCTTTTCTGTTTCCCCCGCATCGCTCTCTACTATTCCTTTGGCTCTTGCTTTATCAGCGTGATAATCTACGAATGTGAAATCTGCAATACCTCCCCTGATCTTAGTGCTGGGATCCACTATTCTGATGAAATCTGGCAGGATTCTCTGATTGGTTTCTTTATCCACTCTGGAGATCATTCCTAATTTCAGCACATCCTTAACGTAGCCACCTAGCTCCTTCGAGTCCGATGCGAGCACGTGCCAGCTTTCTCCCTCTGCACCTATTTCTTTGGCAAATTTAGTGAGTTCATCACGTGATACTTCTGTTAGAGTATCTGCGGAAATACAGATGAGTTGTAGTTGCTCTTTATCAGCAAATTGCTCTTGAGCTTTTTTCATCTCATCGGCAATAATTTTTGACTGCTCAGGGAGTTTCGCTGAGATCACTGACATAAGTGTTAACTTCCCTTCTAGGACTGTGAAGTCTATCACGCTTCCATCCGTTGCGAGTGTTTTTATATTTGTTTTGGAACTGATATGACCGAGCGACATGGCAGGACGTCCCTTTTTGTCTAACTCATGTTCTTCCGCCATCTTCTGCTTGTACTTATAAACGATGAAGAAACCGCCGACCAACATCAACAGAATGAGAATGATAACTGTGCGCC
Source organism: uncultured Verrucomicrobiales bacterium (assembly GCA_937128235.1). Classification (GTDB taxonomy): domain Bacteria; phylum Verrucomicrobiota; class Verrucomicrobiia; order Verrucomicrobiales; family Akkermansiaceae; genus Rubritalea. Next base: position 13,861 of record CAKZMG010000130.1, read on the forward strand.
TGATCGCTACGGGGTCGCGTTCAGCGGGTTCGTAGTCAGCTTGAGAAAATTGAGATTTCATGAGTATCTTAGTGTGTTCTCATGCTTCCCTAAACTCAGTTCCAACAAAATGCAAGTAATCCTAGTGCTAATGGCAAATATAATAGCGTGAAAAGGAATAACCCACGTGAGGATTCTCGGGTTCCCGCTTTGCTGAATTTCACAGCCAACCAGCACATGTAGATGCCAGCAATGGCACCACCGATGCCGTAGATCCAGTTAGCATATTCTATACCTGGGAGGGCTGCTAGTGGTGCGAGTGCTGCGAGACATGCGCTAAAGATGAGCGCTAGTCTTGCGGTTTTTTTGCCGCTGACATCGCCATTACTCCACATGATGTAGCCAGCATCTTCGTATTCCTCGCGGCAGAGCCAGTTGATAGCCACAAAGTGTGGTAGCTGCCAGAGGAATAGTAGTGCGAAGAGATACCATGCTTGTCCATCATTCCAGCTCCCTCCAGCTGCCACCCAGCCGATGACTGGCGGGATAGCTCCGGGGATGGCTCCCACTAGGGTGTTAGATGATGATCTACGTTTCATAGGCGTGTAAATGAATACGTAGATACCACTGGTGATGGCCGCAAGGTAGGCGCTTCCTGGATTAACCGTTGCACTGAGATGAATAACTCCGAAGGCACTAAGTATCCAGGCTACTCCGAAGGCGGTGACCACGTTCATCCTCTTGGATGGTAGTGGTCGGTTAGCCGTGCGCTTCATCTGGCTGTCCTGCTGAATTTCCATTAGCTGATTGAATGCCGCACTACCGAATGCTACCGCAGCCGTTCCTAAAATGGTATGAAACAGCTTCCACCAATCGAACACCCATACCTGATGAAGTGTCATGGATGCTAGGATATAGCCAAACAAAGTGGTGATAAGGACGAAGGTGTTGAGACGGATTTTCGTCAGCACCATCATATCCTCTCGAAGGGAAATTACTTCGTTTTCATTTACTTTTTTCTTTTTCCTACCAGCCATTTGTGGGCGCATCATGCACCTATAAATTCTTTTGCCAAGAACTAAGATTTTTCAAATTCTCCTCAATTTTGGAGCTAAAAGGAAAGATTTTGCGGAGAGAATCAAAAATTCATAAAATAACAATCAAGGGATACTAACCATGTCCACAAGTAACTTATTCACAATATTTTTTCGATTTACGAAATGAGATAAACCACCCTATTTTCTGTTCTGTAACTCAGATTCATAACCATATAAATTTTCACTCATGCGATGTATCCAATGCGGCTCACTTGATGACAAAGTCATCGACTCACGAATGTCAAAGGACGGGACCTCTACCCGGCGGAGACGTGTGTGCCTGGCGTGCAGCTACCGCTACACTACCTATGAGCAGATAGAGCGCACTGAACTACGCGTGGTGAAGCGTGATGGATCTCGCCAGACGCTGAACCGTGAGAAACTGCTACGTGGTCTAGTGAAGGCATGCGAAAAACGCCCCGTGTCTATGGACAGACTGGGCCGCGCGGTGGAGGAAATTTTAGCTGAGCTGCACAAGGATCACTTGTCTGAGGTTCCGTCTGGGGTCATTGGAGTAAAGGTAACAGATAAGCTCTACGACATAGATCCAGTGGCGTATGTGCGCTATGTTTCTGTGTATCGTCAGTTCGAGGATGTGGGAGAATTTATCAAGGAAATCCAGAGGCTCGAATACCGAGGACGGAAGGATCCACTGCAGCCTCCTCTTTTCAAAGAATAAACCACTTATCATCATAACCATCATAACCATCATAACCATTTAACTTTCCCCCGCTGACTATTATAAAACCATGATTTGCATCGCAGGAAACATGCCCGTCCTCCAAGTAGGACAGCACCAGATCTATGACTATGACACGTATTGGATACGCCGCGCTATTGAAAACGCTGCGCACCGAGCTAATCAACCGTATTTCACGTTTGTGGATGATGTCTATGATGGCATCGTTTACTACCTAGAGAACAAGTGTCCGCTCAGGCTTCTCCAGATAGAAGATCTCTACACACGCATCCGCCATACTCTGAAACGGATAGGCTGTGAAGCCATCGCCAATGCCATAGAAATAGAATGTCCACCGATCACAATATCGCTAGAGCGGGCTGCGATAGAGGCTGGGAATGGTTATGAGCTGGCTTTCTACCAGATCTTGCAAGAAGAGATGCAGACATTGAAAAAGCTAGGTGCACGAGAGGTTTTCTTCAGCGAGATGCGGGAATCTGTGCTAGTACTAAAGCAGTCTGAGCAATGGCATGATGACTGTGATCAGCTAGAGAGCGACATCATCCTCTGGCTGAAAAACGCTGGCACTCAGCCGCAGCGTCAAGGATTCAGAATCCGTTGCAACATCGAGAAAATAACTGTTTAATCTACACTAGTATGCCCCATATTTTAATCGTCGAAGATGAGTCCTCCATAGCGGAAACCATTATTTACGCGCTGGAGACAGAACATTTTCAGACTACCCAGGTGAGCACTGGAGCTGAGGCTATCTCGCTGGTGGAGGATAGCAATAAATATGCGCTCGTTGTGTTAGACATCGGTCTGCCAGACACTACGGGGCTGGATGTGTGTCAGGAGATAAGGAAGCAATCTGGCATTCCTATTCTGTTTCTCACTGCGCGTGACTCTGAGATTGACCGCGTGCTTGGGTTAGAATTTGGGGCAGATGACTATGTGACTAAGCCATTTAGTCCGCGCGAGCTGGTAGCTAGAATCAAGGCTATTTTGAGGAGGACTTCAGGTTCTAGCTCAGGTTCTTCTCCGATAGAGAAAAGCTATCATACCGATGAAGGGATCAGCATCGATACGGATGCCATGACGATTCATTGCTTCGGAAAGCCAGTGGATCTCACCGCTCACGAGTATAAATTACTCGCAACATTTATTTCTCAGCCGGGACGCACCTTCACCAGAGAACAACTGCTTGAGCATGCCTGGGAAGATCCTGGCTCAGCGATGGATAGAACTGTGGATGCGCATATCAAGACACTCCGAGCGAAACTAACTGCTATTTCTGATCAGTGCGCTGAAGTTATCCAGACGAGGCGTGGACTCGGCTACTGCTATCATCCTCCTGTAAACTAAGTCTTTTTCGCTGGACTTCATTCAGCTTCTCCTAGCAAAATGCAGCTATGCAAAAATACATCGTTTTCATTCAACTCGCATTTATTGCATCATTCTCTTGGATATTAGCGAATGATAAACCGAATATTATCTACATCAATGTCGATGACTTAGGTTGGTCAGACCTGGGATATCAGGGTAGCACTTACTACGAGACACCTCATATAGATGAACTCGCGCGAGAGGGAATGGTATTTAGTAACGCGTATGCAGCAGCATCTAACTGTGCACCAAGTAGAGCCTCCGCTCTCTCGGGTATGGCTACGCCTAGGCATGGTGTATACACGGTCAATAGCTCTGAGCGAGGAAAAGCGAGCACACGCAAACTGATTCCGATTGAGAACACGCAGTTCATCAAGAGTAACGTGCTGACTATCGGTAGCGCTTTGCAGAAAGCCGGCTATATCACTGGCACCATCGGGAAATGGCACATTTCAGAAAACCCATTGAAGAATGGATTTGATATAAATATAGGCGGAACGAAAGCAGGAGGTCCTTATACTGGCGGCTATCACAGCCCCTATAAATACCCGAACCTAGTTAATGACAAGCCTGGTGAGTATCTAACAGATAGGCTAACGGATGAAGCGATTAAATTTATCACTGACTATAAAGACACTCCATTTTTTCTCTATCTCCCCTACTACGCGGTTCATACCCCCATCCAGGCTAAGGCTGAAAAGAAGGCAAAATTTAAGAAGAAAAAGGGCAATGACGCGCACAATAACGCTGCCTATGCGGCAATGATATCTAGCCTAGATGATAACATCGGCAGGCTAATGAAGACTCTTGATAAGTTGAAACTAAATAGTAGCACGATCGTGATCTTCACATCCGACAATGGCGGTGTGTATAATATATCCAAACAAACTCCGCTCAGAGCAGGAAAAGGATCCTACTATGAAGGTGGTATCCGCGAGCCACTCATCATTCGCTGGACTACTAAAATATCTCCTGGAAAATGTGATACCCCTGTCAGTCATCTAGATTTTTATCCGACCATAATTGATATTACTAAGACTGAGCTGCGAGGAATAGTCTTGGATGGTGTGAGTATCCTTCCGCTACTCTCAAAAGGTAGAATAGCTGACCGTGCTCTCTACTGGCACTTTCCTATCTATCTTGAAGGAGGTAATGATCAGACCCAAGATCCTCTATTCAGAACTCGTCCTGGCTCGGCAATCCGTCATGGCGACTGGAAACTTATTCAGTATTTTGAGAACAACGATATAGAACTTTACAACTTAAAGTATGATCCTGGTGAGAAGAATAATTTAATCAAGAGCTACGAGTCAAAAACTGCTGAACTCCTAAAAAAACTAGAAGAATGGCGTGTGGGTATAGAAGCTCCAGTCCCTAGTGAGCCTAATCCGAAGTTCAAACCAGCTAAAGATCCGGAAGTGGATCCAGAAGTAGAGGTGGAGTCACGCTAGTAATAATCTGTTTAATTCGGCTAACCCAGTCCTCTTTTGAATCATGAATTTAAGAATACTCTCTGTGGTATTTCAAATTATCTCAACTAGAGTCTCACACGCACCACACCCTTGCTGACCTTAGTGGTAAGCTCATCATCAAATTTTGATCTACGGTGAATACTCACCAGTAAGCCAATAGCAACAAGCGTAAAGACAAGGTTCGTGCCACCGTAGCTTACGAATGGTAATGGCAGCCCAGTATTTGGCAGAACTCCTGTTGTCACTCCGATGTTCATCATACTAGGAATCACGACTAAACAGGTCAGACCGATGGCTAATAATCTGCCAAAGGTATCGCTCGCACAGATAGCTACTCCGATGCCGTAAACGGCGATGATAACGAAACATAAAACCGTGCCCAATGTGAACCATAGACCGAGCTCTTCACCGATCATTGGGAAAATAAAGTCTGTATGCGCGAACGGTAGGTAGCCATGTTTCTCTGCTCCATTTCCGAGACCTAATCCATCGATCCCGCCATTACTAAACGCTAACTTACTACGCCACTGCTGAAGTGCAGCACCCAGTTTGTTGTTCTCCATATCTGTGAACGAGGTGATTCTATCCCAGCGGTTAGGGTTCGTATAAACAGCTAGAAATAATAATGACATCCCACAAACAGAACTCACCGCAAGGTAACTAGCGCGAGTCCCTGCAATATATAAAATAGCAAAACAAGCCGCAGCGAGTCCTACTGCCGTTCCCATATCTTTCTCAAAGAAAATGAGAGCAACAGGAATGACAACTAGTACCCCAGGAATGATGAAGCCTTTTTTAAATGTGCGTGTCTCTGACTGGAAGTGAGCCAAATAGGAGCCCAGAGCGATGATGACTCCGAGCTTGGCTATTTCTGATGGCTGAAACTGCCCAAGAACAGGCAGCTTGATCCAGCGAGTTTCTCCATTAACAGTATGCTTTATTCCTGGGACGTAACACAGTGCCAATAGGATCACACTAAAGATGAAAATGTGCTTCGCATACTTCTTAAACAACCGGTAATCAATACAAGCAACGATACCAGCCAGAATGACGCCTATCGCAGTCCAACGTGACTGCTTAATAAGGTGAGAATACTTAGAATTTTCTGTCTCCACCCATACGCTGGTAGAAGCGAGCATGATGAGACCTAGCACCACGAGTGCCGTGGCTCCTAGACAGATCATTATTGCGTTTCTTCTACCCATGGTCTTTTCTAACAGAAGTTATCGTTATCTTTGAGGAACGTTGATCACCATTCCTATCTTCATCTTGCTCGCATTCACATTTGGATTCATGTTGATGAGTTCCTGTTGCTTGACGTTGTATTTCTTTGCAAGTCGATAGAAGTTATCTCCTTTTTTAATTTTGTAGCTAGCATAAGAAGTCACTGTTGGTTGGCTCATTGGCTGAGCTTTATTTGGATCACGCCTTGGTTTGATCACTCTTGGACGACGTCTTCTAGGCTCCACTGCTAATCCAGGATCTTGGTTCGGACGATCATTGATCTCGTTACCTGTGCCAGTATTACTCTGCACGTTATTATCTAAATCATAAGAACTAGGAGTATCTAAATAGACTGTCCCTGCGTTATTGTTTGCTGATTCACCTGTTTCATTCGCGCTCTTGTTATCCACATCGAGAGCAACGGCATTACTTTTACCACTCGGGTCATCACCACGCCACTGAGTGCCTACATAAATAGCCACTATCGCTAGGACATGGAGAATGAGGATCACTGTCAGTGCTTTACCAATGCCTACGCTAGGGACATCGCCATCTAGCTCATCTGCTGAGGCAGCAGCTGATGCTTTCACTTTCTTACCCACGGTGCGTGCATACACAGCACGGAATCCTTTTTGGGTCTTTCTTTTTGTTTGTAGTCTATTTTTTTTCATCTTTTTGTTCTTGTTGGGGGTTGTTATTTTAACTTCAGTACTGCTTCACGAAACACATCACCTCGATGCTCGTATCCATTAAATTGATCAAATGAAGAGGTCCCTGGTGACAGTAAAACGGCATCTCCATGTTTAGCTAATTTAGTGCTCAACTTCACAGCTTCTGTTAGATTCTCTACATGATGCGTCTCTACTACCTGCGAAAATAATGTCTGGAGCTGATCTGCTATTTCTCCAAAAACAATCGCATGATGAGCATGAGCCTTCAGTCTCGGCAAGAGATCAGAATAATCTAAACCCTTCTGCTTCCCACCAGCTATGAGCACTACTGGTCTTGATTGGCTCCGAAGTGCGCTATCAAGTGCGTGCAGATTGGTTGCTTTGCTATCATTAAGGTATTCCACTCCATCCAGAGTACGAATAAGCTCACAGCGGTGCATGGGTGGTGCAAATCCGGCTAATGCGGGAGCTATCTTGTCCTTCGCTATTCCTATCTGAAGACAGGCACCAATGGCAGCCATCGCATTCTCTGCATTGTGAAGCCCTCTGAGACGAGTCTCTTCTAGGTCTAATATTTCTTCTCCTTGGAAACACACTTTGCCATCTGTAAGAGTAAAATCACTATCTTGAGATTCGGTGGTAAAGGTAAGTTTTTTAGCCTTAATCGTCCCTACTTCCTCCCCTGCTCTGATGATGGCGTGATCGCTCTCATGCTGATTCTCAAAAATTCTTAGCTTCGCATTTTTGTAATCCTCGATACACGTGTAACGATCCATGTGATCTGCATCGAAATTTAGCCAAACCGCAACATCCGGCTTCAGGCTCTCTATCGTTTCTAGCTGGAAAGAACTAAGCTCAAGAGCAATAGACTCTGGAACTTCATCTAACATCACCACCTCAGAAAGCGGCATTCCGTAGTTACCACATGAGACGCAGCTAACGCCACCTTCAGTCATAATGCGCTGCACTAATTCGGTCGTAGTCGTCTTGCCGTTCGTTCCTGTGATTGCAATTATTTTCCCTTCGTAGAATCTGCATCCTAGTTCAGTCTCACCTATCATTTCTCCCGCGTTCTTAGAAAAGGCGGCTACATATTCGCCAAAGGTATCAATCCCAGGTGAGATCACCAGCAGATCACAAGATGAGTTATTACCCGTATCAATCGTAGCTTTCGGGTGAGTAGTGATTCCGTCTGGGACATTCAAAATTTCATCAGAAGAATCAAACAAGGTCACGCGAGCACCACGCGTATGAGCGAGCTGGGCTGCTGCCCTGCCGCTTCTACCCGCTCCTAGAACGTGAACTGTTTTTCCTTTGATGATCATACTACTTTTAATAATGCTAGTCCGATGAATGCGCAGATTATGGAGATGATCCAGAACCTGATTATCACCTGGCTTTCATGCCAGCCTCGCAGCTCGAAATGATGATGAATGGGTGCCATAGCGAAGATTCTCTTACCTCGCATTTTGAAACTCCCTACCTGTAAAATAACTGACACAGCTTCCATCACGAAAACGAATCCAATGATGACGAGCAGGAATTCCTGTTTTGTGCAAATTGCCATGGTGCCAATGCTCCCTCCAATAGCGAGTGATCCAGTGTCTCCCATGAAGACTTTTGCAGGATGGCAGTTGAACCATAAGAAGCCAAATGTAGAACCAACCATCGCCATGATGAAGACAGCTAGTTCACTGAGTTGCGGATTAAATGGGATGTGAATTCTTGAAAATGAAATGATATTTCCCGCCACATAAGCGATCACTGCATACGCGATACACGTAGTGATGGTGCATCCACTGGCAAGCCCATCAAGTCCGTCTGTTAGATTCACAGCATTCGATGCTCCAATGATGATAAAGATGAAAAATGGAATCGCTAAATAGGATAAATCTAAGATGGGCTTCTTCAGCAACGGAATCCCGACTTCGCTGATCTGCATGTGCTCAGCTTTACCGTCTTTTCCTTTCACCCAAAATGCGTTTTCACGTGGAATATCTTCAGCTACCATCTGCTTCACTCTTGCAGTGCTAGCTTTGTATTCTACTTTCGCTTTTTCCTTCGCTAGCACCTCACCTTCGACTCCGGTATTAAAAAACAAGAAACAGGCAGCTATGGCGGCAACACATGCTTGCCAAACCAACTTAAACCTAGAGCTTACTCCTTCAGAATTTTTCAGCTTCACCTTCGTGTAGTCATCCATGAATCCGAGCGCCCCTAATCCGAGCATCACAAACATAGTCACACCCACAAACGGGTTCCAAATTTGCCCACAAAGTAATACTGCGATGGTGATAGTGCCGATAATCATGACGCCACCCATAGTAGGAGTCCCTGCTTTGGCTCCATGAAGTTCATGCAATTTATGCACCTCCTCTGCGGTGCGGATGGGTTGCCCTACCTTGAGAGAAATCAACCTTCTGATCACTCGCGGACCTGCCCATAGAGATAGTCCAAAAGCAAACAAACACGCCAATGCAGCTCTCACTGTTAGATATTTGAAAATATTGAGAAAACTGCACGTCTCTGCCCACTGCGCACCTGCTTGGTTCGCTTCATTCCACCATTGATAAATTAAGTATAACATTAGATTTTAGAAAATGCTTGGTTCATTATTTTTTCCATACCAGCCGATCGGCTCCCTTTGAATAATACCACATCGCCACTAGCGCATGTGCTCTGCAGCCACTTAGCTGCCTCGTCTCGGTCATTAAAATGCTTAGCTTCCCCGCCTGCTGAGACAGCCCCATCAGTGATTCCAGGGGCTTCCTCACCGACAGAAACAGTAAAAATTTCTCGTCTCGCCGCTAGCTCACCAATTTCCCTATGTGCCACATCTGCGTGATCACCAAGCTCAGCCATATGCCCCAATACCACATACTTCTTCCCTACCACTAAACCAGGTTCATTGAGTTCTGTTAGAGTATCAATTGCCGCAGTCACTGACTCCGGGTTTGCGTTATAAGTATCATCAAAAATAGTCACACCATCTACCTCAAAGGCTCTGAGCCTACCGCTTGTAAGAGTCGTCTTATTCAGACCAGCGGCTATTTCAACAGCACTCATACCGAGTGCATGTCCAGCCCCACCTGCGAGTAGAGCATTCGCCACCATGTGTCTTCCTACGACTGGCAAGTTCACGCGGACTCGTTCTTCATCTTGGATAATGAGATCAAATTCAGAACCGAGTGCTGTCATGATTAAATTATCTGCTCTCACTGCCCCCCTTCCGTTTCCTACGATCAGTGTCTTCGCCTTAGTTCTGGCATTAAAATAATCTATGTAATCACAGGCAGCTGACAAAATCAATGTTCCATCTGCTGATAGACATTTAGCGAGTTCACCTTTTTCCTCAGCGATGGCTTCCACACTTCCCATGAACTCGATGTGTGCGGTTCCAATGTTCGTAATGATCCCTATGTCTGGATGAGCAATACTACATAAGGGAGCGATTTCACCCGGATTACTCATCCCCATTTCCCAAATACAAACTTCATGTTCACCTTCGGTGGCTAGTATGCTTAGGGGTAAGCCGATGTGGTTGTTAAAATTTCCGACAGTGGCAGAGACTTTAAATTTCTCACCAATCACCGACTTCGTAAAATCCTTGGTGCTCGTTTTACCATTTGAACCTGTGATCCCGATGACTTGAATATCTAAACTACGGCGATACCAGGCAGCGAATTGTTGCAGAGCTGTTAGAGTGTCTTTTACCACTATGACAGTCGCCTCACCAAACACCACCCCCTCTGGGATACGGCTTACCACTAGAACTTCTGCCCCTCCTTCAACCGCCTTATCAAGGAAGTCATGAGCATCAAAGCGGTCACCTTTTAAAGCAAAGAACGCGCATCGGGAACCAATGTTCCTTGTGTCAGTAGACACAGATTCGATCAAGGCATCTTCTGATCCTTGATGAATAGTTCCACTCACAGATGCGAGTAATTCTCTAGCGGCGGTCGCGGTCATCTTCTTCTCTTCTTGGGGATTTGTGGAAATTAGCTTCCTGCTCTTTTACCTTTGCCATGCGTTCCTTCAGGTCTCCTACGCGGAACTCGCTGAGGACTCTTCTAGCTACGGCTCTATCGTCAAATTTTATCGTCTCTGTCGCAAACTGTTGATACGTCTCATGCCCTTTGCCTGCGATCAATACAGCATCACCAGGTCTCGCTATCTTGACTGCGGACTCGATGGCTTCTGCTCTATCCACTACGGCTTGATATTTCTTGCCACGCATTCCTTCCTCCACCATTTTGATGATCGCTTCTGGATCTTCGCTACGTGGATTATCTGAAGTCACGATGCAGAAATCACTACTCTCTGCTGCTGCCTCGCCCATCAGCGGACGTTTCTGAGTATCTCTATCACCACCACAGCCAAAGACTGTGATAAGATTTCTAGGCTCAAGCTCGCGCATCGTTCCGCAAGCATTTCTGAGAGCGTCCGGTGTGTGAGCATAATCTACGAAGACAGACATACCGTTGACATTCCCTACATTCTCCATGCGTCCCGGAACCTGTGGAGCTTCTGTTAGAGACTTCACAGCATCTCTTACTTTCATACCAGCAGCAGCACATGCTGTGATCGCGCTGACCACATTATACACATTAAATCGTCCAATCAGAGGCACCTGAACGAGGTAAGATTTCTCTCTCACATCAAGCTGGAACGTAGCTCCTTTAAACGTCTGGCGGATGTTAGAAAACCTGAAATCACAGTGAGCATTCATTCCATAAGTCCACACAGACATACGCCCATCAATCTCTTTCACCATACGCTGACCGTAGTTATCGTCAGTATTGATCACCGCTACGGATTTCTTCTCACTACCCGCTTCCTTCATTGCTATCATTTGCTCGAAGAGTGCCAGCTTAGCTTTAAAATAACTATCCATGCTACCATGGTAATCTAAGTGATCTTGGGTGAGATTTGAAAACACCCCAACATCGAAATTCACGCCACCTACACGGTGTTGCTCCAGCCCGTGAGAACTTACCTCCATGGCTACTCCTCGGCATTCGTTGTCTGCCATTTGTCTGAGTATCTTGTGCATCTTCACCGCTCCTGGTGTGGTATGCGTAGCGTCTGATTCATTGAAGCCGTCATCAAATTTGATCGTCCCAAGCAACCCCGCTCTTCTCCAAACATCCTTCATGATATGATGAATGAGATACGTTGTAGTCGTCTTGCCATTGGTGCCAGTGACCCCTATGACTTTTAGGGAATCGGACGGATAATTGTTTAGCGTGTTCGCTAACTCAGCAAGCACTTTCCCAGAGCGCTTTGTATGAACCCAAGCCACTTTCTCAGCTTGCTCAGAAGTGGGGGCTGACTCAGCGACAATCGCTGATGCTCCTAACTCGATCGCTTTATCGATGAATTGATGCCCATCGATACCGCCAGAGACAGCTACGAATAGCGCGCCTTTTTCTACTTCGCGGCTATCAGATGTTAGAAAACTTACCTCTACGCCAGTGTCTCCTGAGACTACTGGATTATCTAGGTTCTTGATGACTTCTTTTAATTTCATTGTGTTCTTCCCAAAGTGGTTTTCGCCTCCTCGGTGGGTGTTAAATTTCTATATGCCGCGATCTGCGTCATGGTTTCTTTCCATATCGGAGCAGCTACTGTACCCCCTCCGAAGTTATAATCTTTCTTTGCTCTTGGTTCTTCTACCACAACCACGCAGACAAATTTAGGATTCTCGATTGGTAGCATTCCAGCAAAAGAAACAGTCTTTCGCGTCTTGCTGTATGCCTTCAATTTATTGTCCCAGATTTCCGCTGTGCCTGTTTTGCCGCCTTCTGTATGTCCTTCTACATCTGCTCTGGTAGCTGTTCCGCCTCCTTCAATCACACTTTTTAGCGCTTGTCTACAGTCTCTCGCAGTTCTTTCGCTGATCACACGTCTGATGACTTCTGGCTGATATTCCACCACCGTTTCACCTCGGTAATCTTCTACCTTTTTGATCACACGCGGCTTCATCAGATTCCCACCATTCGCAATCGCACAGTAGAAATTAGCAATCTGCATCGGAGTGACTCTGAGCGCGTAGCCAAATGAATTTCTGGAGAAGTCCACCATGTTTCCCTTGTCTCGGACTAGCCCATCGCTCTCGGCACCGATCCCAATCCCTGTCTCCTTACCAAATCCGAAGTTTTTCACATAATCCATGTATTTACGGTATCCCACCTGCTTTGCCAGCATATAGGTTCCGATGTTATTTGACTTTTTAGCAATTTCCCAGACCTTAAGGTATCCCTTCCCATGCTCATCTCTGACGCTAAATCCTGGTGACTTATTTCTGTAGTAGCCATTATGACACCACACCTTATCATTGATACTTCTGACTCTCTCATTCAGAGCAGCGGCGATGGCTACCAGCTTGAAGGTAGATCCTGGCTCATACTCACCCTGCAGTGCGTAGTTAAATTCACTCGTAAGTATTCCCTCTCGTGTCCTAAGATTATAATGCGGTCTGCTCGCTATCCCTAGCACATCTCCAGTATTCGGATCCATGACTATGATCGTTGCACGGACTGGGTTATATTCCTTCACCGCTGCATTGAGCTGCTCGTCCACGATAGCTTGGATTCCCATATCTATTGCAAGCTGAACATTGTCTCCATTAATAGGAGCATGGACACTCCCCTTATGGGCTGGCATCACTTCACCGGATAGATCGCGCATTTCTTTCTTATACCCATCCATACCTGCTAGATGCTCTTCACAGGCTTTTTCCACTCCCGCTTTACCCACTTCCTTATCATCATTTTTCCCGTGGGATGAATAGCCAATAGTGTGTGTGAGAAGCTCCGGAGAGTTATGAGACCTCTTCATGCTCTCGGTAAACCTGAAGCCTTTGATGCGCTTTTTCACGATCAAATCTTTTAGCCTCGAAGCTATATCAGGGGCAATATCCTTCACGATCACCTTATCCGCCTTACTCTTCTCCTCAATATTAATTAGTTCCTTTAACTCATCCTTAGTCATTCCAAGCGGAGTGGATATCTCAGCACAAGCATAGTCTAAATGACGGTCAACAATCCACTGCCTATCCTTACTTTTATTCAGAAGCTTGCGGCTGCGAAGTTTGATTTTCTTGCTGCGTGTCTTAGCATCCCAGTCATGCCACTCAGGTGTCCTGCTAAGTTCCTGACACGCCACACCTCTCACCACTGTGCGCACTTCCTTGATGTGATATTTATCTACGATAAGTGTTTTAGAAATGATACTTTTCGCAATAACCTCACCATTGCAATCCACAATAGTGCCGCGTTTTGCTAACAACGGGTAAGTTTTCTCGTATGAGTTACCCGCCTTTTGCGCATACTTATCGCGGTCTACTACTTGCAGGAAATACAGCCTAACAGATAACGCACTAAGCCCGATCACCAAGATCAGGCATAGCTTCAAGCATCGTTTGTAAGTCTGTTTGTCCATTGATTATTTCTTAGGGGGCGAAGTCCGTAGAAGCTGTAGCGATGCCATCCGCACCCACTGCACCAGGAATTACGATCTCTAACTGATCAGGGTCTGTCTTTCTGAGCTCTGACCCGCGCGCAATTAGATCTTCCTTCATTAAGTAGCGGTCTAAATTTCTATCTATTTTCACATTCGTCATATTCACTCCTGCATAAAGTTCATCTATTTCTTTCTGAACAGCATCTATCTTTCTCGCGGTATCTATCTCCTTGTTAGATGCATACACATGCATGATACCTCCCACGGTTAGGATGACTGCCGCTATCGCAGATAGGACGAGTTCACTGATACTAAAATTCTTCTTTGTTGTTCTTCTTGCGTTCATTGCTGATATTTCCTTTCTAAATTTCTACTGACTCCACTCTCTCCGCCACTCTCATGATGGCACTTCTCGATCTGGCATTTCTACTGACCTCACCCTCACCTGCGGTGATCGGTTTTCTTGATACGATGTTAAAATAATACTCTGGATTCGGCTTCGGTGCTGGCCACTCTTTCTTATCTATTTCCTTAGCACTCGTTGCTTTTAGAAATCTCTTCACCATTCTATCCTCTAGACTGTGAAAGCTGATGACACAGAGCCTTCCTCCAGGATTAAGTAATTCTGCGGAAGTCTCTAACAGACCACGCAGCGCTCCTAGCTCATCATTCACTTCAATGCGCAAGGCTTGGAAAACTTTCGTAGCCGGATGGATTCTTTTCCCATTTCTAGGACACCACTTCTCAATGCTCTCAGCGAGCTGGGTGGTAGTCAGAAATGGAGTAGCGTCTCTATGCTCACAGATGCGCGCTGCTATCTTGCGTGATGATTTTTCCTCACCATACTCCCAGAAGATTTTCCTCAGATCAGCCTCGTCCCAGCTATTCACGATGTCCGCTGCCGTCTCTCCTTCATCGCCCATACGCATATCGAGTGGACCATCCTTAGAAAATGAAAACCCGCGTTCCGCTTCATCGAACTGCCATGATGAGACCCCTAGATCTACTAGGATTCCATCCACACCATCCACTCCGCGCTCCTGCATATGCTTGAGAGAATCTGTGTAGTTACCTTTCACTGGCTTAAAATTTTCACCAAATCTAGCTAGACGCTTCCCTGCATACTCGAGTGCTTGGGGGTCTCTATCCACTCCATAGACTACTGCACCAGCTTCTAACATTTTTTCCGTGTGCCCTCCCCCTCCCAGAGTTCCATCGATCAAAACCTTACCTCTAGCTGGAGCCATGAAATGCACCGCTTCCTCTAACAGAACAGTCTCATGATAATAACCTAAATCATCATCACTACCACCTGATCGCTCACCAGCAGATTCATTCCTGAACCATCCAGACAACACAGAGCCCGTCCCGCACAGTGGGGAGAATGCTGAGTTTGCTGTGGCTGGTGTAAGTTTAAACATTGTGTTTTTTCTGTGATAAATTCCCTAGAAGAAATCGACTTCCTCGTTGAGTCTCTCTGTCTCTTCGTCCTCTCTTTCTTTCATTATTTTGTGATTCGCAGGGCTGAGAATCTCGAAATAAGTCCCTCTTCCGACTAATTTCACCATCTCGCCCGCCTCTAATCCTGGTCTTTCGCACCAAGCCTTAGGAATCAAAAGCTTACCTTGATCACTCATGGATGTCTTCTGACAACGTGAGTGAAGCTTGCCCTTCATGTTCTTCTTTTCTGCCGGAGTCCAGTTTTCCATCCCGTCCACTGTCATCAGCATATCTTCATATTCACACTCAGTTAACACTCTAAGTGTCTGCACTTTATACTTAGACGACTGAAGCAACCTCAACGTCCCGCCACCAGCTAACTGACGCCAATCAGCAGGAACTGAAACCCGGTTCTTTGGGTCTAGCTTATGCTCATAATCGCCTTGCAGGGCATGTTCGTTTTTACTCATTTCGTGTCAGTTAATCCTCTAAGACACACATTGATACACTTTAGTACACTTTGAAGTCAACTAAAAAGCCAGAAACTTTAAAAATTTATTAAAGTTTTTTATAAGCTGATGGCGGATATTAAGCAAACTTAACTAATTTAGCCAGAGAAATAAACAACTTTTTATAATTTTAGAGTTCACTAGAACACCTAACAAAAAACCAACAAAAGACTGCAAAAAATACTCCAGTTTTCAGCCCTAAAAAAATACCCTCGTAATCTTAAAGAAAAAGATCACCAGGGCATACTAAATCTAACAAAGTCACTAAGAATACTTAGCGATCATCTTTTTAGTAAAAGCGTAGCCATCACGCACGATGTCCCATCTCGGGTCATACTCACGCCAGACATTGATCGCATTTGCGAAGTCTAAGCTATCGCGAGAAAATGCCTCAATGGTGTACCAGCCATCGTAGCCAACTTCCGCCAGTGTGCTAAACACCTCATCCCAAGCAACATTCCCCCCACCTGGTGTACCGCGATCATTGTCACTGATATGCACATGCGTCATTACAGGCGCTATAGTCTTAATCGCTCCAGCAAATGACTTCTCCTCAATGTTCGCATGATGCGGATCAAACATACCTTTCACATTCGGATGATCCACCATATCCACAAGCTTCTTTAGCTGTGCCATCGTGTTACAGAGATAACACTCGAATCGGTTAAGCGCCTCAGGGGTGAGCATGATGTCAGCCTGCGCAGCATGATCAGCCACCTCTCTTAACACCTCAGCACTACGTTTGTACTCTTCTTCTTGAGGACTATTTCTAGAAAAAGTAGCAAATGCAGAATGAAACGGACCACAGATATTCTTACCACCTGCAAGATGCATATTATCGATAGCAGTCTTGATTACCTCCACCGCACTCTTACGAACCGCCGCATCTGATGAAATAGGATCTGCTTCTGGCCCGAGACCAAGACAGCCATTCACTTCGAGACCTATTGACTTTAAGAACGGCCCTAGCTCTTGGTATGATTTCTTATCCGGCTCAGCTAGGAAAACTTCTATCCCATCATAACCCACCTCTTTTATCTTCTCAATATCGGCGAAATGTTCATTCGTGATAGTGTTCGCCCACAGGTGCATGTTTAATCCTATTTTTATCATCAGTTTTATTAGTTAATTGAATACTACCCACACCCTTTCACAAATCCTCTACCTTGTCCTTAGAAAAAACCGTCAATGTTTACCATTTTCGACATAGAAGAATTTCCTTTTTTCTTGTTACTGACTGAGAGACCCCATACATAAGCGCTCAGGAAAAAAATAATATTCATGAACCACACCAGTCAAATAACATCAGAAAAAATCCTAGCAGATTCTGCTTTATCAGACGCACTTGATCAGGTCTTAAACCGCCAGCTCGATCTACAGAGTGAGATCAATGCGATCCGCCCAGCTGCGGAAGATCGTAAGCAAAACTATGCTGATGCTATTTCTGAGTTCTCCGCCATTCGCGGTGGTGGTTTATTTTTCCCATACCTCGCTACCGGAGCGGGTAATGGGCCATTCGTAGAACTCGCTGATGGCAGCGTGAAATATGATCTCACTTGCGGCATCGGAGTCCACATCATGGGGCACGGCCACCCCACCGTCCTCAAAGCTAGCCTCCGCGCGGGACTGGAAGATGTGACGATGCAGGGAAATCTCCAGCAGAGTTTACCAAGTATGGAACTCTGCAAAAAGCTCATTTCTATGGCTGACACAGATCGCCTCCCCCACTGCTTCCTCAGTTCATCTGGAGTGATGGCTGGAGAAAATGCTCTTAAAATGGCGATGCAGAAAAACGCACCCGCCTCACGTGTGCTCGCGTTTGAGCGTTGCTTCGCAGGGCGTTCACTCGCCTTCTCGCAGATTAATGACAAGCCAGCCTTCCGTGATGGACTACCAGAAATTCTCAACGTAGATTACGTTCCATTCTATGATGCGAATGATCCAGAAGGAAGCACTGCTAGAGCCGCTGCTACACTAAAAGCTCATCTCACACGCCATCCGAAGCACCATGCCGCGATGCTCTTCGAACTCATCCAAGGTGAAGGTGGCTTCCACTTGGGTTGTGAAAATTTCCACCGTACCCTGATGGAAATCTGTAAGGACCACGGAGTCGCTGTCCTAGTAGATGAGGTGCAGACATTCTGCCGGACACATCACGCATTCGCATTCCAAGAATTCAATCTCACTGATCTCGTTGACATCGTTTGGGTCGGAAAGGCAGCTCAAGTATGTGCCACACTCTTTAGTGAAGAGTTCATCCCACGTCCGGGACTCATCGCACAGACTTACACTAGCTCTTCTGCCACCATCGCGGCATCCATCGCTATTTTAAATGAACTCGATAACGGAACCTACTTCGGAACCGATGGCAAGACAGCTCAGCTACACAATCAGTTTGTAGCCGGCTTTGAGGCTATTTCTAGTCGCCATCCAGAGCTACTCACTGGTCCCTACGGCATCGGTGCGATGACTGGCTGCACGGTTCACGGTGGAGATCAGGCTAAGACAGTTGCGCTCATTCATCACCTCTACGAGAAAGGAATTATCGCATTTCTCGCTGGTGCTAATCCTACGCGTCTCAGATTCCTTGTTCCTATCGGAGCGCTTGAGTCTGAGCATATCCAGGAGATTTTAGAGATTTTAGAAGCTTCATTACTAGAAACAGCCTAATCTAAATCTCAGATTGATGGATTATGCCAAGATTTCTACGAACAACCTATTGACCTCCTAATTTTTATAGGCATAATCTGCCCGCTGTCCAAAAAGGATAGTTCACTTAAACATATAAATTTTACAAAATTATGGCTACATACGCAATCAACGGATTCGGACGCATCGGGCGCAACGTACTTAGAGTTCTCATCGGAAATGGAGAACTAGAAAAAGTCGTCGCTATCAACGACCTCACTGACAACAAGACACTCGCTCACCTTCTCAAGTATGACTCATCTCAGGGCAAGCTAGACGCAGAAGTCTCCTATGATGACGAGTATCTCACAGTCAATGGACACAAGATCCACGCATCAGCACAGCGCGATCCAGAGCAGCTTCCATGGAAAGAACTCGGAGTTGACGTAGTTCTAGAATCTACAGGTTTCTTCGCAAACCACGCAGGAGCTACTAAGCACCTCACAGCAGGTGCTAAGAAAGTGCTCATCTCAGCACCAGCACCAGATCCAGATCTCATGATGTGCATCGGCATCAATGATGGCGACTACGATGCATCTAAGCACAACATCGTTTCTAATGCATCATGCACCACAAACTGCCTCGCACCAATGGTGAAGGTTCTTAACGATTCCTTCGGGCTCGTTCAAGGAATGATGGCTACTATTCACTCCTACACAAACGATCAGAGAATCCTAGATCTCCCACACAGCGACCTTCGTCGTTCACGTGCAGCAGCACTCAACATCATCCCTACTTCAACCGGAGCTGCTAAGGCAATCGGCATGGTAATCCCTGAGCTCGCAGGTAAGCTCAATGGTAACTCATACCGCGTCCCTACCCCTACAGGTTCTATCACAGACTTCGTCTGCACAGTGAAGAGAGACGTTACTCTTGAGGAAGTAAACGCAGCATTCAAAGCAGCTGCTGAAGGCCCTATGAAAGGCGTGCTAGCATACACTGAGGAGCCAATCGTTCTTCAAGACATCGTTTCAGATCCACACAGCTCAATCTACGACTCAGGCTGCACCATCGTTGACGGCACAATGATCAAGCTTGCATCATGGTATGACAACGAGTGGGGCTACTCAAACCGCTCAGCTGAAGGTCTAGCAATGCTCGGAGCTTCACTTTAATACTCCTATTTCGATCTCTGATCGAGACGTTAAACGCCTTTTTTCTACAAGGGAGATTTGCATTAAATATGCTGTCTCCCTTGTTTTTGTTTCGTTAGTCATGTCTTTATCAACAAGAAGTTCATCAAAAATAGCAACAAATAGTGAAACTTTCATTTTTAGATTACAATATGAAATTAAAGCATTAAAATAAAATTTACACAGATTGAACTGATCTATCATAACTTTGTCGGATCAATCATGGACAGCAAAAAACATTTATGAATCAATTCGTCTCAGGATCAGGCTTCACGGATACAAATTGGGAGTATTTAGAAAAGCTCAAAAATCATAACAAAACACTTGATCAATCACCATTGCTTGAACACGTCATTGAAACTTGTAAAAACCCTCTATACACATACATGCGTGCAAAAGGATATTCCAAACAAGATAGCGAAGACAATTTGCAGTCATTTTTTATAGAAATCCATCAAAGTGGTATGCTTTCAAACGCTAACAAGGAGCTTGGCAAATTACGATCCTACTTACTTAGCTCTATGAAAAATTTTCTAGCCAGAAAACATCGTCATGACAAAGCCCTTAAAAGAGGTGGTAACATCTCTCATGAGTCTATCCATGAAGCAGATAATATTGCTACCATCGCCTACACACCAGACCAGTCATACGATCAAATCTGGGCTAGAGAGCTCCTAGATAAATCAATTCATCAATTAAAAACAGAAAACTCTAAAGAAGATAAGCTTAATTTCCCAATCCTTTTAGACTTTCTAAGCTGGAACTCGAGAAGGTATACTTATGAACAAGCAGCCGAAGAACTACAAATTACCATACCAGATCTAAAATCAAGAGTTTTTAGGATGCGAGTAAGGTTCAAGGAAATTCTACGTCTCCAAGTAGCTCAAACCTTTATTTCCCCTACAGCAAGTGACATTGATGACGAACTCAACACTCTCAAGCAAAGCTGGAACACTGTCTAATATGGATAATTTAAAGCAGCCAGTAGACCTATATGCCACTTCAGAAGCAAACTGGTATGCAAGCTTACTAGAAACCTCTTTAAGGAGTGTTAACATCACTGACGAATCCTTTGAAAACCAAGATCTTAATATATACGACAACCTAGATAAGGTTCACCATGCCTTAAAAGAATATGACATTTTAGACATCATAGGCAAAGGAGGATCTGGTATCGTCTTTAAGGTTAGGCACCAGCTTACGCTTGAAGTTTTTGCTGCTAAATTTACTCCACCTCACTTAATTTCTAATACAAAAAGCAAGGCTGCGCGCATCAAAAAGGAGTTCGAGATTACGCAAAAACTCTCTCACCCTAATATCATTAAAGCCCATCAAATGATTATAGGTGAAGATGGCAGCATCACCCTACTTATGGATTATATCCCTGGACGTAATTTAGAGGATGTCCTTAGATCTCAAAAATTCGAGGTCAGGCGTTCAATCGAGATTATAATTCAAGTATTAGACGCACTGAATCATGCGCATAGCCTTAGAGTGCATCACCGTGATATTAAGCCTTCGAATATTATGATCGAAGATACGGGCGAACTTAAATTACTAGATTTTGGCATCGCTCACATCTTAAATAAGAAGCTCAAGAACAAACGACTTACTTCTGAGCATGAATTTATAGGTACTCCTGCCTACTCAGCTCCTGAGCAACAAGACGGCAATCAATCATCTGATCATCGATCAGACATCTTTAGCATCGGTATCATACTGTATGAACTGCTCACATCTGAACGTCCCGTAGGGAAATTTACTCCACCATCAGCATATTCAATCGGTAATAAAAACCTAGATGATATAATAAACAAGGCTGTAGAAAGCTCTACTACACAGCGCTATCAATCCGCTGCAGCTATGACCTCAGATCTTAAAAAAGTTCTTTCGAGAGACTTTAAATCTAAATCAAAATACGAACAACTAACTAAGTTTGCCATTACAGGAATCATAGCTGGATCTGTCATTTCATTCAGCCTTTATGGATGGACTATCCCTACTAACTATTTTGAACAACGCTTCACTTTTAAAAAAACAGACTTACACCAAACCCAACTATTAAGCCACTCCACCAGCTCGATTCAAAATCACTTACAACAACATATTCAACCATCAGTAATATATGAAAAAGACGGAATTTGGCATCTAAGAGCAGAGGAAGTTCTGTCAGAAAATTCACTCCAAGAGATCAACTCCAAATGGCCTGCTACCTTAACCTCATCTCAGCACAATATTCTGTTTGATTCCAAAAACGTTCAAAACAACACAAATATCAAGCATCACTGGCAAAAGATCATCAGTCAAATATTTGCTAATGACCCTCAAAACAGCAACCGTTTACATGTAGCAGGATTACCAAATCTACCAAATTTATCCCTATCCATACACTCATTAGAGAACAGCTCAGCCAGCCTACTAGCAAAAATCGTTTCTCTAAAAATTCAAAACCACATAACCAAAAGGCAACTCCAAATCCCCCATGAACTAGAAGCCCAGAAATCAAAGTTAATAAGCATTGAAAAAGAAGCTAATGAAATAATCAAAAAACTAGAGAACTATAATGCTGTCCTTAGTTTTGAAATAGTAAATCGCTTTAAAAATAGCCCTTCTAGCTTAGCTGGAATCAAATTCTTCTGCAGATCATGGCAAACTTTCATGACTAACCAATTATCTAAAACTGAAGAATTTTATTCAAACTCAATACAGAATGGGCCTGCTGGCATCAAAGACCTACAGCAAAAGCTTCATAAGTTTGGAACTTCTACCCACTCCAAGATCAATACCATTTTAGCTCAGCTACAAAAAAACAAAAAAAAGAATAGTTTTCAGCCTGTAATCTACAAAAAGGATAGATACATCACGGAAGTTGCTGTTATTAAAAGATCTAAGCAGATCATCACACTCTTACGCAAACATCACTATGAATTAAACCAAATTCTAGAGCAAGATGATTTCACCGAATTATACAGCGAAATGAACGAACTAGAGAAAATCTGGCGGAAGCTTTTTAAGAATAGACAGAGTGCCTATAAACACACACAAACAATAGAAAGCCTACAAGACGAGGCGCTAGCAAGCTCTCAGATCATGAAATCCATACAAAAACTACCTACAACCCAAACAACAATCCTCTCACCTACTCTTCACACCCAATCTACACCTGTATTCTACAAGCCTAGGCACCATTACCTAGGTAAGTGGATCAGCACTTTTTCCATCATCACCATCTGCACACTTTTTCTAGGATACTTTAAAAGAAAATCTGACCTTTTAATGGACTCTTCATAACCCAATAACTTCATACAGAAAAAGTATCTTAGCTAGAAAGATTCTAACCAAAATACCTATTGGCCTGACTCCAAAATATTAGACAATTCTAAAATGTAGATTTGGTGTATAACTAAATCAAACTATGTAAAACAGTCGTTTTAACGAAGAAAAGAAGGTCAGAATTCTACAAGAACTGAGAAGCGGAAAAAGCGTAAGGAAATTATGGCAGAGCATAATGTTAGCAGCCAGACGCTGTCTAATTGGAAGCGTAAATATGGAGATATAGATGTGAATAAGGCTAGAAGTTGAAGGCTCTGGAGGAAGAGAACTCGCGCATGAAGCGAATCATTGCAGACTTAACCATACAGAATGCATATTCTCAAGGAGGTGAATTCAAAAAAGTGGTAAGTATTCCAGCGAAAAAAAACGCGGTTAGAACACTAGTTGAATCAGGCTTTGCAAAAGTAAGCCAAGTGTGCCGCGCACTGAGCTTAAACCCAGCAAGCTTTTATACTCCATGTAGACGCAGCCATGAGAGTGTCGCTATTGAGCATAGAGCGGTTCAGATGAGTCAACAACATCCACGATATGGATATCGTCGAGTAAGTGAAATGCTCAAGAGAGAAGGCATATTAGTGAATATGAAACGTATTCAAGCAATTCACAAAAAGCATGGTTTACAAGTGAGTAGGAAGCAGAAACGGACTCGTAGAGTGAAAAAAATGATTCAAATCGCCTTCGTTCATCAGGCGTAAATGAAGTCTGGAGTTGGGACTTTGTGCATGATCAAACAGAGCATATATCTGGCTTTAGAATGCTGAGTGTCCTAGATGAGTTCAGTCGGCTATGTCATAGCCTGCGGCCTCGATCTAGCTATCGCGCTGAGAATGTGATCGAGGTGTTAGAAGATCTGATAGCAGAGCAAGGGGTTCCCAAATACATCAGAAGTGATAATGGTCCCGAGTTTATTGCTTACAAAATAAGAGATTGGCTCATTGCAAATGACATCAAGAGCCATTACATTACGCCTGGTTCACCGTGGGAGAATACCCTACATCGAAAGCTTTCATGACAAGAGGAGGGATGAGTTCCTTAATCGAGAAATCTTCCACTCATTAGCAGAAGCTGAAATTATGTCAGAAAGTTGGCGAAAAGAGTATAATACTGAGCGTATCCACAGTTCACTAGGCTATCAAACCCCTGATGAATATGCGGCGAATGCACAGATTCCATTCCGGGCTGCGCCTTCCACTCCTTCTGTACGTGAATATCAAACCTAACCCTAATTAAGAAAATTAAGCTGAATTTACATTTATGAAGTGTCTAATCTGCGGAGTCAGGCCAACTGAAAAATGCATCCAGTGTTTTATCTTCTTTTGTCTTTGTTTTCTTCATTGGTCGTATTGTAGTCAGACGACCAGAAACACAAACTTTTACTCAGGCTCGTTGTCTGATTGAAAACCGGCTAAAGCTATTTCAAATCAAAAAGCTAGACAGCCTCAGTTATCATCAAATGATCTCCTGAAACTTTTCAGGAAACTCTAATTATATAGTGCTTGATTTAAAAGGGATAACCCCTTCGAACTAAGCACTATGATAACTAAACCGTGGCTGAAGAAACACTATTCTTCAGCCACGGATACAAACCAAGCTAGTCTGATTAGATCAGATTGGTTAAACTCAAATAAAAACTTTTTACTGTCAACTCAGCTTGAAAAATCGAAGCTAGCAGAACCAAAATCCCCCAAGATCTTGCCAAAAAGTATTTTTATTTAAGGAAAATTTAAGTAATTTCTATATTCTTTTTTAGACCAGATAAGTTTATTTCTACGATGTAATAGATCAATACATAGGTCTCTGAGTTTATTTACTCGGATATTTTCTAGATGGATCACACCAAACGTTATGTTAGTATGAGCCACCACAGACACTACTTATTTCATTTGTGGCATTAACTTTGGTGCCATTTTTGCTGCTGCTTCAGTATACTCTTTAGTCACTTTAGCTAATTTTTCTTTTTGTTCATCACTCAAAGACTCTTCATTACCTTTACCGTCTTTCATCATATCTGCTGCTAGTTTCGCTAATTCTTCAGAAGCTGATTTAAACTTATCAACATCATCATCATTTGCTGCTGAAACAGCTTGCTCCATTATATTAATAGACTTTTCAGTGTATGAATCTGAAGAATCTCCACAAGAATTCAAAGCAAATGTAGATAATACGACTAAGACTATATTTTTTAATTTATTTTTCATTTATTAATTTATTATTTTTAGATGGAAGGATTCTTCTTTGTTTTTTAAATTATATACTTATGTAATGTGAAGTTAGCGTCTCTTTAAGCATCCGTTCTCCCTTGATTATTGAAAAGCCAAATTGAAAGTTTCTGATTTTTTCAGAAATTAGTGTATCTTTTAGACATTGGTTTTCCCTTTATTAGGAAAAAATGAAATAAATTTTCTTCCTGATTATTTTCAGACTCATTGAGTAACATCGATAAAATCTGTGATTAGTAATTAATGTTACTGATCTAAAAATTTAAAAAGTATGAAAAAATAAAATAGGCAACCTGAATAGAAAAATCTAAACAAGTTACCTATTTTACACCCCTATAAATAATCAACTGACATTCCATTAATTAAACGAGAAAAACTTTTTAGTTTTCCTGTTATCATAAAGATCACAAATATCAGAATTATTATTATGATTAAAATTGTTTTAAGTTACTGATTTCCTCACTCTATCTACGACGTCTCAGCATCACACCTAAAGTTGCAAAGCCAATAAACAATACAGCAGATGGCTCAGGAACGACACATCCAGTAATCTGAATACCATCTATAGCCAAGAGATCAGCACCTGTTGAAACTCCTTGACTAGTGTAGATAGAAAAAGTAACTATCTCTCCTCCATAAGCTGTTATGCTACTATTACTCTGTGTATTAATACCATTATTATCCATAGCAAACTCCCAGTAAGAATTTGAGTTCCCGTTCGTGTCTCCTAAGTATCCTACAAAAGGCCCCTGGGTTCCGCTAATATCATTTGCTGTTGTAGCAACTAGATTTCCATCAATAAACATATCTATGCTGAAAGTATCCCATGCCTTAGCATCACCTCCTTCTACTGACCAATAATCTAATAATTGTATCGCTTCTAAATCAATCGTAGATCCACTTGCAACAGTGAAATTAAAATCTATAGATTGTGCTGCATTTGAAGTCACAACTCCATTACTCGTTATGTTATTAACTAAATTTGTGTAGGACGAATTTATCACCCCCTGAGTTAGATTCACGTTAGTAACACTACTAGAATAATTATTATTCAGAAAATCCACATCTAAGATAACAGGGCAATCAGCCACATTAACCTCATCAATTTTTCCAGTTGGAGCACAGGGTTTCGCCGTTTGTATTGTAGAAACACTAACTAATGCTATTATTATATTTTTATTCATATTTTTTACTTTTCCAGTTGTTTAATTTTTTACCTGATAATATTTCAATTTTTCTAATTTAATAAATTCTATGACTATTTATTACGATGCAATATTAAACTAAACACTCCCAACCCAAGTAATAATGATGACGAAGGCTCAGGAATAGATTGGATTTGAAATGAAAACTGATTCGCGTCATCAGTTCTCCACAAATCTAAATGAGGTGAATAAGTAGAAATATTAACATTTTCACCGTCAAACTCCACTAACCTCAACCATCCATCCCCTGCATCTCCCTCGAACTGTGAATTGAAAAGCATCTGTGTTACAGTCTGACCTCCAGAACCAATACTTTGTAGTGTGCCTATGCCATCACCTAAAACATGACCATTAAAGGTCATAGCAAAGTTATCATTTTCCCCTACTAAATTATCCCATAGTTCCTGTCCATCATTTGTTCCACCTGGTAAGCTTGCTGTACCATATGAATGTGGATTCCAGCTTTGAGAACTCCCTTTTGTAGCCCAATCGTACCGAGTTTCATCATTATACATATAAGCATGAGTTAAAAGCACGGCTGTATGATCCGGATGATTTTGAGCTACAGTGTTTGCCCAAGATACAACTTCGTCTCTAGGTCCCCATTCTAAGGATATAATCAGCATATCTCTACCATCTGGAGCAGAAAATATGTGATATGAATTATCTAATTTACCTACCTCAAAAACTCCACCTATTGTAGCACCTCCTGATGGTGAGGTTAATGAATTATCATTTATCGAAAAATAATTGTTGAACAAAGTGCTTCGATTAGAAGCGTTACCAGCAGGACCATAGTCATGGTTTCCAGTTGCCAAAGCATATGGCACCACGCCGTCTAATCTAGAAATTTCTGACTTAGCACGACTCCATTGAACTGAATTGTTATTGTGCACTAAATCACCTTCATGAAGAACGTATTGAATGTTTCGAGTTTCTTTTTGGTCAATAACCCAGTCCACTTGAGAGGTAAAAGGAGCCATGTAATTCCCTCCCGTAGGACTATTCCGAGTATAGTTCTGTGTATCTGGCATTATTACCATAGACCACGTCTGAGCACTAGCCATTACTGAGAGCGAAGCAGTTGTAGCTGTTGAGACTAGAGTAGTGAGTAATTTTCGTTTCTGATTCATTTTATACAATTAGAGATTGTTAGTGAATTATTGGTTCAATATTTATAATTCTAACAATTAATATCGACGTCTAAATAAAAAAGAAAGCACTCCAAAACCAACGAGTAATGCGCTTGATGGCTCAGGCACAATAGCACTCTCTGGAACTGCTACAGCATCAATATCAGCTCCTTTAAATGGCAAACTAGTGGACAAGTTGTTATTGTCATCGATTTTAACGTAGTTATACACTCCAGTCAAAGATACTGCATCTAGATCAATAGTTTGATACCCTCCTCCTGAAGCCCATCCTCCACTTGAAACTGTACCTGAAAGTGAACCTGCAACATGGAAATTGATGCCATCACTACTCACTGAAACAGTGTAAGATTCTGCCGTACCTCCATACTCCCAGCAGAATAAATCAGGAGCCGATGTTCCCTCACTTTGGAATCCAGCTCCAAAGGATAAAATAATTGAGCCATTTACTCCCAGACTAAGAAAGCCATCATAATCTGTTTCATCAACACCAGAAGCATCAGGTATCCCTAAAATTTTATGTGGATCATTCCAATTATTTCCAGAACCTGTACCAGGTCCTCCAGAAAAAGATTCAACTGATCTAGCCCAAGTATAAGTAGTTTGAGCTTTTGCCATAGTGATAGATGCTAGAAAAATCATTGCTTTAAAGGCAACAGAAACATTCTTGTTTATTGTATTCATATTTTCTATTCTATTATTTATTGTTTATTTTTATATTTTTATATTTTTTAGAATCTAATTTAATTGCGTCGTCTTAAAATCAGAGCCATCCCACTCATTCCTATAAGTAGAGTTGAAGACGGTTCGGGCACTGTGATGTCTCCTTGAGCATCAATAACGAATCCACGTGCTCCATAAGTTGGCCCAGTATCTACAGGGTCCACTCCTAGAACAACGTTCACGCTACTCACAGGAGAATCATAGTCTAAAGTAAACGTCCCATCATGCAGCATAGCCTCACCTTCAGCAATTGATGTATCATTCACATTTACCCATCCACTAGTTAGAGTATTAGTGACAGAGCCACTTGTAATAGGAGAACCAGGTGGCAAATATAGTCGAGTAACGTTCGCATCATACTGAAATATTTCTTGTAGGAAATGACTCCCAGCCTGAGTATTTGGAGAACTCTGACCATCCAGATCATTCATACCCAAAGTAAATCCAGCTATTGATATAAAGCTGGCAGTATTCAAATTCCCATTATACTCATTCACAACATTTGAAGTATAGGAATTTGCTCCATTTAAAGTCTCATTCGCATGAACTCCCACTCCTCCTGCATTTTGAAATTGATACCCAACCACTGATGAACCAGAAGTCAAAGCGGATGTAGATCCACTAAAATCTAGAAACGTTTGGGCCTTACTTTCTCTTAGGAGAAAGAATAACACTCCGAACAGCACGAAGTGACCTTTATTGTTCATTACTTTGTTCATGGCTTATAGGGGATGAATATTGAATTTAAAATTTATTTTGAAAAAGAACTATTGCGCTTTTCATAAGAACTATTGAATTCTGAATCTTAAAGTTTCTTGAAATTTAAGAAAAAATCTAATTTAATAAGAATTCTTATATTTCTAATAGAAAACTGATCATGATTTTCTTTAAAAAAATATTATACTAGGAAATTTCTCTTTAACAATTTGGCTCAATCTCTTTAACTCTCTTTACATGAAACTTTCCATCAAAGACATCCAAGTAAACGGCAAAGAAGTACTCATGCGTTGTGACTTCAACGTACCATACAACAGCGAACTAGAGATCACTGACGACACTCGCATCCAGGCAGCGCTCCCATCCATCAATTATCTGTTAGAAAATGGAGCCAAGCTTGTCCTCTGCTCACATATGGGCAGACCAGCAGGTCAGCCAGAGGAGAAATACTCACTCCGCCCAGTTGGACTTCGTCTCGCAGAGCTCCTCGGTGCTCCAGTAGCATTCGCTGATGACACCATTGGCGAACACGCTACTATTCTCCGCGCTCGGCTAGAACCTGGGCATGCTGTTCTGTTAGAAAACACACGCTTCGATGTAAAAGAAAAAGCCGACGATCCAGAATTCGCAAAAGCTCTGGCAGGAAATGCAGAAATTTTCGTGAATGATGCCTTCGGCACCGCCCACCGCGCACACGCATCCACGGAAGGAGTCACCCACCACGTCACACAAAGTGCCATGGGATTCCTCATCGCAGCTGAGCTAGAATTCCTCCAAGGCAAACTAGAATCACCAGCCAAACCATTCCTCGCCATCATGGGTGGTAAGAAAGTTTCTGACAAAATCCAAGTCATCAAAGCCATGATGGACAAAGCTGATGAGTTCATCATCGGTGGAGCCATGGCTTACACCTTCCTCAAGGCACAAGGCTACAAGACTGGCATGTCACTCGTAGAAGATGACTTTATCCCACTCGCTAAAGAACTTCTAGAGACTGCGGAGCAAAAAGGTATCAAATTCCATCTCCCTGCCGACACCCGCATCACTCAAGATTTCTCAAATGACGCAGAAACCAGAGTCACTAAACCATACTCAGAAGGAGGAGAAATCCCTGCCGACTGGGAAGGAATCGACATTGGAGACGTAGCCATCCAAGACTTCTGTAAAGTAGTCGCTGGAGCTGGCACCATCCTCTGGAATGGACCGATGGGAGTCTTTGAAATGGACAACTTCGCAGCTGGCACCATCGCACTCGCAGAAGCAGTAGCCAAAGCAGATGGCCTGACAATAGTCGGTGGCGGAGACTCAGTCACCGCAGCCAACAAGTTCTGTAACTCTAACGACTTCGACTTCCTATCAACAGGCGGCGGAGCATCCCTCGAACTACTCGAAGGCAAAGAACTCCCAGGAGTAGCTGCACTTTCAAATAAATAATTGACTCACCAGAGTCACAAAATTTCAACCTATTAACCAATAACAATTAACCAATAACTAACACACCATGTCACGTAAACTAATCATCGCCGCCAACTGGAAAATGAATAAAGGTCCAGCTGAAACAGAAGCATTTCTAGAAAAATTTCTTGCCGCTGCTGCCGACCTAACAGATCAAGCAGACCTCATCATCGCACCAAACAACCTCAGCATCCCAACCGCATCAGCACTCATCAATGATGTGAATCCATCTGTAGGTCTCGCAGCTCAGACCGTATCAGAAAATGACAACGGTGCATTCACAGGAGAAACCAGCACTGACATGCTAAAGGAACTCTTCGTCAACTACGTGATCATCGGTCACTCGGAGCGTCGCAGCATCTACGGTGAGACAAATGCTCAGATCAATGCCAAGCTTAAGAAAGCCCTCGCAGCTGACATTACTCCCCTCTTTTGCATTGGTGAAACTCTCGCAGAGCGCGAAGGCGGACAGCTTGAGACCGTTCTCGGTTCACAGATCAAAGAAGGACTCGAAGGCATTTCAGACATCTCAAACGTAGTCATCGCCTACGAGCCAGTCTGGGCTATCGGCACAGGCGTAACAGCCACCGCTGAGCAGGCACAAGACACACACAAGTTCTGCCGTTCAGTCATCGAAGATCTCTACGGAGCAGATGCAGCGGCCGCTGTTAGAATCCAATACGGCGGATCAGTAAAAGGCGCAAACTCAGCAGAACTCCTCGGTCAGCCAGACATCGACGGAGCACTCGTAGGCGGAGCAGCTCTCGAAGCTGATTCATTCCTAGAGCTCATCAGAAATGCTGTAGCGTAAGTCTAGCCAGAGTCTAACAACACAATCAACCTACCCAGTCTTCACCGAAGGCTGGGTATTTTTTATTCTATTATTGTAAGAAATATTTCACGTTTCTCTAAACTAAGCTCTAGTATTTTTTGTTCATTTAGTTGGGATGATTTCACATAGTCCTCAAAAACTTCGAACACATCATCCATTTCGCTCTTCAGCCCCATTCGATTAGTAAAGCTATTCCATATTTTAAATAATTCACTCCATCTATTAAAATCTAGTGCCTCTTGTTCTCTATAAGCCATAATTAGAGCCATAAATAGCATTTGGAACACTTCATGTTTGATCTTTTTGTTTTTAGAAACTTCCAACATAAGAATCTTTTCTAATTCATCTTGTGACAACTCATTTTCCAGAAAGCTAATAACTCCACGAACAAATACTCCAAAGTTATCATTTATAAGCTCTTCAGCTAATTTCCTAGCTTTCGCTTCTGAGCCCTTCTTATCCTTAAATTGAGAAAAATCCTCACCATTCCGCAATAGAACAAAAGAAGCACCTTCCTCAAAAGTATCAATAGCCTCTCGCAAGTATTTTACTGATACACTTCCTGATTCTCTAATCAAGTTTATTTGCTTCAACAAAGTTTCCCTGTTACTCCAAATCTTCAAAAACTCGATAATCAGCTTAATCGGTTCACTATTATTATTCTCTTTCACCTCAATACACATCCTCATCAATGGCTCGGCAATCTGATACAAGCTTTCTCTACCTAGCTGGTCACGTCGCACATAGCCCATTTTATACAAATCTCTCAGCTGACTTGAAAGCGTCTGCTCTGTAACAAAGAGCCTCTTCGCCATTGTCTTCACATTCAAAGGCTTTGGTGACGAACATAAGAAAGTAATAATCTTACGCTGCTGTGCAGAAATCCACCTCAACCGCTCCTGATAATACGGTGTTAGCTCATTCAACATCTTAAAGAAGAGTTCAATCAACTCTTCCAAGCTATCCTTCGTAACAAACTGAGCCAACACAATCATTACCCTATGATTCCCCCCTGTAAGCAAGTGCAAGCACTCTACGCGTTGCCTTCCTGGATCAGTATTCAAATACTCTAACAGCTCATCATCCTTATAAAACACAGCCACTTTTTTCAGCAATTCAACAGCCTCCTCCTCACTCAGCATTTCCAAATACTCAACTTGAAACGTTCCATGAAACGGTGCATCCCTTTTTTTCACAGCGTCTGTCATTTTCTGAGCAGTCGCTAGAGTTGCGCATTTTTTCGTATCTTGAATAAATGCTCTCCATTTCATCTGACCCTTGGTTTTAAGACCTTTAAGAAGTTCATCCATATTCTCCACGATGACCAGTAGCGACTGCTTATCCAGATTATCAATAATAAGATTCTTCATAAAAACCTCAGCATCATCTGCGAATAAATCATAGACAGGCTCCATCGCAGACTCCGTGAATTGCTCAGAATAACTGCCACTAAGTGCCCTATAAATCCTAACCAATAAATCCAAAAATGAAGGACTCATTTCATCTTCATTCAGCCACGCAACACGTAGCTTTGACGCGACCTTTTTCATCGCCATCACTCTGTGATAAATAAGACTTACCAAATGTGTTTTACCACACCCACGGGGACCCACAAATAACAGGTGATGCTTCGTGCTTTTCAAAGCACCCTCCTTGACACGTTCCACCGCATCTTTCACGATAGACTCACGCTGCACAAATATCGCCTCTAACTCCTCAGCCGAATTCTGGCTAGGGGTGTAATACCAAAGCAACTTCCTATCTGCCACTTTCGCTTTAATTTTTTTCTCTAATTCTTCACTCATTCTCAATTCCTCCTTAGTCTAAATTTAACACGCACCATCTTTTCACAATACCGAACAGGAACGAATATCGCCCATCCTCTGACTTCTCGAAATAATGATCCATCATCATCTTCTTCATCACCTTCCTGAGCCTCAACTTGATCTTTTTCTTCCCTCCAAAGTTACCCTTCTTACTCACCTCGTTAGCTATTTCTTCAATATCTAAGCCATCATTACCATGCGCCAAGCTTTCCAAAACTGCTATGCACATATCTTCATCGTCACCGTAGTATTCCTGTAACCTTTCCACATAATGATCAAGATCCCACTCGTGCCCACCAGCTCTTAATTTCTTATCCACCTCCTGATGAACATCCGCTAGCTCAATTTCTCTATCCAGCAGCTTCAAAGACTTCACAATACAATGAATATAGTGAGCAAAACTATCTGCTAAACTTACTATTTCCTGAGCAAGTGCTTCACTATTCTCACACTGAATACTCTCTCCCTTTATAAGCTCATTAGCTAATGCTAACGCATCCTCTTCCGCCAAAACTTCAACTCCAATCTGAAACATATCGTTCTTCGTGGCTTTATTTCCGAAGCCGTCATTTTTCAGAAAATCTAACACATGATGTAAGCCTATGGAACCAGTGTAAATCATCCTCAAGGTCTCCCCATAGTTTTGCCTGAGCGAACGTAATACATCCAAGATCGCCATCGCTGTCTGAGCTCCCTCAGACTTTCTTATATTATCGATCATGTATGGAATTTCATCCCACATGAACACAAGTCTTTGACCTCCTTTTGTAGCTTCCACTAAATCAGATATTGCTGCCTCCACCAATTCCTTCCACCCAACAGTAGCACCTTTCGAGAGCTGTACAACCCCAATCTTCGAGCCCTCCACTTTAGAATAAATCTTACTACAAAGGCGCATCGTTTTACCCTTCATTGACAGAAACTGCTCTACATCTGCATATATCAACTTTGCAAACTCTAAAGAACTATGACACTTCTCAACATCTTGCCGAACCACCTTCCACCCCTGCCTAGGTTGCTCTTCCATTACCTGCATGATAGTCGTCTTGCCGATACGTCTTTCAGCCACTAAAATAACACTTTGCTGCTCCAGCGCATCCCACACGGTTTCTATAATATCTTCCCTACCAACTACATCTTCTATTGCTATTTGCCCTCCTGGATTTGCTTTCATGAACACATCATAAGATAAAAATACCGTAAGTCAAATTTAACTTACGTTATTTTAACCTTATTTATACTAGACGACGAAAATACACCTACTCACCAGAGTATTTAACTCTACCCTTCACCAAATCTAGATCAATTTCTTCTAGCAGAGAAAGATAGATTACTTCTAACGCTTGATTTCCGTAAAGTGACACATCCTGCCACTTATTAGCAGACTTCAGACTATCTCTGGCTAGAGTCACTTTATTGATCACCTCAGTGGTGTCAGGTATCCGTGATCCATAATACTCATAAACTCGTATAAGCCGAGCTGGACCTTGATGGAAAATAGCTGACATCACATAGGCTGGTCCAGTTAACTGCTGAGTATAATTATTCACGATCACAGCACCAGCAGTGTATTCCACAAACCCCATTGCAAAGAAAGAATCATTCACGTCACCTGTATCGTCTCCTTTTCTCCATGACAGAAAATAAGTGATCGTCATCAAGAGAAGAATTGCAATGGGAACAATCACAAACCAATGAGCATCCAAATCCAACCTAAAACCATCACAAACAAAAGAAAACGTGTACCTAAAAAACAAATACGCCAGATAGTAGCACACGAAAGATAAGATCACACTCATGACCATTTTTAAGATAAGACCTTTGTTATGCGCTCTGATCAGTGATGAGATATCCATTTAAATTTTTATTCCCTCCATTTGCCTAAGCCTAGAGTTATCGCACACTTATCGTCTAGGAAAAAAAATCTGGGAGAAATCAAAAATTGAAATCTGCTATAATTAGAGGTAAGTTTTTCACACATGATGGAGAGAGTGGTGAAACCTGAGATTTTGGATAGCTTGGAGGCAAGTGATCCAGCGGCGATACGTAGCCGGAGAGATCTGCGCTTGATCAATTGGTTCATGCGGGGTGAGAAATGGATCCTAGAACAGCTAGAAGGTTTAGGAGATGTTCAGAAAGTGATCGAGATCGGTGCTGGCGACGGGCACTTGGCTTCTCAGATAAAAGAGCAATTTCCAGATATAGAAGTCATCGCCATAGATTTGTTAGAGAGACCTGCTGGTGTGCATTCTAATGTAAAATGGAAATCTGAAAATGTGTTCGCCACTGAATCTTTTGATAATGAAGCCGTTGTAGTAGCCAATTTATTCATCCATCACTTAGACAATGAAGAGCTTTGGCTGCTGAGTAAGAAAATTTCTAACTGCCGCGCCATCATCATGGCTGAGCCGCACCGCTATTGGTTTAGTAAGTTGCTAGGCTATCCCCTTTT
Source organism: uncultured Verrucomicrobiales bacterium (assembly GCA_937128235.1). Classification (GTDB taxonomy): domain Bacteria; phylum Verrucomicrobiota; class Verrucomicrobiia; order Verrucomicrobiales; family Akkermansiaceae; genus Rubritalea. The sequence goes on from CAKZMG010000130.1 coordinate 49,516, forward strand.
CCCATTTGTAAACCACGTCACCAGACATGACATGATGGCAAGCATCGAGGCAGGATTCAGGTTTGGCGAGCTGGCCGGTCTGCTAGATATAGACTGGCACTGGGATGAACGCGCTGGATTAGGCGGCATTCGCTCTATCGCTAAAAAAATCAAATGAAAAAGTCGATCACTATCATTGGCGGTGGATTATCAGGTCTCGCCCTCGGGTGTTATTTAAGAAAGCATGGCGTGAGCGTGGCCGTCATCGAGCAAGGCATTTATCCTAGGCATAAAGTGTGTGGAGAATTTATCTGTGGAGTCAGTGAGGATACACTGGATGACTTAGGGATACTTTCGCTCTTCAAAAATGCGGAGTCTGTTAGAAATATTCGATGGCATATTGGAAATAAAAAAGTGCTCGATAAAACTCTCCCACACCCAGGAATGGGGACTTCTCGATTTGTGTTAGATGATAAATTACAAGCACTTTTCAGCGAACTCGGAGGAGAAATAAAGCATCAGAGGATCGATAAAAAAACTTACCTCGGGCAACAGTCCGAAGGAATTGTTTGGGCATGTGGCAAAGAAAAACAAGGAAAAGGTGAAGACGCACTCCGCTGGCTAGGAATGAAAATGCACGTCTCTGACATGGACATATCAGGACTAGAAATGCACACAGGAGACAACTCTGCCAAGGGTGGCTACGTAGGTCTCTCACCTGTAGAAGATGGCAAGGTAAACGTCTGTGCATTATTTGAAGTAGATAAAAATGTGGAAGGTAAAGGTGCTGATAAATTTCTAGCTTATCTCATCTCCATCGGGTTAGAAACTCTCGCCAGCAGACTAAAATCTGCCACCATCGACAGCACATCCTTCTCAGCCGTAGCTGGATTCTCCATGGGTCATCAACCTAGTACGAAGCATGACCAACAGCACGTTTTACCCATCGGAGATGCAGCAGTATTGATCCCACCCTTCACGGGAAACGGCATGAGTATCGCATTAGAAAGTGCCCTTCTCGCAGGTCAGTATTTATTACCATATTGTCGTGGTGGCGAGAGCTCAGACTGGGATAAGACTTTAAAAACTTACCTCTACCAGATGCGGAGAAAATTCCGCAAGCGCCTCGTCACCGCCAAATGCATTCATCCCTTCTTCTTTCACACCGCTGGACGCTGGAGCCTACGCAGCCTTGCGAGATATAAGCTTATCCCCTTCCGAACATTGTTTCATTTGCTAAGATAATGCCCATTTTACCAATCGACAGAATATAACAAAATATGACAGAATCATGACAATCAACGCACTTCATTGTGCTAAAGTTCACCATCATGAAAACAATTCTAACATTCTCAGTCGTTTTACTCGCAAGTACATCTAGTCTAGTTGCAGAAGAAGCCAAGACTTTGCTACGCGATGGAATCTTCGCTGAAGAAGCTAAAAAAGACCACCAGACTGCAATCCAGAAATATGAGTTACTTCTCAAACAATTTAAAGAAGATAGAAAAATTGTAGTCGTAGCACTTTATCGCTTAGCGGAAATACAGCGAAAAGAAGGAAAGAAAAAGCAAGCAGCAAAGCTATACTATCGTTTATTAGAGGAGTTTCCTAATATGGAACCACACACAACGATGAGCAGGAAAAAACTAATCGCTCTCGGAGAGAAGCTCCCTGAAAAGAAGACAGCACCGTTCGATGAAGAAGAAAAAGAACTAGCTCGCCTTAAAAAAATAGAAATTACCAGCCCAGATTTATTTCGAGATCCAAGAAATATCGAGAACGCTGCTAAGAATA